>NZ_JABFAX010000015.1:356318-395502 GCF_017168395.1 Micrococcus sp. KRD128 | reverse complement strand
GGTGCCGGGTCGATCGGGGTGGGCGTGGAGTCGCCCGGCAGGTCGAGCACCTCGACGGTGAACTCGACCGTGCGGGTGACGCCGTTCGCGGTCATCACCACGGTGAAGGTGTCAGTCCCGAGGAAGTCCTTGTCCGGGGTGTAGCCGAAGGAGGTGCCGCCGATCTCGACGGTCCCGTGCTGCGGCGCGACGGTGAGCTCGGCGTCGATCGGGCTCGGCACGCCGCCGTCCTCGGTCACGAGGGACTCGACGACGGTCGCGTTCTGGTCCGTGTAGACGCGCCACGTGGCGACCTCGGCCCAGTCCTCGAACGGGATGAACTCCTCGGCCTCGATCGGGGTCATGGTGCCGTCGGCGGCGAAGGCCGCGCCGAAGGCGAGCTGGCCGGCGCCGTAGACGTGCACCTCGTAGGGCTGAGCCAGGTCGCCGCCGAGGGCCTGCTCGATGTCGCGCAGGAACACGGCGCCCATGTCGTCCTCGGTGATGAAGTCGACCTGGATCTCGGTCTCCTCCCCCGACGCGGTGACGACGACGGCGCGGATGTCCTCGGTCGCGAAGTTGTCGTAGAGGACGAACTCCATCAGGTCCTCGTCCGCGCGGACGAACGTGCCGGACGGGGTGCCGTGCTCGGGCGTCCAGGTGGCGGCGTGGGCCGGGGCGGCGGCGACGCCGACGAGGACGGCGGCACCGAGGGCGGTGGCGGACAGGCGGGCGGGCAACTGCAGGGACATGGGGTCCTCCGGTTCGGCGGTGCGGGCGTGGGTCACCCGGGGTCGGTGCAGGTGATGTGGGTCACGGACACCTCGACCCTATCTGCAACTTGTGCATATGTTGAGCGCTGCCTGTCCACTGCCGCCGAATTCACTCACTCTTCCTGTGAGACGCCCCATCCCCGGGCTCGGCATAGCGGTCCCGGACGAAGGCCTGCAGCCGGCGGGCGATCGCCTCCAGCGTCTCGGCGGCGAAGTGATCCTCCCGCCATGCCGCGTGCAGTCGCACCGTGAGCGTCCGCCCCTGCGCGATGACCCGCACCGGCGTCAACCCGAAGGCCGGGTCCTCCGTGACGACGGCGACGCCCGCCCCCGTCGCGACCAGGGCCTGGGCCACCCGCCCGGAGTTCGCCTCGACGAGGGCCGGCGGCGTGAGGCCCGCCACGGCCACGGCGCCGTCGAGGACGCGCCGAGCCATGAAGGTGCGGGCGGGCGCGACGACGGGCTGGGCCACGAGGTCGTCGAGGGACACCCGCGTCCGGCCCGCCCAGGGGTGGCCCGGGGCGACGTACGCCCAGACCGGCAGGTCCATCAGCGGCAGCGACGCGACGGAGGGCGGCGGCACCGTCGGCATCACCACGAGGTCGTGCCGCGCGACGGCGTCGAGCAGCGAGTCGTCCAGCTGGGTCTCCGCGACGCGCGGGCGCGGGTCCTCCTCCCCGAAGGTGGCCACGAACGGCAGCACGACGTCGATGAGGGTGGTGCCCGGCGCGGCCACGGCCACGTCCGTGAGCCGACCGGAGGCGAGCGCGCGGGCCGCCTGCTCCGCCCGTCGATGGGCGACGAGGACCTCGCGCGCCACCGGGAGGAACGCCTCGCCGGCCGTCGTCAGCTCGAGACGGCCGCCGACCCGGGCGAACAGGGGCAGGCGCAGCTCACGCTGAAGCCGCTGCAGCTGCCGACTGAGCGCGGACTGCACGAGATCCAGGCGGATCGCGGCCCCCGAGACCGTGCCGACCTCGGCCACTGTGACGAAGGCCCTGAGCAGTTTCTCCTCCATGCCGGATGAGCATAGCCTTCATGCCAGATCATCACTGGACGGCATGGACTCGACGCCCCACCATGGGAGGACGCGGCCCGACGCGTCGTCGTCGTGCCCACCCGTCGTCCCCGCTCCCCGTGAGCCGTCCCCAGGAGGCATCCCCATGACCGCCACCCCCGACCTCGAGCAGACCCGCCATCTGGCCACCGAGCTGCCCGGCCCTCGCTCCCGTGAGCTCGCCGAGCGCCAGAAGCGCGCCGTCCCGGCCGGAGTGGCCACCACCATGCCGGTGTACGCGGCCCGCGCCGCGGGCGGCATCCTCGAGGACGTGGACGGCAACCGCCTGATCGACCTGGCCTCCGGCATCGCCGTCACCTCCGTGGGCGCCTCCCACCCGCGCGTCGTGGCCGCCGTCCAGGAGCAGGTCGCGCAGTTCACCCACACCTCGTTCATGATCACGCCCTACGAGGGCTACGTGGCCGTGGCCGAGCAGCTGGACCGCACCAGCCCGATCCCCGGCGAGACCCGCACCGCCCTGTTCAACTCCGGCGCCGAGGCCGTGGAGAACGCCGTCAAGGTGGCCCGCGCCTACACCGGCAAGCAGGCCGTGGCCGCGTTCGACCACGCCTATCACGGCCGCACCACCCTGACGATGGCGCTGACCGCCAAGTCCATGCCCTACAAGCACAGCTTCGGACCGTTCGCCCCCGAGATCTACCGCGTGCCCGGCTCCTACCCGCTGCGCGACGGCCTGTCCGGCGCCGAGGCCGCGCAGCGCGCCGTCTCCGCGCTGGAGAAGCAGATCGGTGCCGACAACCTGGCCGCCGTGATCATGGAGCCGATCCAGGGCGAGGGCGGCTTCATCGTCCCGGCCGAGGGCTTCCTGCCGGCCGTGGTCGCGTGGTGCAAGGCCAACGACGTCCTGTTCATCGCGGACGAGGTCCAGTCCGGCATCGCCCGCACCGGCGCCTGGTTCGCCTCCGAGACCGAGGGCATCGAGCCGGACCTGATGGCGACCGCCAAGGGCATCGCCGGCGGCATGCCGCTCTCCGGCGTCACCGGCCGCGCCGAGGTGATGGACTCCGTGCACCCGGGCGGCCTCGGGGGCACCTATGGCGGCAACCCCGTCGCCACGGCGGCGGCGCTCGCCGTGTTCGAGGCCGTCGAGGAGGACAGCCTCCTCGAGAAGGCTCGCCGGATCGAGCAGGTCATCCGCGAGCACTTCGAGCAGAACGCGGACGACCGCATCGCCGAGGTCCGCGGCCGCGGCGCGATGATGGCGATCGAGTTCGTGGACCCCGCCACCGGCGCGCCGGACGCGACGCTGACCGCCACCGTGGCCGCGGCCGTGCGCGCCACCGGCGTCATCCTGCTCACGTGCGGCACCTACGGCAACGTCGTGCGCTTCCTGCCGCCGCTGACCATCGGCGAGGACCTCCTCAAGGAGGGCCTGAGCGAGGTCACGAAGGCGCTGCAGTCCGCCTGAGACGCCGCCCCCGGCGGACCGACGACGACGGCCCCGCATCCCTGTCCGGGATGCGGGGCCGTCCGCCTGTCGGCACAGGACTCAGATGTCGTCCTCGTACGCCGGGCCGCCTTCGTTCTCCATGGCCTTGATGCGCCGGGACTTCTCGGCGGAGAAGATCCGGCGGACCCCCGTGCCGCCGAACTCGTCCTCCGGGACCAGCCCGACGCCGTACTTCAGCAGGGCCTTCTCCAGACGCAGACGCTCATCCACCCGCAGGTCGGCCAGCCCCTTCTCGAAGCGGCGCAGCTGCTCCTTCTCGAGGCCGGCCGCGGTGGCCAGGGTGCGGACACTGACCTGGGCGAGAGCGCGGCCGGCACGCGCCACGTCGAAGGTCATCGGGGTGGGGTACATCAGACATTCTCGATTCTGCAGTTCTCGACGGGGATCCGGTCCATGATGGCCACGCCTCGGATGAAGGGACAAGGGCGCGCCAGCCTAGAACCCGCTGTGCGGCAGGCGCGTCGCTGACCCATCGCTCCCGCCACGCCGGCGGGACGCGGACGGGCCCGCCTCCGGTCACCGGAGGCGGGCCCGTCGTCGTCGTGGGGTGTCAGTCCTGGACGAAGTACATCTGCTTGTTGACGAACTCGTCCATGCCGAGCGGGCCGAGCTCGCGGCCGAAGCCAGAGCGCTTGACGCCGCCGAACGGGATCTCCGCCCCCTCGCCCGCCGGCGTGTTGACGTTGGCCATGCCGACCTCGAGCTGCCGGGCGATCCGCTCGGCCTGGGCCTCGTCCCGGGAGAACACGGCGCCGCCCAGGCCGTACTGGGAGTCGTTGGCGAGGGCGAGAGCCTCGTCCGCGGACTCCACCTTGTAGACGACGGCGACGGGGCCGAAGAGCTCCTCGCGGTAGGCGTCCATCTCGGAGGTGACGCCCGTGATCACGGCCGGGGCGAAGCGGGCGCCCGCCTCGTCCGTGACGGTCCCGCCGACGTGGACGGTCGCGCCCTGCTGCCGGGCCCGCTCCACCTGCTCGGCCAGGCCCTCGGCGGCACCGCGCGAGGACAGCGGGGTGAAGACCGTCGGGTCCTCGTCCGCGGCCTCCCCGGGCTTCATGGCCTCGGCCAGGGACACCAGCTCGGCCACGAAGGCGTCATGGATGTCCGCAGAGACGATCATGCGCTTGTTGGAGTTGCAGGCCTGGCCCATGTTGTACATGCGGGTCGCCCACGCGGTGCGGGCGGCCTCGGCCGGATCCTCGGCGTCGAGCACGATGTACGGATCCGACCCGCCGAGCTCGAGGACGGCCTTCTTGAGGTGCTGGCCCGCGAGCGCGCCGATCACGGAGCCGGCCCGCTCGGAGCCGGTCAGGGAGACGCCGGCCACGCGCGGGTCGGCGATGAACTCGGCGATCTGGTCGTGCGTGGCGAACACGTTGGTGTACACGCCGGCCGGCACGCCGGCGTCGTCCATGATCTGCTGCACGGCCAGGGCCGAGCGCGGGCAGATCTCGGCGTGCTTGAGCACGATCGCGTTGCCGAGCATGAGGTTCGGCGCGGCGAAACGGGCGATCTGGTAGTACGGGAAGTTCCAGGGCATGACCCCCAGCAGCACGCCCAGGGGCAGGTGGCGGATCATGGCGCGGCCGCCCTCGAAGGTCTCGATGGGGCGGTCCGCGGCGAGGGTGGGGCCCTTGTCCGCGAAGTAGCCGAAGATGGCCGAGCTGAACTCCGCCTCCTCGACGCCCTCGGTCACGCGCTTGCCCATCTCGGTGGCGATGATCTGCGCGAGCTCGTCCTTGCGCTCCTCGAAGAGGTCCGCGACCTTCTGCACGATGGCGGCGCGCTCCTCGATGGGGCGGGCGGCCCACGCGCGCTGGGCGGTCTCGGCCGCGGCCAGCAGCTGGTCGACCTCACCGTCGGTGAGGGCGGGGAAGGTCTCCACGACCTGGTCGGTGCTGGGGTCCTGCACGCGATAGCCGGTGGGGGTGCTCATGAGTGGGTCCTCTCGTTCGGGTCCCGGACCACGGCAGTGCCGTCGTCGTCCGGACGGATGATCGGGACGGGTCGAGTCGAGTCCGTCTGCGGCAGGGTCTCGCCACGGAAGTAGGCCGGGTGGCGCAGCCGCGTCCACATCATCAGTACCACGCCGATGGCCAGCACGCCCATGCCCAGGATGAACACGGTGCCGACGCCGAACACGGACGAGCCGGAGCCGTAGTCGGGGTCGGTGGAGTCCAGCGCGGTCACGCAGAACATCACCAGCAGCACGAGGCCGCCGATCAGCGGGAACAGGAAGGTGGTGAGGGCGTTGCCCACCGAGGTGAACCACTCGCGGCGGAAGTACCAGACGCAGGCCAGGGCGGTGATGCCGTAGTAGAAGCAGATCATCAGGCCCAGGGCGGTGATGGTGTCCCACAGGGCGTTCTCGGAGAGCAGCCGCGTGATGACGTAGAAGAGGCCGGCGAAGCCCGCGCACACCCAGGTCGCGAAGGCCGGGCTGTTGAACCGGGGGCTCAGCTCGGCGAAGCGCGCGGGAACGGCCCGGTAGAAGCCCATCGCCAGCAGGGTGCGGGCCGGGGAGACCATGGTGGACTGCAGGGAGGCCAGGGAGCTGACGAGGATCGCGCTGGACATGATCACGGCGAAGGGGCCCAGGATCGGGCCGGCGAGGACCGCGAAGATCGACTCCTGGTTGTCCGGGTTGCCCGCGCCCAGGCCCTCGGAGCCGATGCCCGCCCAGGAGATCACGGCCAGGGCGGACAGGATGTAGACGGCGATGATGACGAACACGGTGACGGCGGCGGCCCGGCCGGGGGTGCGCTCGGGGTCCTTGGTCTCCTCGTTCATCGTGAGGGTCACGTCCCAGCCCCAGAACAGGAAGATGGACAGGGAGACGCCGGCCGCGACCACACTGAAGTCGCCCGCGGTGAACGGGTTGAACCAGTCCAGCTGCACCGGAGTGGGGTCGAAGCCCGCACCACGGGAGGACTGCGTCAGGGCGGCGACGGCGAACGCGCCGAGGGCCAGGATCTGGAAGGCCACCAGGATGTACTGCAGGTGCTTGGTGGTCTCCATGCCGCGGTGCGAGATCCATCCGGCCAGGGCCAGGTACACCAGGGTCAGGGGGATGTTGACCCACAGGTTGCCGGCCAGGTCCGCGATGGCCTGGCTCCCGGTGATCTGGGCGAGCAGCAGGAACGTGAAGTCGACGGCGACGGCCGCCAGGTTGGACAGCACGATCACGGAGGCGGCGATGAGCCCCCAGCCGCCCATCCACCCGACATACGGCCCGAAGGCGTGCGTGGCCCAGGTGAAGGACGTGCCGGAGTCCGGCACCCGCGTGTTCAGCGCCCGGTAGCCGAGGGCCACCAGGAGCATCGGGATGAAGCCGAGCAGCAGGATCGCGGGCACGTGGGTGCCGACGGTGCTGATGGTCGGCCCGAGGCCCGAGGTCAACGTGTAGGCGGGGGCGACGACGGAGACGCCGATCACCACCGCCCCGAGCAGGCCGACCTTGCCGGCCTGGAGCCCCTTGTTGCTCACCCCGCCCGGGTTGAGCAGGTTGACCTGCTCGATGGCGGAGGTGGTCGGGTACACGTGCTGGTGTCCCTCATTGTCGACGACGCGGCGTCGTGGGGTGGATGCGCTCATGAGGATGTCCTTGTCCGTCGGGCCGGTCAGCCGGTGGGCTGCCCCGCGTCGGTGGCTTCCCGCTCGGCGATGGCCAGGGCGGCGGCCTCGCCCATGCGGATCGCGCCGTCCACGTGCTGGTAGCCCTCGGCTGCGATGTCCGAGCACGCGTAGTGGATGGGGCCGGTCGGGCGGTTCTGGAGGTGGCCCCAGCGGGAGAGCCCGCCGAGGTCGTAGCTGGTGGCGTAGGCGCCTCGGGTCCACTCCTCGGCGGCCATGTCCGAGAGGAAGAACGCGATCGGCTCGAGGGTCCGGGGGCCGAGGTACTCGGCCATGGCGCCGAGGATCGCGGCCTTGCGCTCCTCCTCCGGCAGCGCCCACATCTGCTCCGCGTACACGTCGGACACGAAGCCGACGAGGGTGCCGTGCGGGTCCTCCTCGCCCGGGGCGCCACCGGCCAGGTTCTCGCCGCGGTTGGTGTTGTCATAGATCTCCTGGACGAGACGGCCGCCGCCGAAGCATGTGCCGGACAGGCCCTCTTCGCGCCAGAACGGGGTCTCGTACACGGCGTGCACCTTGATGACCAGGCCCATGGAGATGTGCTGGTGCGCGATCTGCTGCTCGCGCGGCATCGGCGGCTCGAAGGAGATGCGGCTGTAGAGGTTCGGCGGGACGGCCAGGACCGCGTAGCGGGCGTGCACCTCGTAGTCGTCGGTGAGCGCCACGACGTCGCCGGCGGCGCCGTCGTGCGCCACGCCGTTGCGCACGTCCGCGGCCACCCCGTTCTTCTCGTCCGCGGTGGACGGGTCCGGCTCGGCCCAGCGCACGGTGCGCACCGGCTGGCCGAGGACGACGTCGTCGCCCAGCTCGGCGGCCATGGCCAGGGACACGGACTGCATGCCGCCCTCGACGCGCTGGTCCAGGATGAAGTCCTCGTCCACCAGGTTGCGGAACGACCCCGCCGAGGCGGACATGAGCAGCGCCTGGAGCATGGAGAAGGTGTGGGAGGGCTTGGTCAGCATGCCGGAGGCGATGTAGATGGAGACGTTGTCGATGGCCTCCGGGTCCTCGGACTCCTGCTCCAGCCAGTGGCGGAAGGAGATCTTGTCCAGCTCGGCGGCCCGCGGGTGCTCCCACGGGGCGGCGGCGTCGATCTCGGCGGTCAGTTCGTCGATCTTGGCGATCAGGCGATCCATCTCCCGGTCCGTCTTCTCGGCCACCGGGAAGTCGAGGCCGTCGTAGACGTGGCGTTCTCCGCGCGGGTCCACATAGACGTTGCGACCGTCACGGAACCGGGGGAACGTCGGCAGGCCGAGCTCCTCCACCAGGGAGATGAGGCGGGTCTGGTCCGGGGAGATCCACTGGCCGCCGATCTCGATGAAGTGGTCCTTGCCGTCCGTGCCCTCGACCAGGCCGTTCCAGGTGCGGCCACCGACGCGCCGGCGCGCCTCCAGGACGGTGACGGACAGGCCCTGGGCCTTCGCGGTGCGGGCGGCCATGAGGCCGGCCGGGCCGGCGCCGATCACGACGACGTCGCTCGTCCGGCGCTCGCGGCCGACGGTGGCGGGGGCGGTGGTCATGGGGTGCTCCTCTGGCGGGGACGGGGCATCGGGCGAGGCCCAGGTGAATGCCGTTCATTTAGAGTGTCGGCGCTCACTGTACGGGCCGCGCGCCGGGAAGGGAAGGCCGGTTCGTAGCCGGCCTGACATATCCAGCCCGTCCCACGGGTCAGAATGGCCGGATGGACGAGACCCCTGAACCGCCTCGGACGCGCCGCCGCCGCGGACGACCCCTCTCCCCCGCTCTGAGCCGCGCAGCGATCGCGGATGCGGCGCTCGCGGTCGCCCGCACCGAGGGATACGAAGGGCTCACCATGGCGGCGGTCGGCCGTCGCCTGGGCGTCGCACCGAGCGCGCTCTACAACCACATCCGGGGCAAGCACGAGCTACTCGTCCTGCTGCAGGACGCCGTGATGGGCGAGGTCTCGCTCACCGAGCTGGAGGCCGCGATCCGAGGCGAGGCGCCCGTCGACGCCGCCCTGCGGGCGTGGGCGCGCTCCTACCGGGACGTCTTCGCGGCCCATCCGCCGCTGATCCCGCTCATCGCCACCCTGCCGATCGAGGGCGCCCCGTCGACGCAGCGGGTCTACGAGACGGTGTGCGCGGCACTGGCCCGGACCGGTCTGGCGCCGGAGCAGGTGCTGGCCCGGGTGATCGCGCTCGAGTCGTTCATCTACGGTTCCGCGTACGACGTCGACGCCCCGGCCGACATCTTCGAGGTGGCGGGGGCGCAGGAGCGGCTGCCCGCGTTCGGCGCGGCGGCCGAGGCGTTCCGGGCGGGTGGGGGCACGCGCGCGGCGGGGGCGCGGAACCCGTACGCGGACGCACCCTTCGAAGAGGGACTGGACCTGCTGCTGGCGGGCCTCGGCGACTGACCCGCGGACTGCCGGCCGCGTGTCATGCCGACACGGACGCGCCGCCCCTCTGTGCGAGAGGGGCGGCGCGTCGACGGATCTGTGCGCGGCAGGCTGTCAGTCGGTCAGGCCCAGACGACGGCGGGCCGCGACCAGCACCCCCGCGACGGCGGCGCCGAGGCCGGCCAGCCACCAGCCGGTGGACTGCCCCGTCTCGACGGTGTCCGGGGTCGTGTGCTGCTCGTCGGCGTCGTCCTCGACCGGAGCGGGCTGCTCCTCCTCATCCTCCGGAGCCGGGGCGGCCTCGTCGGCCCGGAACGCGGCGAGCGCCGCGGCGGTGTCCGGGTCGGTCAGGTCGAGCGGCTTCCCGTTGAGGACGCCGTCCTCGGCATCGAGGAAGCCGTCGTACGCGGCGGGGATCTCCTCGCCGACGTGCACGGTGACGGTCTGGACATGGGCGACGTGATCGCTGTGGAAGTCGACGGTGAAGGTGTCCGTGCCGACGAAGCCCTCCTCGGGGATGTACCAGGCACGGAGCTCGGAGTGCTCCGAGTCACGGAACGCCAAGACCTCGCCGTGGGCCGGCTCGGACACGACCGCCGCGTAGGTGTTCTCCATCGTCGGCGCGGCGACCAGGTGGACGATCTCGGCGCCCTCCACCCCGGGAGCCGACTGCATGGCCGAGTCCCAGACCAGGGGCCGGTCCCCGAGGTGGGCCGCCTGGGGGCCGTCGACGGAGTGCACGGCCGCCCCCTGATCGTCGGCGAGGTCGGCGTCCTCCTGGAGCGTGATGCCCATGTTCAGCATCTGCCCGTCGGCCACGACGTCGTACCGCACGAGGCCTTCACCGGCCGCGCCGAGCGCGCGGCGGGTCTCGAGGACGTCCACGGCGCCGCCGTCGATGACGTCCAGGGCGGTGAACTCGACCTCCTGGCCGCCCTCCAGGCGGGTGCCGTCCTCGGCCACCGGCGTGATCGTGAGCGTGAGGTCCTCCGGGTCGTAGCCGTCGTAGGTCTGGAAGAAGGCCGCGGTGACGTTCTCGTGGTCGACGGCCTGGAAGTAGCCGGCCTGGGGGCCATGGGCGTCGTCCCAGGCGGCGGCGGGGCCGGCGAGCGCGACGGTGGTCATGAGGCCGGCGGCGGCGACGGCGACGGGCAGGTGACGGAGGGAGGGACGACGGGTACGGATGACGGACATGGCAGCTCCTCACTGAGTCGGCCGAACAGGGCCGGCGGCCCCCGCCTCTGCAGCACCGGTGTTCCGGGCTCGATGGGCGGGGTCGCCTCGAGTCTGTCCGCCCAGAGCCTGCCGTGAAAGGGCTGTGCGACGTCGATGCGTGATCGACGCGGGACCGCAACCCGGCCGTGACCGGCGGGGGTGCTGTGCGGGGGCGCGGAGCACAGAGTGGTCACGACGGGGCCGGTACGACGACGAAGGCCCGGTCCGCATGGACCGGGCCTTCTGACTGGTGGAGGTAAGGGGATTCGAACCCCTGACCTTCTGCATGCCATGCAGACGCGCTACCAACTGCGCCATACCCCCAGGTGGGTGGTGACTCCGTTCCCGGCGGACCGGCTGGAGCACCTGGATAGGATACCCGGCCCGTGGCAACCGCGCAAACCGGCTGGGCGGCGTCGATGGACCGCCGCGGCCCCACGGCCTAGCGTGCAGGGGACGCACCCGTGCCCGCCGCCAACCCAGGAGGTCCCGCATGTCCCCCACCGACGCACCGATCCGCACCGCGCTGATCGGCTACGGCTTCGCCGGGACGACGTTCCACGTCCCGCTCCTCCGCGCCACGGCGGGAGTCGCGCTCACCCATGTCGTCTCGAGCCGCCCGGAGGCGGTGCACGCGGACCTGCCGGACGTCGTCGTGATGCCCGACATGGACGCACTCCTGGCGTGCCGGGACGTGGACCTCGTGGTGATCGCCGCCCCGAACGACCAGCACACGTCGCTCGCGCGCACGGCCCTGAGGGCGGGCAGGCACGTGGTGGTGGACAAGCCCTTCACGCTGAGTCTCGCGGAGGCGCGGGAGCTGCGCGACCTCGCGGCCGCGACGGGGCGGGTGCTGCGGGTGTTCCAGAACCGTCGCTTCGACAGCGACTTCCTGGGCATCGCCGAGCTCGTCCGCTCCGGCCGGCTCGGGGACGTCGTCCACCTCGAGTCGCGGATCGACCGCTTCCGCCCGACCGTCCGGGACCGCTGGCGGGAAGCCGCGGTGCCCGGGGGCGGCATCTGGTTCGACCTCGGCCCGCACCTGGTCGACCAGGCGCTCCTGCTCTTCGGCGTCCCCGAACGCGTGGACGCCGACCTCGCGGCCCTGCGTCCGGGCGCCCCGGTCGAGGACTGGGCGCACTGCGTGCTGCAGTACCCGGGTCGGCGCGTGGTCCTGCAGGCGTCGATGCTCGTGGCCGGCGGCAGCCCGCGCTTCGCGGTCCACGGCACGCGCGGCAGCGCGGTGAAGGAACTGCCGGATCAGCAGGAGGCGCAGCTGCGCGCGGGTCTGCTCCCCGGCGCCGCGGGCTGGGGCGTCGATCCGGACCCGATCCTCCTGCACGACGGGGAGGGGAACATCGAGCGCGTCCCCGCGCCGATCGGAGCCCAGCAGCGGTCCTACGCGGGCGTGCGCGACGCGATCCTCGGCCGCCCGAACGGTGACGCCGCCACCCCCGACCAGGCCGTCGCCGTGATGGCGGTGCTCGAGGCCGCCGTCGCCTCCGCACGGGAGGGTCGTGCGGTGGAACCCACACTCACGGCGGTGGAGCGCGCTGCGTTCCCGGGGGTGTCCCCGGCACCGACCGCGGCGGAGCGACATCACCGCGGTTCTGCACTGCGGTGATGTCGCAGGGCGGCGGTCGAGTCCCGGGCCCGCGCAGGAGCCCGACGACGACGAAGGCCCGGTCCGTATGGACCGGGCCTTCTGACTGGTGGAGGTAAGGGGATTCGAACCCCTGACCTTCTGCATGCCATGCAGACGCGCTACCAACTGCGCCATACCCCCAGATGCGGGCGTCACCCGCGATATTCACGCGCCGTTTCCGGCCCGTTCGCCTCGCTGGCAACTCGACCAGCGTACACGGTCCCCGCGCGGGCGCCAAATCGGCGTCCGGGCCGGGACACCCTCAGATGCCGTAGCCCTCGAGCGTCCAGTCGCCCCAGCCCTCGGCCCCGGTGTCCGGAGTGAACGCGCCCTGCAGCACGGCGGCGCGGGCGTTGCCGATCCGCTCCATCGCCGCGAAGGCTTCGCCCTCGTGACGCAGGAGCAGCCCCGTGGCCGCGCGGATCAGCGCACCGTGGGCCACGGCGAGCAGGGTCTGGGCGCCCCCGTCGCGCGCGGAGTCCGCCCAGTGCGGGGGCACGTGTCCGCGCAGTGCGCGCAGGGCCCGCTCGCCGCCCCCGCGCAGGGTCTCCCCGCCCACGGGGCCGGCGTCGAGCGCCGGCTCGGCCCGCCAGAGGCGGTGCTCGTCCGGCCAGCGTTCCGCGATGGCACTGAGCTCGAGGCCTTCCCACTCTCCCCCGGCCAGCTCCATCAGCTCCGGGTCGACGGCCACGGACGCGGCGCCCGCCCGGGCCTGGAGGACGATCTCGGCCGTGCGCCGCGCCCGGGCCAGCGGGGAGCACACGGCCACGAGCTCCTCCGCGTCCTCGAGCAGATCGCCCACGGGCCCGCCGGCGGCGCGGCGCGCCTGGCGCTCCCCCTCGGCGTTCAGCTCGATGTCCGTGTGCCCCTGGTACCGGTCCAGGGCGTTCCAGTCGGTCTCGCCGTGACGCAGCAGGATCAGGCGCATCTCGCGGACGCGCTCAGGAGGCGTGCGAGGCGGAGGCGTCGTCGTCCTGGGCGGCCGCGTCCGGGCGGGTGCTCTCCTCCGGCAGGCCGAGGTCGATCGCCGGGGTGTCCTTCCACAGGCGGTCCAGCGCATAGAACTCGCGGTCCTCGCGATGCTGGACGTGCACCACGAAGTGCCCGTAGTCGAGCAGCACCCAGTGGCCGTCGGACCGGCCCTCGCGACGCAGCGGCTTGACCTGCTCGTCCTTCAGCAGCGCCTCCTCGACGCCGTCGACGATCGCGTTGACCTGACGCTCCGAGGCGCCGGAGGCGATCAGGAAGGCGTCGGTCAGGCCGAGCCGCTCGGCCACGTCGAACGCGACGATGTGCGTGCCGAGCTTGTCCGCGGCGGCGGCTGCGGCGGTGGTGAGGGCGTCCAGGGTGGTCTGGGGAACGGTCACGAGGTCTCCTCTTCCGAGACGTAGAGGTGGTGCTTGGCGATGTATTGGACGACGCCGTCCGGGACGAGATACCAGACGGGCCGGCCCCGGCGGACGCGCTCCCGGCAGTCCGTGGAGGAGATCGCCATGGCGGGGATCTCCATCAGGGACACGTCATCGCCCAGACCCATGTCCGAGAGGTCGTGGCCGGGACGGGTGACACCGACGAAGTGCGCCAGGTCCCAGAGCTCGTCCACGTCCTTCCACGTGAGGATCTGGCCCATGGCGTCCGCGCCGGTGATGAAGAACAGCTCGGCGTCCGGGTGCAGGCGGCGCAGGTCCCGCAGCGTGTCCACGGTGTAGGTCACGCCGGGGCGGTCGATGTCCACGCGGGAGACGGTGAACCGGGGGTTGGAGGCGGTGGCCACCACGGTCATGAGGTAGCGGTCCTCGGCCGGGGAGACCTGCCGGTCCGACTTCTGCCACGGCTGACCCGTGGGGACGAAGACGACCTCGTCCAGCTCGAACTCGGCGGCCACCTCGGAGGCGGCCACGAGGTGCCCGTGGTGGATCGGGTCGAAGGTGCCGCCCATGATGCCGAGGCGACGACGGCGCACGCCCCCGGCAGTGGGCTCGGGGACGGGGGTGCGGGAGGCGACGGTCATGCGCTCAGGAGACGAACGGACGGCCCGCCGCGTCGCCCCCGGCGGAGGCGGCGACGCGGCGGGCCGGTGAGACGTCAGTGACCGGAGGTGTGCGAGCCGCGGCCGGTGCCGTGGTGCTGGACCGCGGTGGTGGGCTCGGGCAGGCGCAGCGCGCGGGAGCGCATGGACATGGTGGCGGCCAGGGCGGCCATCAGCAGCGCGAAGACGAGCACGCCGTACCAGATGGGGTCCATCGGCAGCTCGTTGACGACGTGGTGGCCCTCGGCGGCGGCCAGGATCAGGGAGGTGTTCAGCATGGATGCTCCTCGGTGCAGCGGGTCAGACGGCCGGGCCGAGGCCGGGCCGAAGGGGTCCTGGTGTCCATCGTAGCCCGGCTCAGCGGCGGATCTGCCCGTCGCCGCGCAGGATCCACTTGGTGGTCGTGAGCTCCTCCAGGCCCATGGGCCCGCGCGCGTGCATCTTCTGGGTGGAGATGCCCACTTCGGCACCGAGGCCGAGCTCGCCGCCGTCGGTGAAGCGCGTGGACGCGTTCACGATGACGGCCGCGGCGTCCACCTCGGTGATGAACCGCTCGGCCGCGGCCAGGTCGTTCGTGACGATGGCCTCGGTGTGGCCCGTGGACCACCGGCCGATGTGCTCAATCGCCTGGTCGAGGGAGTCCACGACGCGCACGGCCATCTCCATGTCCAGGTACTCGGTGCCCCAGTCCTCCTCCGTGGCGTCCACGGCGTCCCGGGCGTGGTCGCCGCGGTCGGCCAGCGTGGGCAGCCAGGCCCGCGCGGCCTCGTCCACGTGCAGCAGCACGCCGGCACGGGTGAGGGCGCGCAGCACTTCGCGGCCCGTCTCCTCCGCGTCCCGGTGGAGCAGCAGGGTCTCGGCCGCATTGCACACGGAGGTCCGGTGGGTCTTCGAGTTGAGTGCGATGTCCACCGCCATCTGCTTGGGTGCGGCCGCGTCCACGTAGAGATGCACGTTGCCCTCACCCGTCTCGATCACGGGCACCCGGGCCTCGCGGACCACGCGCTGGATCAGCTCACGGCCGCCGCGCGGGACGAGGACGTCCACCGCGCCACGAGCGGCCATCAGCGCGGCGACGCCGGGACGTCCGAGATCGTCGATGCCCTGGATGATGTTGGGGTCGAAGCCCTGATCCACGAGCGCCTCGCGCAGCACCTGGATCAGGACCGTGTTGGTGGACTCCGCGGCCGAGCCGCCGCGCAGGATCACGCCGTTGCCCGACTTCAGTGCGATGCCGGCGATGTCCACCGTGACGTTCGGACGGGCCTCGTACACGGCGCCCACGACGCCCAGGGGCACCCGCACCTGGCTCATCCGCACGCCGTTGGGCAGCGGACCGCCGCGGACCACGGTGCCCACGGGGTCCGGCAGGCCGGCCAGGGTCTCCAGGGCGAGGGCCAGCGCCTCGACGCGCGCCTCGTCCAGCTTGAGCCGGTCCAGCATGGCCGCCGAGGTGCCGGCCTCGCGGCCGCGGTTGCGGTCCTCGCGGTTGGCCGTGATGATCGCGGCCGCGTTGGCTCGCAGGGCCTCAGCCATGTGGCGCAGGACGGCGTCCTTGCGGACGCGGCCGGCGGTGGCCAGCTCGGGCACGGCCTGACGCGCCCACTCGGCCCGTTGGCGGATGGCCTCCTCGACCTCGGGCGTCGGCGCCTCGGCGTCCTGGCGGCCGGACTGATCCTGGGGTGCGGTGCTCTCGGTGGTCTGCATGCCTCCAGCCTATCGAGCGCCCCGGACGAGGCACGAGGCCCGGTCCGTCGACTCGGCCGGAGCCCGTGCCGGTCAGCGCTGCGGCGGAGCCAGGCGCACCCAGTCGTCCGCGTGCACGACGACGCCGTCGTAACCCGCGCCGAGGTCCTCGCGGAGGTCGGCGGTCTTCCGCCCGAGCATGGCGGGCAGCTGCGACGAGGAGTACTGCACGAGGCCGCGCGCCCGCACCCGGCCGTGTGCGTCCACGATCTCGACGACGTCGCCCGGCGTGAAGTCACCCGTGCAGCCGGTGATGCCCGCGGCCAGCAGGGAGCGGCCGCGGTCGATCGCCCCGGCCACCGCGCCGTCGTCGATGACGAGCCGGCCCCGGACCTCCGCCGTGAGGCCGAGCCACGCCGCGCGCGCGGACCGGCGGCGGCCGGTGGCGGAGAACCACGTGCCCACGTCCTGGCCCGCGAACGCGGCGCCCGCGTTCGCGGCCGAGGTCAGCAGGGTCGGGATGCCGGTGGTCGCCGCGATGCCGGCCGCGTCCACCTTGGTCACCATGCCGCCCGTGCCCACGCCCGCGGAACCGGGCACGCGCACGTCGACGCCGGCCAGGTCGTCGTCCGAGGTGACCTCCGGGATGCGCCGCGCGTCCGGGTTCGAGGGGTGGCCCGTGTAGAGGGCGTCCACGTCCGAGAGCAGGACCAGCAGGTCCGCCTTGCAGAGGTTGGCGGTGAGGGCCGCGAGGCGGTCGTTGTCGCCGAAGCGGATCTCGCGCGTGGCCACGGCGTCGTTCTCGTTCACGATCGGCATCACGTCGAGCGTGAGCAGCCGCGACAGGGCGCGGTGCGCGTTCGTGTACTGGGTGCGCCGCATGAGCTCCTCGGCGGTCAGGAGCACCTGGGCCACCTCGGTGTCGTGCCGGCCGAAGCTCGTGGTGTAGTGCGCCATGAGCTTGCTCTGGCCGACCGCCGCCGAGGCCTGCTGGGTGGCGGTGTCCTTGGGGCGTCGGCCCATCCCGAGGTGGGGGAAGCCGGCCGCGATGGCGCCGGAGGACACGAGCACCACCTGGGTGCCCTTCTGCCGCTCGGCGGCGAGGACGTCCACGAGCCGATCGATGGCCTCCACGTCCAGGCCGTCCGGGGTGGTCAACGAGGACGAGCCGATCTTCACGACCACTCGGCGCGCGGCCTGCATCGTCTCCCGCGAGGTCACGGGGTTGGCCCGCGGGTCATCGGAGCCGCGCGTGGCGGGGGTCGGATAGCGGGTGACGACGGTGCGCCGCACGGACATGGATCATCCCTCTCGATCGTCGGTGTCGTTCCACAGGCCGGAGCGTCGCTCGGCCTCCATCTCGGCCCGGGTCGCCGCACGGGCGGCCCGGCGGGCATCCTGCTCGGCGCGCTTCTCCGCACGGGTCGCGCGGGTGCGCTCGTCGAGCCGAAGGTCGGTGCCACGGGGCCCGGCGAGCAGCTCGGCTCCCGCGGACAGCGTGGGCTCCCAGTCGAAGACCACGCCCGTGACGTCGTCGCCGATCACCACGGCGTCGCCCGGCCTCGCACCGGCCTTGAACAGGCCGTCCTCGACGCCGGCCCGCTGGAGCCGGTCCGCAAGGTAGCCGATCGCCTCGTCGTTCTGGAAGTCCGTCTGGGCCACCCACCGCTCGGGCTTCTCGCCGCGCACGCGGAACAGCGGCTCGAGGTTGCGCTCCTCGCGGCGGATCGTGAATTCGGCCCGCTCGCCGCGGCGGCGATGCCGGCGCGGCACCTCGACGGGCGCGGCCGGCACGGGCTCGACCACCCGGGAACGGGCCTCCGCCACGAGCTCGGCCATGGCGTACTTGAGGGCGTCCAGGCCCTCGCGGGCCAGCGCCGAGATGTCGAAGACCCGCAGGCCACGGCCCTCGAGCTCGTCGCGGACCATGTCCGCCATCGCGGCGCCGTCGGGCAGGTCGGTCTTGTTCAGGGCGATGAGGCGGGGCCGCTCGTTCAGCGGCACGACGCCCTCCCCTCCCTGGGAGAAGACGGGCTCCACCGCGTAGGCCTCGAGCTCGGCCTCGATGGCCTCGAAGTCGGCGATCGGGTCGCGGTCGGACTCGAGGCTGCCGCAGTCGAGGACGTGCACGAGCGCGGCGCAGCGCTCGACGTGGCGCAGGAACTCCAGGCCGAGGCCGCGGCCCTCCGAGGCACCGGGGATCAGGCCCGGGACGTCGGCCACGGTGAAGCGCACGTCGCCGGCCTGCACGACCCCGAGGTTGGGCACGAGCGTGGTGAACGGGTAGTCCGCGATCTTGGGGCGGGCCGCAGACAGGGCCGCGATGAGGGAGGACTTGCCGGCCGAGGGGAAGCCCACGAGCGCGACGTCCGCCACGGTCTTGATCTCGAGCGTCAGGTCCCGGCTCTCCCCCGGCAGGCCGAGCAGCGCGAAGCCGGGCGCCTTGCGCTTCACCGAGGCCAGAGCCGCGTTGCCGAGGCCGCCCTGACCGCCGGCGGCGGCGACGTAGGTCGCACCCTCCCCCACGAGATCGGCCACGATGTTGCCCTGCTCGTCCTTGACCACCGTGCCGTCCGGCACGGGGAGCACGAGCGACTGGCCGTTCTTGCCCTCGCGGTGGTCTCCCATGCCCGGCTGGCCGTTCTCGGCGGACCGGTGCGGGGCGTGGTGGTAGTCCAGCAGCGTGGTGGTCTGCGAGTCCACCACGAAGGTGATGTCGCCGCCGTCGCCGCCGTCGCCGCCGTCGGGGCCACCCAGGGGCTTGAACTTCTCGCGATGCACGGAGACGCACCCGTGCCCGCCGTTGCCGGCGGTGAGGTGGAGGACCACGCGGTCCACGAAGGCTGCCATGGGAGTGCTCCTAGGGGCTGGAGGGATCGGACTCAGACGGCCCAGGGGCCGGAGACGCCGACGGCGGGGGCGGGTCCGGTGGATGCCGGGCCCGCCCCCGCCGGGGCGTCAGGGGGTGCGGGTGTCCTCGCCGGGCGAGGGTCCGCACGCAGACCGCACGAGTGTCAGATCACTCCGCGGCGGGGACGATGTCCACGACCTTGCGGCCGCGGCGCTGGCCGAAGGCCACGGAGCCGGCGGACAGCGCGAAGAGGGTGTCGTCCTTGCCGCGGCCGACGTTGCGGCCCGGGTGGAACTTGGTGCCACGCTGGCGGACGATGATCTCGCCGGCGTTGACGTCCTCGCCGCCGTAGCGCTTGACGCCGAGGTACTGCGGGTTCGAATCGCGGCCGTTCTTCGATGAACTGCCGGCCTTCTTATGTGCCATTGCTGTTGCCTAACCTCTCGGATGCTCGGTTTCGCCGGTGCCGGTGACGGCTCAGGCGATCCCGGTGATCTTGACCGTGGACAGCTCAGAGCGGTGGCCCTGGCGCTTCTTGTAGCCGGTCTTGTTCTTGTACTTCATGATGACGACCTTCTTGCCACGGGAGTGGGAGACGACCTCGGCGGTCACCTTCACACCGGCGGCATCGGCGCCAGCCTTGACCTCGTCCCCGTCCACCAGCATCAGAGCGGGCAGCTCGACGGAGCCACCGGTCTCAGCGGGAACGCGGTCGAGGGTAACGAGGTCTCCGACGGAAACCTTCTCCTGGCGGCCGCCAGCGCGGACAATCGCGTACACCACTTGGGACTCACTTCTCTCGACGTTTCAATGGATCAGATCGGGTTCTGCTCGCCCGCACCTCGACCGCGGCTGCGTCCGGGTCCGGCGGTCCCTCACCGGGACATGCGGGAGCGTGCGGGCGGTGAACACCGATGGTCCAGCATACTCGCTGCCGGGCGTCCGGACCAAACAGAGGCGTGTCGGCGCGTCGCCGCCGCCCGGGGCGGGCCCGGGGCGGCGGCACCGACGACGGTCAGCGGCCGCGGCGGGCCAGGTCGGCGGCCTTCACCCCGACACCGAGCATCACCGGGGCGGCACCCTGCGGCTCGGCGGGGGTGGACGCCTCGGCCACGGCCGCGGTGAAACGGCCGCCCCGGGCGCCGCCGGGCGCGGCCTGGACCTGGACGTGGACGCCGTCGGAGGACACGGCGCGACGCGAGCGCCGGCGCGGCGATCCGGGCGCCGGGGCTGCCTGGGCCTCGGCCGGGGCGTCCGCGACGGACGCCTGCTCCACGTCCGCCGCGGGCTCCGCCGTCGGCTCGGTCGCCGCAGGCTCCACCATCACGGCCTCCTCGACGGCGGCCGGGGCGGCGGGCTGCTCGTGGACCTCGGTGGCGTCCGTGGACTCCTCGGGCGAGGGCTCGGCGGTCTCCACCGGAGCCGCGTCCGTGCGGTCGGCCGCCCGCTCGGTGGACGCCTCCGCACCGGCGGCCGGACGGACGACACCGTCGCTCGAGGCCCGGCGGGACCGGCGGCGCCGGGGCGCCGGGGCATCTTCGGCGGGCACGGGCGCCGAGGCATCCTCGGCAGGCACGGCCGCCGAGGACTCAGCGTCCGCGGCGACGTGCCGCGACGACGCCGCGCGCTCCGCACCCTGGTCCTCGGCGTCGGCCTCGGTCGAGGCCGCCTCGCCGTCCCGCCGGGACCGGCCGCGACCGCCCCGGCGACGCCGGGACCGGCGCGGGCGGTCGCCCTGCTCGGCCGCATCCTCCGGGGTCTCGGCCTCGGCGTCGGCCTCCGCCTCCGCGACGGCGGCCACAGCTTCCTCGGCCTGCACGACCGGGTCCTGGTGCTCAGGGGCCCCAGGGGCCTCGGAGGCGGCCTCCTCCTCGGTCTGACGGGGCTGCTCGGCGGACTCGGCGAGCCCGTCGTCGTGCGACCGCGCGGCATCCTCGGAGCCCGCATCCTCGGCGCCGGTGTCCCCCGACTCCTCGGCGCGGCCCCGGCTGCGGCGGCGGCCCCGACGGCGCCGGCGACGCGGCGTCTCCTCCTCGTCCGCCCCGGCCGGCTGCCCGGCCTCCGCGGCCTCGACGGCCTCGGCCGCCTGCTCGGCGGGGGCGGACTCCTGGGCGGGGGTCTCGTCCTCGGCCACCTTGCCGGAGGCCTTCGCGATCGAGTGCAGGGCGACACGGGCGGCCTCGGCCCGCTCACGGCGCTGCCGCTCGTCCTCGGAGTCGGTGGGCTCGGCGCCCGTCGTCGTGGCCGGGGCGGCGTGGGCGTGCTCGCCCTCGCCGTCGCCCCGACGCCGGCGACGACGGCGGCCCTCCGACTCGCCGCGCTGCTCACCGCCGGAGCGGCCCCGCTCGACCGGCGTGTCCTGGATGAGGATGCCGCGGCCGGCGCAGTGTTCGCAGGTCTCCGAGAACACCTCCACGAGCCCGGTGCCCATGCGCTTGCGCGTCATCTGGACCAGGCCGAGCGAGGTCACCTCGGCGACCTGGTGCTTCGTGCGGTCCCGGCCCAGGCACTCCACGAGACGGCGCAGCACGAGGTCGCGGTTGGCCTCGAGCACCATGTCGATGAAGTCGATGACGATGATGCCGCCGATGTCCCGCAGGCGCAGCTGCCGGACGATCTCCTCGGCGGCCTCGAGGTTGTTCTTGGTGACGGTCTCCTCGAGGTTGCCGCCGGAGCCCGTGAACTTGCCGGTGTTCACGTCCACCACGGTCATGGCCTCGGTGCGGTCGATCACGAGCGAGCCGCCGGAGGGCAGGTACACCTTGCGCTCGAGCGCCTTGTGGAGCTGCTCGTCCACGCGGTGGGTGGCGTACAGGTCCTCGCCGTCGTGGTCCTCCGGCACCCAGTGGTGCAGACGGCCCAGCAGGTGCGGGGCCACGTAGGTCACGTAGGCCTCGATGTTGTCCCACGTGGCCTCGCCCTGGACGAGCATGGCGGAGAAGTCCTCGTTGAAGACGTCGCGGACCGTCTTGATGGTCAGGTCCGGCTCGGCGTAGAGCAGCTCGGGGGCGAGCACCTTGGTGCCGGACGCCTTCTCCTGGATGCCCTCCCACTGGGCGCGCAGACGGTTGATGTCGTTCTGCAGCTCCTGCTCGGAGGTGCCCTCGGCCGCGGTGCGCACGATCACGCCGGCGTCCTGCGGCAGGTGGTCCTTGAGGATCTTCTTCAGACGCGAGCGCTCCACGTCCGGCAGCTTGCGGGAGATGCCGGTCATCGAGCCTCCGGGCACGTACACGAGGTAGCGGCCGGGCAGGGAGACCTGGCTGGTCAGGCGGGCACCCTTGTGGCCCACCGGGTCCTTGGTGACCTGGACGAGCACGGTGTCGCCGGACTTGAGCGCGTTCTCGATCTTCCTCGGCTTGCCGTCCAGCTGGGCGGCGTCCCAGTTGACCTCGCCCGCGTAGAGCACGGCGTTGCGTCCGCGGCCGATGTCCACGAACGCGGCCTCCATGGACGGCAGCACGTTCTGGACCTTGCCCAGGTACACGTTGCCGATCATCGAGTCCTGCGTGGTGTGCGAGACGAAGTGCTCGGCCAGCACGCCGTCCTCGAGCACGGCGATCTGGATGCGCTGGTCGCGCTGGCGCACGAGCATCTTGCGGTCCACGGCCTCGCGGCGGGCCAGGAACTCGGCCTCGGTGATCACGGTGCGGCGACGCCCGCCCGAGCGGGAGTCGCGGCGGCGCTGGCGCTTCGCCTCGAGCCGGGTGGAGCCCTTGACGCTCTGGACGGTGTCCGAGGCGGTGCCGACGGCCTGGCGCGGTGCGCGCACGCGGGTGACGGTGTGCTCGGGATCGCCGGCCTCGCCGCCGTCGAGCTCCATGTCCACCTCGCCGCGGCGGCGCCGGCGACGCCGACGGGAGACCACGGCGCCCTCGGCCCGGTCCTCGGACTCTCCGGCGTCCTCCCGGTCCTCGGCGTCCGCCGACGCGTCTGCGGCGCCCTCCTCCGCGTGGCCGCCCTCGCGCGAGGGGCGACGACGGCGCGAACGCCCGGAGGTCTCCGGGTCGTCCTCAGCCTCGGAGCGCTGCCGCGACGTGGTCTCGGTGCGCAGGACCTCGATCAGGTTCGCCGGCACGGCGAACGGGTCGGTCGGGTCGAACTGCAGCGTCGGCGCGCTCGGCTCCTCGGGCGCGTCCGCGACGTCATCGGACGCGGGGGTCCGCTCCGGCTGAACCGCCCCGGCGGCGGTGTCCGCCGCAGTCTGCGTCACGGCCTGTGCGGCCGTCTCCTCCGCACGTTCGTCTGCGCGGGTCGTGTCCTCGTTGTTGGCCGCCATGGCAGCACCTCCCGCCGACCGACGACGCCACACTCGCCGCCGCCCGGCGTGTCCGCGTCCGCCGCCGGCCGCGTTGCCCCGGGCGCCGTGCGCCACGGGTGCGCCGGGAGGCGGACTCCGAGAAGTCATCGAGTGGACCGCGTCGACCGTCAGGGCCCGGCGCGGAACCGCTGCGCCCTCGAGATCGGAGCCTGGGCGTCACGTGCCGTCCGCCGGCCGGCGCACGGACGCACCCGGGCGGGGCCCGGCGTCCACCTCCCGCACGATGCTCGACGCGGGGGCGCCTCGGCGGCGGCCCGACGTCGGGCGCGCAGCGGGCTGCCCCGCGGTGTGGCCACGGGACGGCCAGGGCCGATTCTCTCACATCCGCCCCGGGCACACGCCTAGAATCGTGTCCATGCCTGCGACCCCGCTGACGGACGACGTCCGCCTCTCCCCTGCCGACGACGTCCCCGCCGAGGAGGCCCGGCTCACCTGGTACGCCCGACCCGCGGGCACCGCGGCGCTGCTCCTGATCACCTCGCTCGTGGCGCTGACGGCGACGATCGTCATCATCGTCGAGCGCGCCCTCCTCACCGCGGACCCGACGCACCGCACGTCCTGCGACCTCAACCCGTGGGTGTCCTGCGGCCAGGTGATGCAGTCGTGGCAGGCCCACACCTTCGGCTTCCCGAACACGTACATCGGCGTGGTCGCGTTCTCCGTGCTCATCACCGTGGCGGTGTCCCTGCTCGCCGGCGCCCGCTTCGCCCGCTGGTACTGGCTGCTGATGAACGCGGGGATCCTGGCGGGCTTCGCGTTCTGCGTGTGGCTCTGGTACTCGGCCGTCTACAGCATCGGCACGCTCTGCCTCTACTGCATGATCGTGTGGGCCATGGTCATCGCCCAGCTCGTGCTCGTGACGTCCCGGAACCTGCAGACCGGCACGCTGCCGGCCCCGGCCAGCCTCGTCCGACTGGCCCGGGAGCTGGCCTGGCCCGTGATCGTGCTCCTCTACGTCCTGGTGTTCGCCTCGATCCTGCTGGAACTGGGCCTCGGGGTCATCGGGATCGACTGAGCCTGAGCTCCCCCACCGGACACGACGACGGCGGCCGGTCACCCCACCCGGGTGACCGGCCGCCGTCGTGCGGGCCCGGAACGGGCTCAGCCGAACCAGATCGCGAGCTCGCGCTCGGCCGAGAGGGTCGAGTCCGAACCGTGGACGAGGTTCTTCTGGACGGCCTCGCCCCAGTCCCGGCCCAGGTCGCCGCGGATGGTGCCCGGGGCGGCCACGGTGGGATCGGTCTTGCCGGCCAGCGAGCGGAAGCCCTCGATCACCGAATCGCCCGAGACGCGCGCGGCCACCACGGGACCGGAGGCCATGAACGCGACCAGCGGCTCGAAGAACGGCTTGCCCTGGTGCTCCTCGTAGTGGCGCTCCAGCATGGCGCGGGTGGGCGTGAGCATCTTCAGATCGGCGATCACGTAGCCCTTGCGCTCGATGCGCGCGAGGATCTCGCCGACCAGGTTGCGGGCCACCCCGTCCGGCTTGACGAGGACGAGGGTCTCTTCGATGTGGTGCGTCATGGGGTCTGCTCCTAGCGTCGTCGGACGGCCGCGAGCGCGGTCCGGTTCCCGCCCCACCCTAGTGGGGCCCGGGTCTCAGCGTCCGTGCTCGGCCTCCCAGGCGGCCTCGAGGCGGTCGCGCTGGGCGTTCTCGACGTCCATGGCACCGCCCTTGATCACGGCGTACGCCCACGTCAGCGCGAAGAGGGCCCCCACCACGAACATCGAGTACTCCCAGAAGCCGGAGGCCAGCAGGACGGCCTGGATCGCCCAGCCGATCGCGATGCCGACGGGCCTGCGCACCAGGGCGCAGGTCAGCACCGCGACGACGGCCAGCGCGGAGTAGCCCGCCACGAACCACCAGGCGCCCGGCTCGTCCCGGTGCATGCCGAACAGCATGAGCCCAAGGAAGAAGATGAGCACCGCCTCGAGCATGAGGATCGTGGAGGTGAACAGGGCGCGCACGGAGCGGCGACGCCGACGAGTGCCGGGGCGCCACTGCCGCTGGGACCGCGTCTCACGCGCGGGGCGCCAGGGCTCGTCGCCGAAGCGCCCCTGCTCCGTGGCGTCTCCGGTCTCCGGCTGGTCGTCGGTCATCGGTCCTCCTCCGGCCGGCGGCGGGCGCCGGCGTCGTCGCGGTCCTCGAGCAGCTCGAGGATCTCCGGGTCCAGGTCGTCCTCGTCGGCGTCCGCCAGCCCGACGGCGTCGAGCAGGTCGGCGGGGTCGAGGCCGCGGGCGGCCACGGTGACGGGGCCGGCATGCCGGGGCTCGCCCACGAGGGCGCGGACCTCGGCGGCCAGGGTGATCGAACCGAGCACGAGCACGCCGCCGCCGGTGCCGGAGGCCAGTTCGTCCGCGCTCGTCTCGAGGGCCTCCGCGCGGCCGACCGCCCACTCGAGGGCGTCCGGCACGGACTCGGTGGCGTACACGTCGTCCTCGGGCCAGCCGGCGTCGACGGCCATGCGGGCCAGCTCCCCGGCCGGGATGGCGCGGGCCGAGGAGGACTGCGTCACCGCGAGGTCCTCCACGTCGTCGCCGAACGCCCGGTAGAGCGCCGCGAGCATGCCCGGCGCGTCCTTCTCCTGGAGGATCCCGACGACCAGCGAGAGGCGGGTGAAGCCGAACGCCTCCTGCACCGCGCGGGCCGTGGCCCGCACGCCGTCCGGGTTGTGGGCGGCGTCCACGATGAGCGTGGGGGCGGTGCGCAGCACCTCGAGCCGGCCGGGCGAGGTGACCTGGGACAGCCCCTCGCGCAGCAGCTCCTCGTCCAGCGGTCGCTCGCCGCCGCCCAGGAACATCTCCAGGGCCGCCACGGCCACCGCGAGGTTCTGCGCCTGGTGCTCCCCGAGCAGCGGCAGGAACAGGTCCCGGTACTCGGCCGCGAGGGCCCGCACGGACACCTGCTGGCCGCCCACGGCCAGGGAGCGCTCGAGCACGCCGAACTCGACGCCCTCGAAGCGGAACGGCACGTCGGCCGCCCGGGCCGCCTCGAGCAGCACCTGGGCGGCGTCGCGCTCCTGGGCGGCGGAGACGAGGGCGCCGCCGGGCTTGATGATGCCGGCCTTCTCCTCGGCGATCTCGGCCTCGGTCTCCCCCAGCAGGTCCGTGTGGTCCAGGGAGATGGGGGTGACCACGGAGACGACGGCGTCCGCGACGTTGGTCGCGTCCGTCACGCCCCCGAGGCCCACCTCCAGGACGACGACCTCCACGGGCTCGTCCGCGAACACCGCGAAGCCCAGCGTGGTGACCGCCTCGAAGTACGTCAGCGGGACCTCGCCCGCGGCCTCGAGCTCCGCGTCCACGGTCTGCACGATCGGGAGGATCTCCCCCCACACGCGCACGAAGGTCTCGTCGGCCACCGGGGCGCCGTCGATGCTGATCCGCTCCGTGACGCGCTGCAGATGCGGCGAGGTGTAGCGCCCGGTCCGCAGCCCGTACGCGCGCAGGACGGCCTCGACCATGCGCGCCGTGGAGGTCTTGCCGTTGGTGCCGGTCAGGTGGATCACCGGGGCCGCGTGCTGCGGGTCGCCGAGCAGCGCGAGCACGCGCCGCATCGGCTCGAGCCGCGGCTGCATCTTGTTCTCCGGGGCGCGGGCGAGCAGGTCCCGGTAGACCTCCTCGACCGTGCCCGGGACGTCGGCGCGCATCACGCGTCCGCCTTCGCGACGGTGACGGCCACGGTCTTCATGGCGTCGTCGGCCGGGTCCTTGCGCGGGTCGGCCGCGCCGGAGTCCACGAGCTCCAGGTCCACCGTGAGGGTCTCCTCCGCGACGAGACCGCGGTGGGCCTCGAGCGCCGCCACGACGGCGGTGGGGCCTTCGATCCGCGTGCGCACGCGGTCGGAGACGTCCAGGCCGGCGTCCTTGCGGGCCGCCTGGACGGCGCGGACCACGTCCCGGGCGGTGCCCTCGGCGGCCAGCTCCGCGGAGACCTCGGTGTCCAGCACGAGGAAGCCGGCGGTGCCGGGCAGCACGCCCACCGCGGTCCCCTCGGGGGCACCGGTGGAGACGGTGCGCAGCTCGTAGAGCGCGGGGGCCAGGGTCACGGTCTCGCCGTCGGCGAGCGTGACCGCCAGGCCCTCGGCCGTCTCCTCGTACGCGCCGGCGTCGACCGCCTGCTTCACGAGCGGCACCTGCCTGCCGAACGCCTTGCCGAGCTCGCGGAAGTTCAGCTTCAGCTCCGTGCCGATGCCGTAGCGGGCGATCGCCTCCTCCGAGAGCTCGGTGAGCTCGACGTCCTTGAGGTTCAGCTCGTCCGCCACGATGCGGGCGTGGGTGCCCTCGAGGCCCGCCGCGTCCGGGACGACGACGGACAGGCGGGGCAGCGGCAGGCGCACCCGGCGCCCGGCCCCCTTGCGCAGGGCCGAGCCGGCCGAGCTGATGCGGCGCACGGCGTCCATGCGGGCCACGAGGGAGTCCGCCTCGGGCCCGTGCGGGAACAGGTCGGCGTCCGGGTAGTCGGTCAGGTGGACCGAGCGGCCGCCGGTGAGGCCGCGCCAGATCTCCTCGGCGATCAGCGGCATCAGCGGTGCGGCGGCCCGGGCGAAGGCCTCCAGGACGGTGTAGAGGACGTCGAAGGCGACGGTGTCCTCGTCGAAGAACCGCTCACGGGACCGGCGGATGTACCAGTTGGTGAGCGTGTCCATGAAGCCGCGCAGCGCGTCCGTGGCGGCCGAGACCTCGTAGGCGTCCAGGCCGGTCTTGACCTCCCGCAGCATGCGGCCCGTGGCGGCCAGGATGTACTGGTCCAGGGGGTCCTCGGCGGTGTGCCGCTCCTGCGCGCGGTACCCCTCGGGGCGGGCGCCGCTGTCGTGCGCGGTGTTCGCGTACAGGGTGAAGAAGTGGTAGGCGTTCCACGCCGGCAGCAGCACCTGGCGGACGCCCTCGCGGATGCCCTCCTCCGTGACGATCAGGTTGCCGCCGCGCAGGATGGGGCTGGCCATGAGGAACCAGCGCATGGCGTCCGCGCCGTCGCGGTCCAGGACCTCCGTGACGTCCGGGTAGTTGCGCAGCGACTTGGACATCTTCTGTCCGTCCGAGCCGAGCACGATGCCGTGCGAGATCACGTTGGAGAACGCCGGCCGGTCGAACAGGGCGGTCGCCAGGATGTGCATGGTGTAGAACCAGCCGCGCGTCTGGCCGATGTACTCCACGATGAAGTCCGCCGGGTTGTGCGTGGGGAACCAGTCCGCGCGCTCGAACGGGTAGTGCACCTGGGCGTACGGCATGGAGCCGGAGTCGAACCAGACGTCCAGCACGTCCTCGACCCGGCGCATGACCGCACCGGCCGCGGCGGCCTCGGGGTCCGGGTGGGGGCGGGTGAGGTCGTCCACCCACGGGCGGTGCAGGTCCACCTCGCCCTCGGCGTTGCGCGGCAGACGGCCGAAGGCCTCCTCGATCTCCGCCAGGGAGCCGTAGACCTCCTGGAGCGGGTAGTCCGGGTGGTCGGACTCCCACACCGGGATGGGCGAGCCCCAGTAGCGGTTGCGGGAGATGGACCAGTCGCGCGCGTTGGCGACCCACGTGCCGAACTGCCCGTGCTTCACGTTGCCGGGGATCCAGGTGATCTCCTCGTTCAGCTCGAGCATGCGTTCCTTGACCTGGGTGACCTTGACGTACCAGGACGTCACGGCGCGGTAGATCAGCGGCGTGCGGCAGCGCCAGCAGTGCGGGTAGGAGTGCTCGTAGGAGGCCTCCCGCGCGAGCCGCCCCAGGGCGCGCAGGGCGCGGATGATCGTGCGGTTGGCCTCGAAGACCTGGACGCCGGCGATCTCGCGCAGGTCGCCGCGCCCGACGTCCTCGCGGGCGAACAGCGGCAGGAACCGGGCGCCGGAGTCCACGGAGAGCAGCACGGGGATGCCGTTGGCCTCGCACACGCGCTGATCGTCCTCACCGTAGGCCGGCGCCTGGTGGACCACGCCGGTGCCGTCCTCGGTGGAGACGTAGTCGTCCACGAGGATGCGGTGGGCGCCCTCGACGCCGAGGTCACGGCCGTTGACGGTGAAGGTCTCCCCGCGGTGGGCGTCGAACACGTCCGTGAACAGCGGCGCGTAGGCCAGGCCGCCGAGGCGGGCGCCGGGGATCGTCTCGGTGACCGCGGCGCGGGCGGCGTCGGCGTCGGTGTAGCCGAGCTCCTTGGCGTGGGCGCCCACGAGGTCCACGGCCAGGAGGAAACGGTCCCCGTCCGCGGTCGCGCCCTCGGGGCCGGCCGGCACCACGGCGTACTGGATCTGGGGGCCGACGGCGAGGGCCGCGTTGGTCGGCAGCGTCCAGGGCGTGGTGGTCCAGGCCAGGACGTGGACGCCGGCCAGGTGCGCGGCGAGCGCCGCGTCGGCGCCGCCGTCGGGCACGAGGGCGGGGTCCGCCGGGAGGCCGGTGATCGGGAACGTGACGGTGACCGAGGGGTCCTGGCGCATCTTGTAGACGTCGTCGTCCATGCGCAGCTCGTGGTTGGACAGCGGCGTCTCGTCGTTCCAGCAGTAGGGCAGGACGCGGAAGCCGCGGTAGGTCAGGCCCTTGCGGTGCAGCTCGGAGAAGGCCCAGATCACGGACTCCATGAAGTCCGGGGTGAGGGTCTTGTAGTCGTTCTCGAAGTCGACCCAGCGGGCCTGGCGGGTCACGTAGTCCTGCCACTGGTCCGTGTACTTCAGGACCGAGGAGCGGCAGGCGTCGTTGAACGTGTCGATGCCCATGGCCTCGATCTCGGACTTGTCCGTCATGCCCAGCTGCTTCATCGCCTCGAGCTCGGCGGGCAGGCCGTGGGTGTCCCAGCCGAAGCGGCGCTCCACGCGGCGGCCCTGCTGCGTCTGGTAGCGGGCCACGAGGTCCTTGACGTACCCGGTGAGCAGGTGGCCGTAGTGCGGCAGGCCGTTGGCGAAGGGCGGGCCGTCGTAGAAGACGAACTCGTTCTGCGAGCCGTCCTCGTTCCGGGCGGGACGCTGGTCGATCGAGGCCTGGAAGGTGCCGTCCTCGTCCCAGTACGCCAGGATGCGGCGCTCGATCTCCGGGAAGCGCGGGGAGGCGGGGGTGCGGCCGTCAGGGGCGGAGGAGGCGAGGGGGTACACGGGGGTCCTTTGCGTCCGGGGCGTCGGTTCCGTGCAAGGACGCCCGAGGGCCCGACCCTCCGGCCGGCCGCGGACGCGGTACCACCTTGCTTGCCGGCGCCGGGAGGTCCCCGGGGTGCTGGCCGCTTGATGACTGCTGTGACGGGCTTACCCGTCCGGTTCTACTGGGGCCGTGCGGCCCGTTCTTCCGGAGGCTCGCCGGTGATGGCCGGGTCGACGCCTGTGCCCGCCAGTGTAGTGGACGACGCGCCGGCCCGTGGCCGCGGGCCGGAGCGGGTCAGAGGGCGGTGCGCACGGCCGCCGACGCGTCGCCGTCGAGCTCCACGTGGACGGCGTCCCGGCCGGAGGCCCAGAGGAGGAGCTCCCCGATCTCGCCGGTCACCGTGACGGGCGCCCGCAGCGCCACGGCCCCACGGGTGACGGTGACCGGGGCGCGGCCCGGGCCCTGGAGGACCACCGGCGCGGTGGACTTACGCAGGAACAGCGGGGCCATGCGGCGCAGCGAGCGGTAGAGGGCGTCCTCCTCCTCCGGGGAGAACGGGCGCGGGGCGGGCAGCGAGCCGCCGGCCGCGGACTCGCCGCGCCGGACGTCCTCGAGGTGGATGAAGTGCTCGGCCGCGTTCACGTGCCTGTCCGCCGCCCGCATGGGGTTCAGCGCCGACGGGCCCGCGGCCCACTCCCGCACGACCTCGGCGTAGTCGCGGCGCGTGGTCTCCGCGGTCAGGCGGTCGAGGTGGCGGGACAGCGGCGGGATGAACAGGGCGGCGAAGGCGTCGGGTCGGCTCTCCCGCAGCCAGAGGTGGGCGGCGAGGTCGCGGGTGCTCCAGCCGCCGCACAGGGTGGGCGCGTGGGGGCCCTTCTCGAGCAGGAGGTCAGCGAGGCGGGCGCGTTCGGCTGCGGCGAAGGTGGTCATGGGCACCACGGTAGGGAGCGGGCCGCGGCGCGGGCGAGGGGTGGGCCGCGCCCGGCCGCGAATCCACCCGACGGGAGGGCTCAGCCTCCGGCGCCGAGGAGGATGCTCTCCCGAGAGATGCGGGTCATCTCCTCCCGGTCCACGACCTTCACCCGCTCCCGCGCCACCGGCCCGGCCTCCGACGCCTGCGCACCCAAGGACTTCTCATGCTCATCCAGAGCATGCCAGCCGGCCCACGTCGTGTACGGGACCTCACGGGACTCCAGCAGCTCGATCACCGACTCCTCCGCCGGCTCCTGAGCCCTCCACAGCCCCGGCTCGTCCTCGATCAGATGCGTGATCGTCTCCAACGAGTCACCCTTGGTATGCCCGATCAACCCCACCGGGCCCCGCTTGATCCACCCCGAGGCATACAGCCCCGGCACCGGGGCACCATCCGCATCCAGCACCCGGCCCTGCGCATTCGGGATCACCCCACGCACCTCATCGAACTCCACCCCCTCCACCGGAGACCCGAAGTACCCCACCGCCCGATACACCGCCTGCACCGGATAGTCCACGGTCTCCCCCGTCGGACGGACCCCACCGGAACCGTCCAACTCCATCCGACGCATCCGCAGACCATCCACCCGGCCGTCCCCGTCCTCGTCCAGGAACTCCTCCGGAGCCTGCAGGAAATGCAGATGCAGCCGACGCGAGGCGCTCTGCTGACGGTCCTCCTGCTCCATCAACCAGTTCGTCAACGTGCCCACCATGGTGCGGACCTGGTTGTTCTCCTCGATCGCCTGCTCCGAGGCCTCATCGAAGTCGAAGTCCTCCTCGTACAGCACGATGTCCACATCCCGGGAATGCGCCAGCTCGCGCAGCTCCAACGGGGTGAACTTCACCTGCGCCGGCCCGCGGCGGCCGAACACGTGCACATCCGTGACCGGGGAGGCGGCCAGGTCCCGGTACACGTTGTCCGGGATCTCCGTGGGCAGCAGGTCCTCGGCATGCTTGGACAGGATCCGGGCCACATCCAGGGCCACGTTCCCGTTGCCGATCACCGCCACCTGCGTGGCCTCCAACGGCCAGTGCCGCGGCACGTCCGGGTGGCCGTCGTACCAGGCGGCGAAGTCCGCGCCACCGAACGAGCCGGCCAGCTCCACCCCCGGCACCTCCAGGACAGCGTCCCGCACGGCACCGGTGGAGAACACGATCGCGTCGTAATGCCGACGCAGATCCGCCAGGCTCAGGTCCGTGCCGTAGTCCACGTTGCCCAGGAAACGGATGTCCCCGCGGTCCATGACCTTGTGCAGGGCGTTCACGATGCCCTTGATGCGCGGGTGGTCCGGGGCCACCCCGTAACGGATCAGACCGAACGGGGCCGGGTACCGGTCGAACAGGTCGATGCTGACACGGAAGTCCCGCTCCTCCTTGGTCAGGATGTCCGCCGTGTACACCCCGGCGGGTCCGGCACCGATGATGGCGATGCGCAACGGGCGGTCAGGCCTCGGGGACGAGGGGGTCAGGGTCATGCTCGTGCTCCTTCGGAGGTCGAGTTCAGGGTCAGGATCGGGGCAGGGACACCGGCCGCAGGCGCGCCGGTGGTGTAGGGGCTCAGGCGCACGACGTCGCCCACGACGATCACGGCGGGGTTCTCCACGCCGACGGCGGCCGCCTGCGCGGCGATGGTCTCGACCGTGCCCACGGTGACCCGCTGGTCCGGCAGCCAGCCGCGCTCGATGATCGCCACGGGCGTCGCGCCGTCGAGGCCGCGCTCCGTCAGTCGGCGTGCGGTGTCCGCGAGCCGGCGCACGCCCATCAGCAGGACGAGCGTGTGGTCGGCCCGGGTGGGCACTTCGGACAGCTCTTCGTGGCCGGTCACCAGCGTGAAGCCGGTGGCGACGCCGCGGTGGGTGACCGGGATCCCCGCGGCGGCGGGCACCGAGACGGCGCTCGTGACACCGGGGACCACCTCGACGTCGACGCCGTGGGCGCGGCAGTGCGCGGCCTCCTCGCCGCCGCGGCCGAGCACGTACGGGTCGCCGCCCTTGAGCCGGACGACGAGGCGGCCGGCCCGGGCCTCCCGGACCAGGACGGCGTTGATCTCGTCCTGCGTGGCCAGGTGGTTCCCGGGGGCCTTGCCGACCTCGATCACGGGCACCGCCGGGTCCAGCTCGGCCAGGAGGGCGCGCGGGCCCAGCCGGTCGGCGACCACCACGTCGGCCTCCGCGAGCAGCTGTCGTCCGCGCACGGTGATGAGCCCGGAGTCGCCGGGGCCGCCGCCGACGAGGGCCACTCGGCCGGGCTCGGCGGACGCGCGCCGCCGGCGCAGCGGCAGCCGCCCCGTGGACAGGGCGAGGGTGATCGCGTCCTTCAGGGCGCGGGCACGGCGAGGGTCTCCCCCGGCGTTGACGGCCACGGTCACGTCCCCGGCCCGGACGACGGCGGGCGTCCAGGCGGCGGAGGACTCGGCGTCGGAGGCGTCGACACACCAGACGCGGCGGGCCTCGGCGTCGGAGGCCACGGCCCCGTCCACGGCCCGGTCGCCGGTGGCGGTCTGGGCGAACCAGACCCCGTCGAGGTCGGACGGGCGGTAGGGGCGGCGGTGCAGGGTGAGCAGGCCGGCCGCCGCGAGCCGCTCCACCTCCTCCCCCGGCTCCGGGGCCACCACGGTGACGAGCGCGCCGGCGTCGAGGAGGGCGCCCACGCGGCGGCCGGCCACGCGCCCGCCGCCCACCATCAGGACGGGCCGGCCGAGCAGACGCAGGGAGGTGGGGTACAGATCGGACGCGGTCATCGCGTGCTCCCTTCCAGCAGCCCCCGGCGGCGCAGCATGCGCCGCTCGACGGGGCCGAATGCGGTCAGTTCGACGAGGACGCCGACGGCCAGGATGGCCAGGACGGCGCAGAGGACGACGGCGAGGTCGGACTCGGTCCGTCCCTGGTGGAGCAGGGTCCCGAGTCCGACGCCCATGGGCCCGCCGACGGCGATGATCTCGGCGGCCATGAGGCCTCGCCACGCGAAGGCCCAGCCCTGGCGCAGTCCGGAGACGAAGGCGGGCAGGGCGGCCGGGAGGACCACCAGCAGGGCGGTCTCGAGGCGCGAGGCGCCCAGCACGCGGGCCGCGCGACGCAGCTGCGGCGGCACCTGGTCCGTGCCGGTGGTGAGGCCGGCGACCACGGCGGGGACGGCGCCGGTGAGCATCACGAAGTACGCGGTCGCGTCGCTGAGGCCGAACCACAGCACCGCGAGCGGCACCCAGGCCACGTTGGGCAGCACCATCAGGGCCGTGAGCAGCGGGCCGAACGCCCGCCGCAGGACGCCGACCTGCCCGAGCACCAGGCCCAGCCCGACGCCGACGACCACGGCGAGTGCGAAGCCCACGACGGCGCGGCCCACCGACGTCGCCACGGCCTGCTGGACGAGGCCCTGGGCCCACAGCGCCCCGAAGGCCCCGAGGACGTCGCCGGGACCGGTGATCGGCTCGCCGCGCGCCCCGGCCAGCCACGCGGCGACCTGCCAGATCGCCACGAGCAGGACGACGGCGGCCACCGGGAGCAGGACCCGGCTCCAGTCCCACCCGGCCAGACCCGTCCGGCGGGCCGAGTCGACGGCCTGGAGCGCGTCGAGGCCGCTGTCGAGCTCGCGCAGCTCGTCGTCGGCCGCGGCCCCCGGCGCGCGGCCGGGGGCGTCGAGGGTGGGGGTGTCAGTGCGCATGGCGACGGATCTCCTGACCGAGTCGGGCGGTGATGGCGGCCGTGAGGGCGGCCGCGGCGGGCGCGTCGTGGCGGGCGGCTGCGGGCACGTCCCATTCGGCGACGACGTGGCCCGGCCGTGAGGACAGCAGCAGCACCCGCTGGCCGAGGCGGACGGCCTCGGCCACGTTGTGGGTGACGAACACGACCGTCCGACCGGTCTGACTCCACACCCGCTCGAGCTCCACATGCAGCAGGTCGCGGGTGATCGCGTCCAAGGCGGCGAACGGCTCGTCCATGAGCAGCAGGGGGCGGTCCTGGGCGAGGGCCCGGGCCAGGGCGACGCGCTGGCGCATGCCGCCGGAGAGCTGGTGGGGTCGCAGGTCGGCGGCGTCGCCCAGGTGGACGAGACGCAGCAGCTCCCCGGCACGCCCCCGACGCTCCGCCGCGGGCACACCGGCGAGCCGGAGGGCGAGCTCGATGTTGCCGCGGGCGGTGAGCCACGGGAAGAGGGCGGCGTCCTGGAACATGAACGCGGCCCCCTCCCGGGGGGTCTTGACGACGCCCGCGGTGGGCGCCTCGAGCCGGGCGATGAGGTTCAGCAGGGTGGACTTGCCGCATCCGGACGCGCCGAGCAGGCAGACGAACTCGCCCGGCTCGATCCGCACGGAGACGTCCTCCAGCACGGGCGTGGGCCCGCCGAAGCTCTTGCCCACGTCCTCCATCACCACTGTCATGACCGCTCCCGTCGCCCCGTCGTCATCCGGATCAGGCCGCGTCGCCGCCGCGCACCATGCCGGCGGCGAGCGTGGCCCCGTCGTGGGGGTCGATCACGAGGAACGCCCCGGTGCGCCGATGCACGGCGTAGGGCTCCACGGGCAGCGGCGCGGCCAGGTGCAGGCGCACCTGTCCGATGTCGTTGAGCCCGAGGGTCTCGGCCGGGTCGAGCCGCAGGGTGTCGAGGTCGAGCCGACCGGCCACCTCCTGGACGAGCGCCCGGACGACGGCGGTGCCGTGCTTGACGAGGACCTGCTGCCCGACGCGCAGCGGCGCGGCGGAGAGCCAGCACAGGGCGGCGGACACCTCCGCGGTGGGGCGCGGGGCGGTGTCCGCGGCGGCGATCGTGTCCCCGCGGGCCACGTCCACCTCGTCGGCCAGGCGCAGGACGACCGACTGCGGGGCGGAGGCCTCCTCGAGGGACTCGCCGGCGGCGTCGACGCCTACCACGGTGGTGGTGCGCGCCGGCTGCCCCGGGGTGAGGACGGCGACCGCGTCCCCGGGCCGGACGGTGCCCGCCACGACCTGCCCGGCATAGCCGCGGTAGTCGCGGAAGACCTCGGGGTCGAGGCCGGGGGCCAGGGCGCCCTGGGGGCGCACCACGAGCTGCACCGGGAAGCGGAAGGAGGCCGCGGCGTCGTCCTCGGCGTCCGCCCCGGGCAGCGACTCGAGCAGCTCCATGAGCGTGGGGCCGGTGTACCAGTCCGTCCGCGCGGAGCGGGTGACCACGTTGTCGCCCTGGAGGGCGGACACCGGGACGCTCACCGCGTCGGAGAGGCCGAGCTCCCGGGCCACGCGCCGGACATCCTCGGCGATCGCGGTGAAGACCTCCTCCGAGTAGTCCACGAGATCGATCTTGTTGACGGCGACGATCACGTGCGGCACCCGCAGCAAGGCCACCACGCTGAGGTGGCGCCGGGTCTGCTCCACCACGCCCTTGCGGGCGTCCACGAGCAGCACGACGGCGTCGGCCGTCGAGGCGCCCGTGACGGTGTTCCGGGTGTACTGCACGTGCCCGGGGCAGTCGGCCAGCACGAAGGTGCGCCGGTCCGTGGCGAAGTACCGGTACGCGACGTCGATCGTGATCCCCTGCTCCCGCTCGGCGCGCAGGCCGTCGGTCAGCAGCGCCAGGTCCAGCCCGCCCTCGGCGCCGCCGAAGCCGCGCTCGGCGGAGGTGCGGGCCACGGCCTCGAGCTGGTCGGCCAGGACGGCCTTGGAGTCGTGCAGGAGGCGGCCCACGAGGGTGGACTTGCCGTCGTCGACCGAGCCGGCCGTGGCCAGGCGGAACAGGGTCCCGGCGGGGGCGCGCCGGTCCAGCAGTGCGGTGCTCATCAGAAGTACCCGTCCTTCTTGCGATCTTCCATGGCCGCCTCGGAGATGCGGTCGTCGGCGCGGGTGGCCCCGCGTTCGGTCAGGGTGGAGGCGGCGACCTCGAGCACGACGTCCTCGACGGTCGCGGCCTCCGAGAGGACGGCGCCGGTGCAGGACATGTCGCCCACCGTGCGGTAGCGCACGGTCCGCGTGGTGACCTCCTCACCCTCGGCCGGGCGGGAGTGCTCCCCCACGGCGCGCCACATGCCGTCGCGGCGGAAGACCTCCCGCTCGTGCGCGTAGTAGATGGAGGGCAGCTCGATGCCCTCGCGGGCGATGTACCGCCACACGTCCAGCTCGGTCCAGTTGCTGATGGGGAACGCGCGGACGTGCTGGCCGGGGGTGTGACGGCCGTTGTAGAGGTTCCACAGCTCGGGGCGCTGGTTGCGCGGGTCCCACTGGCCGAACGCGTCCCGCAGGCTGATGATCCGCTCCTTGGCCCGCGCCTTGTCCTCGTCCCGGCGGCCTCCCCCGAAGACGGCGTCGAACCGGTTGGTCCGGATCGTGTCCAGCAGCGGGGTGGTCTGCAGGGTGTTGCGGGTGCCGTCGGGGCGCTCACGCAGCTCGCCGCGGTCGATGTACTCCTGCACGGAGCCCACCACGAGCCGCAGGCCGAGCCGCTCCACCGTGCGGTCGCGGAACTCGAGGACCTCGGGGAAGTTGTGGCCGGTGTCCACGTGGACCACCGGGAAGGGGATCCTCCCCGGCCAGAAGGCCTTCGCGGCCAGGTGGAGCATCACCACGGAGTCCTTGCCGCCCGAGAAGAGCATGGCGGGGCGCTCGAACTCGGCCACCACCTCGCGGATGATGTGGATCGCCTCGGCCTCCAGGGCGTCCTGGACGTCGGGCCCGGCGGGGCTCACGGTCCCCGGGTCGGGGGCATGGGTGAGGGTCATCGTGTCTCCTTGGTCTGTCTCGGGAGCGGCGCTCAGACGTGGATGCCGCACTCGGTCTTCGCGGTCCCGGCCCAGCGCCCGGCACGGGGGTCCTCCCCGGGGGCGACGGGGCGGGTGCAGGGACGGCAGCCGATCGAGGGGTAGCCGTTCTGCAGGAGCAGGTTCACGGGCACGTCGTGGTCCGTGGCGTGGCCGACCAGGTCGTCGAAGCTCCACGGGGCGACGGGGTTGACCTTGACCATGCCGTGGGCATCGTCCCAGCCCACCAGCGGGGTGTTCGTGCGCGTCGGCGCCTCGTCCCGGCGGACGCCGGTGAACCACAGGTCGTATCCGGCCAGCGCCCGGTTGAGGGGCTCGACCTTGCGCATCGCGCAGCACAGCCCCGGGTCGCGGGCGAACAGGTCCTTGCCGTGGCGCTCGTCCTGCTCGGCCACGGTCAGCTCCGGCAGCACGTCCACCACGGTGACGTCGAGGCGGCGGGCCACCTCGTCGCGCGTCGCGAGGGTCTCGGTGAAGTGGTAGCCGGTGTCCAGGAAGAGGACGTCCACGCCGGGCATCCGCTGCGCCACCAGGTGCGGCAGGACGGCATCGGCCATGGAGCAGGCCACGGCGGCCCGGCGGAGGTCCACATGGCGGGCGGCCCAGTCGACCACCGCCTTGGCGGGGGCGTCCCAGCCGAGCTCGGCGGCGCCGGACTCCGCGAGCGCCTGCAGGCGCTCGAGGTCCTCGGTCGGACGGGTGGGGGGAACGGTGCTCATCGGAGGGCCTCCTCGTCGACTCGGTGCGCCCACCGGGCGAAGGTCTCGCCCGGCTCACGCTGCTCGTCGTACCGGCGGACGAGGCGCTCGACGTAGTCGACCAGGCCGTCCGCGCGGACCTTCAGGCCGCGGACGCTGCGTCCGAGGCCGGCCTCGGCGCGGTCCACGGAGGCCAGCCCGCCGCCCAGGTGGACCTGGAAGCCGGGCGTCTGGCCGCCGTCGTCGTCCGGCAGCAGCTGGCCCTTCAGACCGATGTCCGCGGTCTGGATGCGGGCGCAGGAGTTGGGGCAGCCGTTCACATGCAGGCTCAGCCGCTCGGGAAGGCGGTCGGCGAGGTCGGCCAGGCGCTCCTCGAGCTGGGCGATCGCGGCGGTGGCGGTGTCCTTCGTGTCCACGATGGCGAGCTTGCAGAACTCCAGGCCCGTGCAGGCGATGGTGGAGCGGCGGAATACGGACGGCTCCGGGTCCAGCCCCAGCTCCTTCAAGCCGGCCACGACGGCGTCCACCCGGTCCCGCTCCACGTCCAGCACCACGATCTTCTGGTGGGGGGTGGTGCGCAGCCGCGTGGCGCCGTGGGCCTCGAGCAGGTCCGCGAGGGCGGTGAGGGTGGTGCCGCTGGAGCGGCCGACGACGGGGGCGGCGCCGATGTAGAAGCGGCCGTCCTTCTGCTCGTGGACCCCCACGTGGTCGCCGGGACGGGTGGGCGG
>NZ_JABFAX010000015.1:326992-356218 GCF_017168395.1 Micrococcus sp. KRD128 | reverse complement strand
GGTGGGCGGGGCCGGGGCGGGTCCGTCGGGCAGGGCGTAGCCGAGGTACTCCTCCTCCAGCACGGTGCGGAACCTCTCCGGCCCCCAGTCCTCGAGCAGGTACTTCATGCGGGCCTTGTTGCGCAGGCGCCGGTAGCCGTAGTCACGGAAGATGCTCACGACGGCGTGCCACACCTCGGGGGCGCGCTCGGCCGAGACGAACGCGCCGATCCGGTCGGCCAGGCGGGCCTTCGTGGACAGGCCGCCGCCGACCCACAGGTCGTAGCCGGGGCCCAGCTCGGGGTGCACCACGCCGATCAGGGAGACGTCGTTGATCTCGTGGACCACGTCCTGGGAGGGATGTCCGGTGATGGCGGTCTTGAACTTGCGGGGCAGGTTGGAGACCTCGAGGTCGCCGATCCAGCGGTCCGCGATCTCCCGGATCACGGGCGTGGGGTCGATGATCTCGTCTGCGGCGATCCCGGCCACCGGTGAGCCGAGGATCACACGCGGCACGTCGCCGCAGGCCTCGGTGGTGGACAGGCCCACGGACTCCAGGCGCCGCCAGATCTCGGGGACGTCCTCGACGCGGATCCAGTGCAGCTGGACGTTCTGCCGGTCGGTGATGTCCGCGGTGTCACGGCCGAAGTCGGTGGAGATCCCGCCGATCACGCGCAGCTGCTCGGTGGTGAGGTCGCCGCCGTCGATGCGCACGCGCAGCATGAAGTAGCGGTCCTCGAGCTCGTGGGGCTCGAGGGTGGCGGTCTTGCCGCCGTCGATCCCCTGCTTCCGCTGGGTGTACAGGCCCCACCAGCGGAAGCGGCCGTGCAGGTCGTCCGAGGGGATCGAGTCGAAGCCCTCGTGGGCGTAGACCTGCTCGATGCGCTCGCGGACGTTCAGGCCGTCGTCCTGCTGCTTGAACTCCTCGTTGTGGTTCAGGGGGGCGGTCCCGTCCACCTTCCACTGGCCGTGCGGCTTGGCGGAGGGACGGCGCGGAGTGCGCGCCGGCCTCGACGTCTCGTTCACCTGGGTCATGGCCGCCACGCTAGGAACCCGGCATGCCGGCCCCAAGGTCATCGACGCGGTTCGTCACGTTCCCGGGGCCGCCCCACGGCCGGGGCCCGGCCCGGCCCCGGTCGTGTGACGAACGGCTCAGCGGCCTCCGGCGGCTCCCCTCGGGGCCTCTACGAGGGCGGACCGCAGCCGGTCCAGGGCGATCCGCGCCACCAGCGGATGCGGCAGCAGGGGGTCGGTGACCGCGTTCGCGCCGCTCTCGCCGAGTCGGTCGTGGAAGTACCCGGGGGCCAGCAGGTGGGCGGCCACCACGGCGCGGCGGCCGGCGGCGCGCACCCGGGAGACGGCGTCGGGCACACGGGGGGTGGCCGCCGCCCCGAACGCCGCGGTCACGGGCAGTCCCGTGGCCCGGGCCAGGGCCGCGGCCAGGGCGTGCACCTGGGCCTGTCCGTCCGCGGCGCGGGTGCCGGCCGCCGCCAGGATGACGTCCGATGTCGCGGCCTCACCGGCCGGCACCGCCTGGGCCACCCGTTCGGCCAGAACGGTCACCAGGCGCGCCTCGACGTCGTCCCCGGCCCCGGCCAGCGGTGCGGCGGCGATCGTGTCGGGTCGGGCGGCCGCGGCGTGGTGGATGTCGTGGTGGACGTGATGGCCCAGGGACAGCAGCAGCGGCACGATCACGGCCGGCTCCCCCGGGGGCAGGGCCGCCACGACCTCGTCGAGGGAGGGGCTCTGCACGTCCACGTAGGCCTCGTGGACCTGGGCGCCCGGCCCCTCGGCGGCCAGGAGGTCCGCCAGGTCGGCACGGAGGCCGTCGATCACGTCGCGGCCGGCCGCGTCGTGCGTGCCGTGGGCGCAGGCGATCACGTGCAGCACGGGCGCGCTCATGCCGAGCCCACCGCGTCGGCCCACACGTTCCACGGCCCGCCGCTCACCGGCGGATCACCTTGTGCTGGGCGGCCTGGGCGACCGGCCGCATCACGATCTGATCCAGGTTCACGTGGTGGGGCAGCTCGACGGCGTGGACGCACACCTCGGCGACGTCCTCGGCGGTGAGCGGCTTCTCCACGCCCGCGTACACGGCGTCCGCGGCGGACTGGTCGCCGCCCAGGCGGTTGCGGGAGAACTCCTCGGTGTGGACCATGCCCGGCAGCACCTCGATCACCCGCACGTTGTGCTCGGCCTCCTCCAGGCGCAGCGCGCCGGTGAGCCCGTGCTGGCCCATCTTCGCGGCGTTGTAGCCGGCGCCGCCCTCGTAGGCGGTGACGGCGGCGGTCGAGGTCAGGTTGAGCACGGTGCCCTCGCCGTGGGCGCGGAGCATGGGCAGGAACGCCTGGCACATCGTGAGGGTGCCGAGCACGTTGACGCGGTACATCCACTCCCAGTCGGCGCGGTCGCCGTCGCCCACCGCGTCCGTGCCGAGCGCGCCGCCGGCGATGTTGACGAGGGTGTCAGCGCCGCCGTCGGCCTCGACGCGCGAGGCCAGCGCGGCGACGGCGGCCTCGTCCGTGACGTCCAGGGCGGCGGGGACGACGTCGCCGCTCACGCCCTCGGCCCGGGCGTCGGCAGCGAGGGTCTCGAGGCGCTCGGTCCGGCGGCCGACGGCGTACACGCGCCAGCCGCGGCGGGCGAGCTCGAGGGCCGTGGCGCGGCCGATGCCGCTCGTGGCCCCCGTCACGACGGCGGCGCGGGCGGGGTTCTTCGCAGGTTCATGGGTGTGGCTCACGCCTCCGACCGTAGCCGAGCCGTGCCGTTCGGAGCACCGCCCGGATCACCTCCGCCAGGCCGACCGACTGGAAGGGCGGGATGTCCCGGGCGTCGTCGCGGGCCCAGCCCGCCGCCCCGGTCATGGGAGGATGGCGGGCATGGCTGAGAACACGCAGGGCACAGACACGCCCATCGACGCATCGACCCCGTCCACCCCCGCCGCCGGCGCCGTGGCCGTGCCGGACAAGCCGGCCCTCGAGGGCCTCGAGGAGAAGCTGACCGCCCGCTGGGCCGACGAGCGCACGTACGCGTTCGACACGCAGACCACCCGCGAGCAGGTCTACTCGATCGACACTCCCCCGCCGACCGCCTCCGGCTCCCTGCACGTGGGCCACGTCTTCTCCTACACGCAGACCGACGTGCTCGCCCGGCACCAGCGCATGAACGGCAAGAACGTGTTCTACCCGATGGGCTGGGACGACAACGGCCTGCCCACCGAGCGCCGTGTGCAGAACTACTACGGCGTCCGCTGCGACCCCGCCAAGCCGTACGTGGAGGGCTACCGCCCGCCGGAGAAGCCGGCGAAGAACCAGCGCGACTGGGACGTGATCTCCCGCAAGAACTTCATCGAGCTCTGCGAGGAGCTCGCCGTCGAGGACGAGAAGGTCTTCGAGGACCTCTTCACCCGCCTCGGCCTGTCCGTCGACTGGGACATGACGTACCGGACCATCGACGACGTCTCCCGCGCCGTCTCCCAGCGCGCCTTCCTGGCCGGCATCGCCTCGGGCGACGCCTACCTGGCCGAGGCCCCCACCATGTGGGACGTGACCTTCCGCACCGCCGTGGCCCAGGCCGAGCTCGAGGACCGCGAGGTCCCGGGCGCCTACCACCGCTACGCCTTCACGGCTGCGGACGGCGAGCAGGTCTTCATCGAGACCACCCGCCCCGAGCTGCTGGCCTCCTGCTCCGGCCTGGTCGCCCACCCGGACGACGAGCGCTACCAGCACCTGTTCGGCACGACCGTCACCTCCCCGCTGTACGGCGTGGAGGTCGAGGTCTTCCCGCACCCGCTGGCCAAGCCGGACAAGGGCTCCGGCATCGCCATGGTCTGCACCTTCGGCGACCTCAACGACGTCACCTGGTGGCGCGAGCTGCAGCTGCCGACCCGCACCCTGATCGGCCGTGACGGCCGCTTCGCCGCCGACACCCCCGAGTGGATCACCACGGACGCCGGCCGACAGGCCTATGCGGACACCGTGGCCGGCAAGACCGTGTTCTCCGCCAAGCAGGGTGTGGTGGACGCCCTCACCGCGGCCGGCCTGCTGGACGGAGAGCCGAAGAAGATCATGCACGCCGTGAACTTCTACGAGAAGGGCGACAAGCCGCTCGAGGTCGTCACCTCCCGCCAGTGGTACATCCGCAACGGCGGCCGCGACGCCGACCGCCGCGCGGAGCTGATCGAGCGCGGCCGCGAGCTCTCCTGGCACCCGGAGCACATGCGCCACCGCTACGAGAACTGGGTCGAGGGCCTCAACGGTGACTGGCTCGTCTCCCGCCAGCGCTTCTTCGGGGTGCCGATCCCGGTCTGGTACCCGCTGGACGCGGAGGGTGAGCCCGACTATGAGAACCCGATCCTCCCGGCCGACGAGCAGCTCCCCGTGGACCCGGCCGCCGAGGCCGCCCCGGGCTACTCCGAGGACCAGCGCGACGTCCCCGGCGGCTTCACCGGCGACCCGGACGTCCTGGACACCTGGGCCACCTCCTCGCTGACCCCGCAGATCGTGGGCCGCTGGTCCCGTGACGAGGCGTTCTTCAACAACGTCTTCCCGTTCGATCTGCGCCCGCAGGGCCACGACATCATCCGCACCTGGCTGTTCTCCACCGTGGTGCGCGCCCACGCCCTCAACGGCTCCGTGCCGTGGACGGACACCGCGCTCTCCGGCTGGATCCTCGACCCGGACCGCAAGAAGATGTCCAAGTCCAAGGGCAACGTGGTGGTCCCGACCGACATCCTGGACCAGTTCGGCTCGGACGCCGTCCGCTACTGGGCCGCCTCGGCCCGCCTCGGCGCGGACACCGCCTACGAGGTGGCGCAGATGAAGATCGGCCGCCGCCTGGCCATCAAGCTGCTCAACGCCGCCAAGTTCGTGCTGAACCTGGGCGCCACGCAGGACGCCGTCATCCGCACGGCCGACGACGCCGCGGCCGTCACCAACCCGCTGGACGCCTCCCTGCTGGCGCGCCTCGCGGCCACCGTGGAGCAGGCGACCCGCGCGTTCGAGGCCTACGACTACGCGCGTGCCCTCAACGTGACCGAGCAGTTCTTCTGGGCCTTCACGGACGACTACGTGGAGCTCGTGAAGGACCGCGCCTACGGCGGCCACGGCGAGGCCGAGCAGGCCTCGGTGGTGACCACGCTGGCCACCACTCTGGACGCCCTGCTGCGTCTGCTGGCCCCGTTCCAGCCGTTCGCCACCGAGGAGGTGTGGAGCTGGTGGCGCGCCGGCTCCGTGCACACCGCCGCGTGGCCGGGCGCCGCGGACGAGGTGGCGGCCCTGTCCTTCGCCGCCTCCGCCGGTGACGCCGAGGTCCTGCCCACCGTGGCGCAGGTCCTGGGCGGCGTCCGCAAGGCGAAGTCCGAGGCCAAGGTGAAGCAGCGGACCGAGGTTCGCTCCGCCGTGGTGACCGGGCCGGCCGACTGGCTCGAGAAGCTGCGCGGCGGCCTGGCGGACCTCAAGGCGGCCGGCAACATCGCGGACCTGTCCCTCACGCAGGGCGAGGCCGGCGAGTCCGCGCCCCTGACCGTCTCCGACGTGCAGCTCGCACCGGCCGAGGACGACTGATCCCCGCCGCGCGCTCCCGGAAGGTGTCTCCGGGGCGCACGCGGCACGACGACGGCCCCGTCGCCCATCACGGGCGGCGGGGCCGTCGTCGCGCCCGTGCTGCGAACCCGAGTCTGCCCGTCAGCGTGGGATGTTCGTGGCCGGGATCCGGTAGGGCACAGCGCACGTCGGACAGTCCGCCGCCGGATCGGAGTTCGTCGGGAGGCGGCGGCCCTCCCGGGGGTGTCGTGGTGCCCATCCCGGTCGTCTCCCTGCCCTGTCCACGTGCGGTCACCGCGGCAGGGGTGGACACTGTGAGGATGAGACAGACACCCGATCCCGCCCCGGCCGGCCGCCGCGCCTCAGACGCCGCCGCCCGGCGGATGTCCGCCGCCCTCGCCGCCATGGGCGTGCTCCACTTCGTCCGACCCGAACCCTTCGATGGGCTGATCCCGCCGTTCCTGCCCGGCTCGGCCCGCGCGTGGACCCACGGCTCCGGCGTGGCCGAGCTGGCCGTGGCGGGCCTGTTGGCCGTCCCGCGCACTCGGCGCGCGGGCGGGCGCGCCGCGCAGGCGCTCCTCCTCGGCGTGTGGCCCGGCAATGCGTGGATGGCCTGGCGGTGGCGACGCCGGCCCTGGCCGGCGCAACTGGTCTCCCTCGGGCGGCTGCCCCTGCAGGTCCCCCTGATCCGTGCGGCCGGCAGGGTGGCGCGCAGCTGACCACCGCCGGCCCTCACCCCGACGACGCCGACCCCACACCTTCGCGCTGAAGGTGTGGGGTCGGCGTCGTGCGAGCCGGGGTCTCAGTCGAACTGCGGATCCGTGGTGCGGGCCCGCTTGATCTCGTAGAAGTACGGGAAGTCGGCCAGGGCGACGGCACCGTCGAAGATGCGGCCCGCCTCCTCCCCGCGCGGGATGCGGGTCATCACGGGACCGAAGAAGGCGGTGCCGTTGAACGCCACGACGGGCGTGCCGACGTCGTTGCCCACGAGCTCCTCGGCGGCCCGCTGCTTCTCGCGCAGGCGCTCGTCCTCGGCGTCCGTCTCGGTGGCCGCGAGGATGGGGGCCGGGTCCAGGCCGAGGTCCACGGCGGCGCCGGTGAGGGCCGCCTCGTAGTCCTTCTGGCCCTCGTTGTGGATGCGGGTGCCCAGGGCGGTGTACCACTCGGCCAGGCGCTCGGGGTGCTCGGCGCCCACGTGCTGGGTGCCGCGGCCGGGGATCAGGCCGCGGTCGGTGGAGCGGCGGTAGTCCTCGGGCAGGTCACGGCCCTCGTTGAGCATGTACAGGGACATCTGGTGGAACTTCACCTGGATGTCCCGGACCTTCTCCACCTCCAGGATCCACCGGGAGGTGATCCAGGCGAAGGGGCAGGTGGGGTCGAAGTAGAAGTCGACGACGGGCTGGGTGTTCTCGCTCATGCCTGGGCCAACCGGGCTGGCGGCCCGGGCATTCCCGGCGGGCGGCCCGTCAGGCGCTGCGGCCGCGGCGGCGGCGCTCGACCTCGGCGGGGATCAGCACGGGCTCGGCCTCGCCACGCACCGCCTCGCCGGAGATGACGACCGTGCCCACGTCCGAACGGGAGGGCAGCTCGAACATCACGGGTTTGAGGACGTTCTCCATGATGGAGCGCAGGCCGCGGGCGCCGGTGCCGCGGGCCTCGGCCTGGGCGACGACGGCGTCCAGGGCGTCCTGCTCGAACTCGAGCTCCACGCCGTCCATGAGGAACATCTTCTGGTACTGCTTGAGCAGGGCGTTCTTCGGTTCGGTCAGCACCCGCACGAGCTGTTCGTGCGTGAGGTCCTCGACGGTGGTGATCACGGGCAGGCGGCCGATGAACTCGGGGATGAGGCCGAACTTCAGCAGGTCCTCCGGCCGCACGTCCGCGTAGGTGACGTCCCCCGCGCCCAGGTGGTTCAGGGGCGCGCCGAACCCGATGCCCTTGCGGCCGGCGCGGGAACCGATGATCTCGTCCAGGCCCGCGAACGCGCCCGCCACGATGAACAGCACGTTGGACGTGTCGATCTGCAGGAACTCCTGGTGGGGGTGCTTGCGCCCGCCCTGCGGCGGCACCGACGCCACCGTGCCCTCGAGGATCTTCAGCAGGGCCTGCTGCACGCCCTCGCCGGAGACGTCACGGGTGATGGAGGGGTTCTCGGACTTCCGCGAGATCTTGTCGATCTCGTCGATGTAGATGATGCCCTGTTCGGCCTTCTTCACGTCGTAGTCCGCGGCCTGGATGAGCTTGAGGAGGATGTTCTCCACGTCCTCGCCCACATAGCCGGCCTCGGTGAGGCTGGTGGCGTCCGCGACCGCGAACGGGACGTTGAGCCGCCGGGCGAGGGTCTGCGCGAGATACGTCTTGCCGGAGCCGGTGGGGCCGACCATGAGGATGTTCGACTTGCCGACCTCGACGTCCGCCAGGTCGTCCCGCTCGGTGAGGCGGTCGGCCAGGTCACCGCTCCGCGCCTGCGGCCCGCGCACGCGCTTGTAGTGGTTGTACACGGCGACGGCGAGGGAACGCTTGGCCGCCTCCTGGCCGATCACGAAGCTCTCGAGGTGGTCGAAGATCTCCTGCGGGGTGGGCAGGACGGTCTCGTCCGCCTCCGTCGCCTCGCCGAGCTCCTCCTCGATGATCTCGTTGCACAGCTCGATGCACTCGTCGCAGATGTAGACACCCGGGCCGGCGATGAGCTTGCGCACCTGCTTCTGGCTCTTCCCGCAGAACGAGCATTTCAGCAGGTCAGCGCTCTCTCCGATACGCGCCATGGTGGTACTCCTCGAGGGCCGGGCGGAGACGTCCGCCCGCGCGGGCGGCGTCGCTGTCAGATTCCGTCCAGCATACGACCGTGGACGGACACGTTAAGGGACCGGGTCCCCGGTCGGCGTCGAGGGGCCCGGCCGCGCGGCGTGCGGCCGGGCCCCTCGACGGGCGCCGTCGGTCAGGCGGACGGGCGGGTGATCTTGCGGGAGGCGAGGACCTCGTCCACGAGGCCGTACTCGAGGGCCTGCTCGGCCGAGAGGAACTTGTCCCGGTCGATGTCCTGCGAGACCTCCTCGGGCGTGCGGTTGGTGAGGGAGGCCAGCGTCTCCTCCATCCACACGCGCATCCGGTTGATCTCCTGGGCGTGGATCTCCAGGTCGGTGGCGGTGCCGCGGTCGCCCTGCATCGCCGGCTGGTGGATCAGCACGCGCGCGTTGGGCAGCGCCAGGCGCTTGCCGGGGGCGCCCGCGGCCAGCAGCACGGCCGCGGCGGAGGCGGCCTGGCCCAGGCACACGGTCTGCACCTCGGGGCGGATGAACTGCATGGTGTCGTAGATCGCCGTCATGGCCGTGAACGAGCCGCCCGGCGAGTTGATGTACAGGGTGATGTCACGCTCGGAGTCCATCGCCTCGAGCACGAGCAGCTGGGCCATCACGTCGTCGGCCGACGCGTCGTCCACCTGCGCGCCGAGGAAGACGATGCGGTCCTCGAAGAGCTTGGCGTAGGGGTCCTGGCGCTTGAAGCCGTAGGGGGTGCGCTCCTCGAACTGCGGGAGGATGTAGCGCGCGTCCGGCGTGGGCAGGGAGGGCATCCCGGTGGGGAGCCCGGCGGGGAACTGGGTCATTCTTGGTCTCCTGGAGAGGGTCGGGACGGTCCGGGCCGGGCTCAGCCCCGGACGCCGCCGCCGCCGGTCACGGACGCGGCACGGTCGGCGATGTGGTCGATGAAGCCGTACTCGAGGGCCTCCTGCGCGGTGAACCACTTGTCACGCGCGTTGTCCTCGAGGATGGTCTCCACGGACTGGCCGGTCTGCTCGGCGGTCAGCTCCGCCATCACCTGCTTCATGTGCAGGATCAGCTGGGCCTGGATGCGGATGTCCGACTCGGTGCCGCCGATGCCGCCGGAGGGCTGGTGCATCAGCACGCGGGCGTGGGGGGTGGCGTAGCGCTTGCCCTTGGCGCCGGAGGCGAGCAGGAACTGGCCCATGGACGCGGCGAGGCCGGTGGCCACCGTCACGACGTCGTTGGGGATGTACTGCATGGTGTCGTAGATCGCCATGCCCGCGGTGACGGAGCCGCCCGGGGAGTTGATGTACAGGTAGATGTCCTTCTCCGGGTCCTCGGCCGAGAGCAGGAGCAGCTGGGAGCAGATCGCGTTGGCGTTGTCGTCACGGACGTCCTCGCCCAGCCAGACGATGCGCGACTTCAGCAGCTGGGTGTAGAGGAAATCCTCGCGCTGCGCCGGGTCCACCGAACGCATGCTGGGGGTGATGTCGGTCATCACTTCCGCCTTCCTGTCGAGATGTCCACGGGCCTCCCGAACGGCGGCCGCTCGCGCGGACGGACGGGTCCCTGATCGAGTCCGACACTAGCCGGGCGTCCGGGCCGGCGCGCGGGACGCCGTCGGCGTTTCGCTGTTGGCGCAGGTTGTCGCGGGCCCTGCCCGGGGCCGCCCACTGTGGCCCCGGGACGACGACGACGCCCCCGCCGGCGTGGGCGGGGGCGCCGTCGTCGTGGCTCGGCGGGGGTGCGCCCCCACCGGCCGATGTCAGGCCTGCTCGGCCGCCTCGGCGTCGTCGGCCTCGGTCGCCTCGGCCTCAGCGTCGAGGGCCTCCTGGCCGCCCGGGGTCACGAACGCCGTGAGGTCCACGGCCTTGCCGTCGGTGTCGGTGACCTCGGCGTACTCGAGGACCTTGGCCAGGGCCTTGCGGCGGCGGACCTCGCCCATGATCATCGGGATCTGACCGCCCTGGTCGAGCATCATGGCGAACTGGTTCGGGTCCATGCCGTACTCGGAGGAGGTGGCGATGATGTACTCGATCAGCTCGCCCTGGTCGACCGTGACCTCCTCGGCCTCGGCGACCTCGTCCAGGATGACCTCGTTGGCGAACGCCTCGCGGGTGTTCTGCTCGAGCTCGGCACGGTGCTCGGCGGTGTCGTGGTCGTCGCCCGCGGTGTGGCCGCCGGCGGAGAAGTGCTGCTCGACCTGCTCGGCGATGACGCCGTCCGGCACCGGGACCTCGACGAGCTTGGCCAGCTCCTCGAGGACCTTGTCGCGGGCCTCGACGCCCTGGCGGTTCACGGCCTCCTCGGCGGCCTGCTTCTTCAGGTCCTCCTTGAGCTCGGCGATGGTGTCGAACTCGGAGGCCAGCTGGGCGAACTCGTCGTCGGCCTCGGGCAGCTCGCGCTCCTTGACGGCCGTCAGCTCCAGCTTGACCACGGCGGTCTCGCCGTCGTGCTCGCCGCCGTTGAGCGTGGTCTCGAAGGTGGCGTCCTCGCCGGCGGACAGGCCGTCGAGGGCCTCGTCGATGCCCTCGAGCATGGTGCCGGCGCCCACCTGGTAGGACAGGCCCTCGGCCTGGTCGACCTGCTCACCGTCGACCGTGGCGGTCAGGTTCATCGTGACGAAGTCGTCCTGGGCGGCCGGGCGGTCCACGTCCTTGAGGGAGCCGAAGCGCGAGCGCAGGGCGTCGAGGGCCTTCTGCTCGTCCTCCTCGGTGGCCTGGGCGGGCTCCACCGTCACCTTGAGGCCCTTGTAGTCGGGCAGCTCGATGGTCGGGCGCACGTCGAACTCGGCGGTGAAGGCCACCGGGCCCTCGGCGTTCTCTGCGTCCGGGGTGGCGGTCACGTCGACCTCGGGGCGGGAGATCGGGGTGAGCTCGGCCTCGGCGATGGCGGCGGAGAACCAGGTGTTCAGGCCCTCGTTGACGGCCTGGTCCACGACGATCTCGCGGCCGAAGCGCTGCTCGATCAGACGCGCCGGGATCTTGCCCTGGCGGAAGCCCGGGATCTGCACCTGGTTGGCGATGTCCTTGAACGCCTTGTCCAGGGCGGGCTTCACCTCCTCGAACGGCACCTCGACGGTCAGCTTGACGCGGGTCGGGCTGAGGTTCTCTGCGGTGGACTTGACCACGGATGACTCCTGTTGGTGGTGGTGGATGGTCTTGACGTCGAGTCGGGGTGACAGGATTTGAACCTGCGGCCTCACGCTCCCAAAGCGCGCGCTCTACCAAGCTGAGCTACACCCCGCCGTCGTCCCCGACGCCGGCGGGCTCACGCGGTGGAGGCTCGCCGGGCACCCGAGGGACTGCCCGAGGGCAGACTGTGGAATCCTAGCGCGCCGTCTCACGCCCCGCGAAAAGCCGCGACCGCCGGCCCGTGAAGCCGTCCATCGTGGCGTTGACCCCGAGGACGTCCATCGCGCGGTCGAAGACGGGCGCCGGCAGGGCGCGCAGGGGTGCGATCAGGCCGACGGCGCGCGGCAGCAGCAGGCGCGTGCGGCCGGCCTCGACGGCGTCCAGCACCTCCTGCGCCACGTGGTGCGGATCCAGCACGGGCAGCAGCCAGGGCACCCGGCTGCGCACGCCCGCGAACATCCCGGTGTCGATGTAGAAGGGGCAGACGGCCAGCGAGGTGACGCGGCTGCCGTCCTTGCGCAGCTCCGCGGCGAGGGACTCGGCGAAGCCGACCGCGGCGTGCTTGGTGGCGGAATAGTCCGTCTGGCGTGCGACGCCGACCAATCCCGCGGCCGAGGCCACCGTGACCACGGCCCCGCGGTCCCGGGCCCGCATTCCGGGCAGGACCGCCCGGGTCAGCCAGTACGGCGCGAGCGCGTTCACCTCGAAGGTGCGGCGGATGCCCTCCTCCGTGGCGTCCTCGAGGCGCGCGCCCGTCACGACGCCCGCGTTGTTCACGGCGACGTCCACCTTTCCGGCGCGGGCGGCGGCGGCCTCGACGGCGGCCGCGTCCGTCACGTCCACGCGCTCGGCCCGGGCGTCGGCGCCCTGAGACCGGATCTCGGCGTCGACGGCCTCAGCCCCCTGCAGGTCGAGGTCCCAGACGACGACGCGGTCCGCGCCGCGGCGGGCGGCCCCCAGGGCGATCAGTCGACCGATGCCGGACGCGCCGCCCGTCACGAGGACGGTGCTGCCGCGCAGGGACAGGGGACGACGGCCGGCGAGGGCGGCGGCGGTTCTGCGGAGGGCGGGACGAAAGCCGTGCATCATGCCTCTTCCCCCACGGCCGACGCGGGCCCGCCGTGATACGGTGTCAGCCGCTGGTCCGCGCCGAGCGCGGCCCCGCGGGGATGTAGCTCAATGGTAGAGCCCCAGTCTTCCAAACTGGCTACGCGGGTTCGATTCCCGTCATCCCCTCCGGACCTCATGAGCCGGGCCGTCGTGTGCGCACGATGGCCCGGCTCATGGCTTTTTCGGGTGCGTCGTTGTCCGCGCCGGTTCCTTGACCGCTGTGCCCGGTCGGGCCTACTACGGACCCCTCAGCTCTGACAGGTGAGGCACCGGTAGAGCTTCCGGGCCGCCATCTCCTCCACCACGATCGTCTCGCGCCCGCACACGAGGCAGGCGAGGCCCTGCCGCTGGTACACGTAGTTCGCGTGCTCGGGCCAGGCCGCTTCGGCAGGGATCCCCGGCCGGTGCTCAGGCCGCGTGGTGACGATCCGGCCCAGCCGCACGCCCTCCCGCATGAGCGCGGCGTTGTCCGCCCAGAGGAATGCCAGGTCCGATGCGGAGACCTCCCGAGCCGGCCGCCACGGGTCGATGCCGGCGCGGAACAGCGCCTCGGCCCGGAAGATGTTGCCGATCCCGCTGACGGCCGCCTGGTCCATCAGCACGACGCCGATCGGCCGCCGTGTCCGCCGGGCGGCGGCATAGAACGGCGCGGGATCGTCGTCGTTGAGCGGATCCGGGCCGAGACCGGCGACGACCTCGGCAGCCTCGGCCGGGGTGAGTGCGCGGCACCGGCTCGCGCCGATCAGGTCGGCCCAGCCGTGCTCGGAGCGCAGTCGCAGCCGGACCGTGGAGGCCGCCGGCGGGGGCTGGACCCAGCCGTCGGCGTCGCGGGCGGGCTCGGCGGCCGGGGCGCCGTCGTCGTGGACCTCGCGCTCGCCGACCCGGCGGGGTGCGCCGATCGAGGACGCGGCCACGAAGTCCTGGTCCCCGCCGAAGGTCCACGCCCCGTACATGCCCAGGTGGACGTGGAGCACGCGGCCGCCGGAGACGTCGGCGAAGAAGTGCTTGCCGTGGGCCCGGGCGCGCTCGAGGACCTGGCCGTCGAGCAGGGCGGCCCCCTCGGCGAAGCGGCCCTGCGGACTCGTGGCGCGGATCCGGCGGCCGCCGAAGACGTCGGTGAACTGGCGCGCGAGACGGTGGACGGAGTGGCCCTCAGGCACTCACATCAGCACCTCTCCGGTGGTCTCGTAGTGCGCGATCTTCCCGATGCGGCGCACGTGACGCTCGTCCCCGGAGAACGGCTCGGCCAGGAACGCCTCGATCAGCTCGGTGGCCTCCTCGAGCGAGTGCTGCCGGCCGCCGACGGCCACGACGTTCGCGTCGTTGTGCTGGCGGGCCAGCCGCGCCGTGTCCAGGTTCCAGGCCAGGGCGGCGCGGACGCCGGCCACCTTGTTGGCGGCGATCTGCTCGCCGTTGCCGGAGCCGCCCAGCACGATGCCCAGCGAGTCCAGCCCCTGCTCGCGGTCGGCGACGACGGCGCGGGCGGCGTTGATGCAGAAGCCCGGGTAGTCGTCCTGCGCGTCGTACTCGGTGGGTCCGTGGTCCACCATCTCGTAACCGGCGGCGGTGAGGTGCTCCACCAGGTGGGCGGACAGCTCCATGCCGGCGTGGTCGGTGGCGATGTGGACGCGCATGCGCAGACTCCTCCAGAAGGACGACGGTCGGGTGGGGTCAGTCTACTGACGGCCCCACCCGACCCCCTGCCCCGGGGCGGGCCGGCTCAGATCAGCGCAACCGATCGCTCGGGCTCGCGCACCGGCATGGGCTCGGGCTCCCCGCTCGCCGAGGAGAGGAAGCCCTCCCCGGTGAAGTGGCCGTTGCGGGCGCGGAAGTCGTAGGCGTAGTCGGGCCAGATCAGCGTCAACTTGCCCGAGCGGGGGTCGACGTACCAGGAGTGGCAGCCGCCGTCCACGAGCCACACCAAGGTGGCGGCCCGCTCCTGGAGACGGTCCACGTACTCCTCCTGGGCGAGTGTCTCGGGGACCATCGTCCGGATTCCCTCGTGTTCCGCCCGGTCCAGGGCCTCCAAAATGTACGCGATCTGCGACTCGATGATGTAGACGATCGAGTTGTGCCCCAGCGAGGTGTTCGGCCCGTTGATGGCGAACAGGTTCGGGAATCCCGCCACGGCCGTGGAGTCGAACGCCGCCATGCCGCTGCTCCAGTGATCGGCCAGGGAACGGCCCTCGCCGTCGTGGACGCGGTCGGCGAACGGCGGCTGGGCCGCCTCGAAGCCGGTGCAGAGGACGACGACGTCGACCTCGTACCCGTGACCGCTCACGCCGAACAGCCGGCTCCCCTCGACGCGGTCCAGCGCGCTGTCCTCCAGGGTGACGTTGTCCCGGGCCATGGCCGGGTAGTAGTCGTTGGAGACGAGCACACGCTTGCAGCCCGGCAGGTACCGCGGCGTGAGGCGCTCGCGGAGCTCGGGGTCAGAGACCGCGGCGGCCAGGTGCCCGAGGGCCTGGGCCCGGACCTGGTCCAGTGCGGCCGGCACACCGCGGCGCTGGGCATAGCTCGACTCGGCGAACCAGAAGATGTCGTCGCGCTCGCGCTGCATGGTGTGCGGAGCGCGCTCGAACATGCGGCGCACGGCCGCGGAATACGGCTTGACCACGCGCGGGGTGACCCACGCGGGGGTCCGCTGGAAGACGACGAGCTCGGCCGCCGTCGTCGCCAGCTCGGGGATGACCTGGATCGCGGAGGCGCCGGTGCCGACGACGGCGACACGCTTGCCCTTCAGGTCCACCGTGTGGTCCCAGCGGGCGGAATGGATGACCTCGCCCTCGAAGGCGTCGAGACCCGGGACGTCCGGCAGGCGGGGGTCGGCAAGGTGCCCGGTGCCCATGATGAGCCAGCGTCCCGTGTAGGTCCCGCGCGGGGTCCGCACCATCCACCGCTCCGTCTCGGGGTCCCAGTGCGCTTCGAGCATGTCCGCCCCGAGACGCAGGTGCGGGGTGAGGCCCTCGTCCTCGGAGAAGCGCACGAGGTAGTCCTGGATCTCCGGGCCCGGCGTGTAGAAGCCCGACCACTGCGGGTTCGGCGCGAAGGAGAAGCTGTAGAGGTGGCTCGGGACATCGCATGCGGCGCCCGGGTAGGTGTTGTCCCTCCAGGTCCCGCCGACCTGCTGGGCGCGGTCCAGGATGAGGAAGTCCTCGCGGCCGTGACGCCGCAGCTGGGCGCCCATGCCGAGGCCGGCGAATCCGGAGCCGATGATGAGGATCTCGGCGGACTCGTCGCGCGGTGCGGGGCGCACGTCGGTGGTGGTGGTCGTGGTGGTGGTGGTCATGGCTGGCCCCTCTCTCAGGCGTGGGTCTCGGGGATGATCGCGCCGGCCGGGTGGCGGTCGGGCTCGCGCAGGTGCAGGTCGACGATCTGCATGAGTTCGGCCGGGCGCTCGAGGAAGAAGGCATGGCCGCTCGTCATGGTCGTCAGCCGCGCGTCGTCGATGATGCCGAGCAGCTCGTACTGGTGATGGGGCGGGACCATGACGTCCTCGGCACAGGAGACGATCAGTGTCCGCGCGGTGACGGCGGAGAGACGGTCGGCGACGTCTACGCGGGCGTTCAGGTCCATCTGCCGGGCGGTGAACTCGTCCGCGGTCAGGGAGGCGAGTGCTCCGTCGAGCATGGCCGGGGTCAGGGAGCGCAGGGCCAGCGGGGACAGGCCGCAGAAGGCCGTGTAACGGGCCAGGGCATCAGGGCTCGTGGCGTACAGGTGCCGCCAGACCTCGTTGCGCAGGCGCTGGTGGACATCCGTCGTCGCCCAGCCGGCCACGAGCACGAGGTTCTCCACGCGGCGACCGAGGTCCGCGGCCAGCTGCCCGGCCACGACGGCGCCGAGTGAGTAGCCCAGCAGGTCGAAGGCGGCGTCGGGGCCGAGGAGCTCATCGACGGCAGCCCGCACCTGGCCGACCAGCAGGTCGACGGTCAGGTCTGCGGCGGGGTCGGCCGTCGGCGCCCAGTCGACGGCGATGACGCGCGTCCGCGTGGCCATCATCGGGAACAGGTGGCCGAAGTGCGAGGCGGTCGTCCCGCCCGTGCCGTGGACCAGCACAAGAGGCCGGTCGAGCTCCCCGGGTGTCACCGAGTCGTGGCAGGTGACGGAAGCACCGTCCACGCTGACGGTGCGCGTGACGGTCGATGCGGTCAGTGGCATGGGGCTCCTCCTGGAAACCGATATGCGGACTATGGGCTCGACGCCCGCGATGTGACGCGCCCTACATTCCCCATCATGGCGCGTGTATTTCTCACAATGCAAGCAGGCGCGTCAGTCATTTAGTCCATCAGATGGAACTAGCTCCGATGCCGGAGCTGCGGCACGATGGACCGGTGACCCCTATGACCCCACCCACCGGCGTCCTGCCCCGCGCCGCCCTCGTGATGCGCCTGCTGCACGAGGTCGGACCCGCCGGCCTGCGGCTGAGCCAGCTCGTCCAGCGGACGGGCCTGCCCCAGCCCACCGCCCATCGACTGCTTGCCGACCTGGCGGAGGAGGGCGCCGTGACCCGGCGCGGGGCCGCCTATGCACTCGGTGATCGGTGGGGCCCGGTCGGATTCGAACCGGTGACGCCGCGGTGCCTGATCGAACGCGAGGCCAGCCGGGCCGTGGTCCAGGCCGCCGCGGACGAGCTGGGGGACACGGTCTACCTGGCGGCACGGGCTGCGGGCGGAGTGGCCTACCTCCTGCGATGCGACGGCGACTCCCCCGTGCGCGTCTTCACCGTGGAGGTCGGCGAGGTCAAACGGCTTGCCGCCGGGTACGCCGGCATCGCACTCCTGGCCTCCCTGCCGCCGGAGCGCCGACGAGCGGAGGTGGACGCGGTCGTCGCCCGGCCTCCCCGCCGCTGGAACCTGACGGATGACGGGGCCCTGCACGACCTGCTGGACACCCTGCTGCGTCAGATGGACGAGCAGGGGTGGTGCGGGGGTGTGCCGGTCGTGCCCGGGGTGGCCGGAGTCGCCTGTGGCGTCCCGGCGCGGACGGGAAGCATCCCCCAGGTGTCCCTCACGGCCTCGGCGGCCGAGCAGCGGATGCCACCCGGACGCGTGCCCGAGGTGGCTGAGGTGCTGCGTGCGGCGGCGACCCGACTGGCCGAGATCGGGGGCTGAGCAGGTCGACCGGCCCGCCCCGAGGCGCGCCGCTCACGACGCCCGGGCCAGGTGGCACACTGGGGAGCACCGTGCCGTGGCCCCCATCACAGGCGCCCGGCCGTGCCGCATCCGCCCGACCCCAGGAGGAGTCCGACCGTGACCACCGCCGCCGCCATGAACATCACCCGCGAAGAGGCCGCCGCGCGGGCGGCCGCCCTCACCGTGGACGCATACGAGGTGAGCCTGGACCTCACCCGTGGAGCGGAGCACTTCCGCACGACCACCACCGTCACGTTCGCGGCCGCGGAGGACGCGGTGGGCACCCACACGTGGATCGACTACGTGGCCGGGCAGGCTCCCGCGGTGACCCTCAACGGCGAGGCGCTGGACGTGGCGGACTTCGACGGCGCCCGACTGCGGATCGGCCCGCTGGCGGCGCAGAACACCCTCGTGGTCGACGGTCTCGGGGACTACAGCAACACCGGCGAGGGCCTGCACCGGTTCGTGGACCCCGTGGACCAGGAGGTCTACCTCTACACCCAGTTCGAGGTGCCCGATTCCCGCCGCATGTTCGCGGTGTTCGAGCAGCCCGACCTCAAGGCCGCGTTCCGGTTCACGGTGACCGCGCCGGCACACTGGGCCGTGGTGTCCAACCAGCCGGAGGACTCCCGCCGCACCCTCGGCGTCGTGGCGAACGAGGACAACCCGCAGGGCGTGGACACCGCAGTCTGGGAGTTCACCCCCACCCCGCGCATCTCCTCCTACATCACCGCGCTCGTCGCCGGCCCGTACGCCTCCGTGCACTCGGAGCTGACCAGCGCCGACGGCCGCACGATCCCCCTCGGCGTCTACTGCCGCGCGTCGCTGGTGGAGCACCTGGACGCGGAGAACGTCTTCGAGCTCACCCGCCAGGGCTTCGAGTTCTTCGAGGCCCAGTACGGCCACGCCTACCCGTTCGAGAAGTACGACCAGCTGTTCGTGCCCGAGTTCAACGCCGGCGCGATGGAGAACGCCGGCTGTGTGACCTTCCTCGAGTCGTACGTCTTCCGCGGGACCGTGCCGGAGGCGCTGATCGAGCGCCGCGCCATCACGATCCTCCACGAGCTCGCCCACATGTGGTTCGGCGACCTGGTGACGATGCGCTGGTGGAACGACCTGTGGCTCAACGAGTCCTTCGCCGAGTTCATGTCCACGCTCGCCGCCGCCGAGAACACGCAGTACACCGGCGCCTGGACCACCTTCTCCTCCATGGAGAAGAACTGGGCCTACCGCCAGGACCAGCTCTCCTCCACGCACCCCATCAAGGCCCGGATCCGCGACCTCGACGACGTGCTCGTCAACTTCGACGGCATCACCTACGCCAAGGGCGCCTCCGTGCTCCGCCAGCTCGTGGCCTGGGTTGGCCAGGAGAACTTCATGGCCGGCGTCCGCGCGTACATCGCCCAGCACGCGTGGGGCAACACCGAGCTGCCGGACCTCATGTCCGAGCTCGAGGCCGCGTCCGGCCGTGACCTGTCCGAGTGGACCCGCGTGTGGCTCGAGACCTCGGGCGTGAACACGCTGCGCACCGAGGTGGAGACGGATGAGGCCGGCACCATCACCGCGCTGCGCCTGCGCCAGAGCGCCCCGGACGGCTCGCCGTCGGCGCCCGGCGACGACGTGCTCCGCCCCCACCGCCTGGCCGTGGGCTTCTACGACGTGGACGGGGCCACCGGCCGCCTGACCCGCACCGAGCGCTTCGAGCTCGACGTGGCCGGTGAGGTGACCGAGGTCGCCGAGGCCGCCGGCCGCCGTCGTCCCGCCGTGATCCTGCCCAACGACGACGACCTGGCCTACGCCAAGCTGCGCCTCGACGACGCCTCGTGGGAGGCCGCGTCCACCCGTCTGAAGGATGTGGACGGCTCGCTGGCGCGCACGCTGCTGTGGGGGGCGGCCTGGGACACCGTGCGCGACGGCGAGGCCTCCGCCGCCTGGTTCGTCGACCTCGTCCTGGCCAACGTCGGCCACGAGCGGGACTCGTCCGTGGTGCAGACGCTGCTGCGCCAGCTCGCGACGGCGATCGGCCTGTACCTGCCCGAGGACCAGGCCGAGGCCGTGCGGGTCGCGGCGGCCGACCGGCTGTGGGGCCTCATCACGGAGGCCGAGGACGGCTCGGACAACCAGCTGCAGTTCGTCAAGGCGTTCGCCCTGCACGCGCGCACCACGGCGCAGCTGGACCGCCTGGCCGCCCTCGTGGACGGCACCCGCACCGTGCCCGGGCTGGACCTCACCACGGACCTGCGCTGGGAGCTGCTCACCGCGCTGGTGGCGGCCGGCCGCGCCGGGGAGGCCGAGATCGCCGAGGCCGAGCGCTCCGACGCGACCGCCACGGGCGCGCTCGCCGCGATCCAGGCCCGGGCCGCCGTGCCGACGGCCGAGGCCAAGCGCGCGGTCTGGGACCGGGTGATGGCCGGCGAGCTGTCCAACACGGAGCAGCGCCAGGCCCTGATCGGGTTCGCCCGGGTCCACGACGCCGCGCTGATCGCGCCCTTCGCAGACGCCTACTTCGAGGGCGTCGAGGCGATGTGGGACTCCCGTTCTCACGAGATGGCCGAGACCGCCGCGACGCTGGGCTACCCGACCGCCCAGGTCACCCCGGAGATCGCCGACCGCGCCACCGCCCTGTCCGAGCGGCTGGCCGGCACCCGCGCGGGGCTGTCCCGTGTCCTCGCCGAGGGCCGGGACGAGACGGTCCGCGCCCTGGCCGCGCGCGGGCACGCGACGGCGCACGTGCATCAGGTCCACGCCGGGGCCTGAGCCGGGCGGCGGCGGCAGCCGCGGCCAACGCCTCTGCCGGCGCCTGCGGGGCGGTGCTGGTGGGCATTCCACGGAAGATGCCCTCCAGCATCGCCCCGGCCGCTGTCGAGGCGCGGGCTGGCTAGGCTGGAACCCATGAAGCACACCTTCTCCCTGCGCACCGAGTGGACGGGCGACCGCGGCTCGGGCACCTCCGGCGTCCGCGACTACGACCGCTCCGTGGTGATCCAGGACGCCTCCGTCGGCGAGATCCAGGCCTCGGCCGCCCGCCCCTTCCGCGGCGACGACTCGAAGTGGAACCCGGAGACCCTCCTGCTCGGCGCGCTCGCCGAGTGCCACGTGCTCTCCTACCTGCACGTCGCGGCGACCTCCGGGGTCGTGGTCACGGGGATGACGTGCGGGGTCGAGGGCGAGCTCGAGGTGGACAGCGACGGCGCCGGGCGGTTCACCGCGATCACGCTGCGGCCCGAGGTCACGCTGCAGGACGAGGCCGACCGGGAGCGGGCCGAGGCCCTCCACGCCGAGGCGCACCGGCTGTGCTTCATCGCGAACTCGCTCTCGGCCCCGGTCGCCGTCGAGCCGGTCCGCCCCGAGGCCTCGACCACCGGGACGACGACGCTCCCGGACCACTCCGCGCGCCTGGGCGCCCCCCTGGCGGTGCTGCGGCCGCGCGTCGCCAAGGGCCCGTCCCGGGTGACGGGCCTGGCGGAGCGGCCCACCGAGGTCGAGCCGGTGACGCAGGAGGGCACCCCCGCCCCGGTGGACCAGGTGCGCGCCCGCGACGCCGCGGCGGGCCCCGCCGGCGCGACCCCGGCAGCCCCGGCCGCGCCCGGTCAGGCCACCAGCTTCTACGAGGCCGTCGGCGGCCGCCCGACGTTCGACCGGCTGACCGCCGAGTTCTACGCCCGCGTGCGCGAGGACGAGATCCTCGCCCCGATGTATCCGCAGGACGACTTCGAGGGCGCCCAGCGCCGGCTGCTCATGTTCCTGGAGCAGTACTGGGGCGGACCGCGGACGTACTCCGAGGAGCGCGGCCACCCCCGCCTGCGCATGCGCCACGCCCCGTACCGGATCGATCCGGCCGCACGCGACGCGTGGCTGCGGCACATGCGCGCCGCCGTCGACACGCTGGAGCTGTCACCGCTGCACGAGGCCGAACTCTGGGACTACCTGGAGCGGGCCGCCCACTCCCTGCAGAACTCGGCCTGACCGGCCCGCGGTCCGCGCCCCGACATGGGGGCGCGGGCTCACACCGCCATGGCGGGGCGGCCCAGCACGAAGCCGCCGGGGGTGTCCAGGCGCGTCCACGGTCCCGCCGTGCTGAGCCGGGCGCGGCCGCCGGGCCGCAGGAAGCCCAGCGCGTGCGCGCCGAAGGCCATGCCGGCTGGGAACTGCAGCGCCTCGCCCCCGAGCAGGGGTCCCCACATCTGCGCCCGGACCCTGCGGACCAGCGCCTCCCCAGGGTTCTCGGGCAGGGCGTCCCGCACGGCGTCGGCGCCGCGCGTGGCCACCTCGGCCAGCTCCTCGTCGGCGACCTCGGCCGCGGGCGTCCAGCCGCCGCGGGGCGGGGTCAGCGCGGTCCAGGTGACGTGCTCGCGGCCCGGCGGCACGGCGAACGCCAGGTCGACGGGGTCCTGGCCGCGCATCCGGGCGGTGCGCTCGGTGACGGAGCCCAGGGCGACGACGGCGTCCAGGTCCGCCACGCCGTCGGCGGTCGCCAGGGGGACGGTGCGCAGCCCCAGGACGACGGGCACCCCGTCTCCGAGCCCGGCCGGCTGCAGCACGGAGACCCACTGGGCGAGCATCGGGGTGCGGGAGCGCCCCGCCTCGGGCACGACGTGCAGGCGCATGCCCGTGTCGGCGACGCGACGGGCGCGGGTGGCCAGCTGCTCGAGGTCCCGCACAGCGCGGTCGTCGACGAAGCGGAGGACGGGGGCGGCGGAGTGCTCGGTCATGCAAGCATTGTCCCAGGTCCGCCGCGTCCCGGGCCGCCCCGCCGTCGCGGGGTCCATCCACGTCGAAGGAGCCGTTCGTGCCGCAACGCCATCCCCGTCCCCGCCCCAGTCGCGCACCGGGCCGTCCGGCCTCGGCCCCGAAGGACCCCACCGACGTGCTGCGCGGGATCCTGGAGCTGACGCCGGCCGCGCCGGACCCGGTGACGGGTCAGGTCCGCTTCACGGGCACGACTCCCCGGCAGACGCGCGGCCGGGTGTTCGGCGGCCAGGTGCTCGCCCAGGCGCTGGCGGCCGCCTCCCGCACGGTGCCGGGCGCCCGCCCCGCCCACTCGCTCCACGGCTACTTCATCCGCCCCGGGGACGCGCTGCAGCCCATCACGTTCACCGTCGAGACGCTGCGGGACGGCCGCTCCTTCTCCGTCCGCCGGGTGCTGGCCTCTCAGAACGAGAAGGCCATCCTCGCCCTCACCTGCTCCTTCCAGGAACCCGCCGGCAGCCCGCTGGACCACCAGGTGGCCATGCCCGAGGGCGTGCCCCGGCCCGAGGACCTGCCCACGACAGCGGACGTGCTGGGCGGCATCAACCACCCCGTGGCTCAGGAGTGGGCGTGGGCCCGGCCGTTCGACATCCGTCACGTCACCCCGGCCATCTATGTGGACCCGGCCGCGGAGACCGAGAACCGCAACATGGTGTGGATGAAGACCTTCACGCCCCTGGCGGACGACCCCGCGCTGCACCGGGCGGCGCTCACCTACGCCTCGGACTACACGCTTCTCGAGCCGATCCTGCGGCAGCACGGCGTGGCCTGGATCCAGCCCGGCATGTCCGTGGCGTCCCTCGACCACGCGATGTGGTTCCACCGGCCCGCCCGCGTCGACCAGTGGCTGCTCTACGTCCAGGACTCCCCCAGCGCCCAGGGCGCGCGCGGCCTCGGCACGGGCACCGTGTTCACCGAGGACGGGACGCTCGTCGCCTCGGTCGCCCAAGAGGGCATGGTCCGTCTGCCGGAGGGGGCCGCCGCCCGTCGGGCGCGGGTGCGTGGCACGGCCCAGCGCATGGCCCTGCGGACGGTGCTGCGCCGCAGCTGGCGGCGCTGACCCGGCAGTTCCACGGGGGGGGTGAGGCTGCCGATCGGGCCCTGCCACGGGTGAGGCGGCTCGACGTCCGCGCCGCGCGCACCGTTCGTCGTGGTCGACGTGCACCCGTCCCGGCACGACGACGGCCCGTCGCGATCACGTGATCGCGGCGGGCCGTCGTCGGCGCGGCGCCCGGGGGCGCGTCGGCTCAGTCGCGCGTGAGCTTGCGGTGCGTCACGCGGTGCGGGCGGGCGGCCTCGGGGCCGAGCCGACCGACCTTGTTGGCCTCGTAGGACTCGAAGTTGCCCTCGTACCAGTACCAGTTGGCCGGGTCCTCCGCGGTGCCCTCGTAGGCCAGCATGTGGGTGGCCACGCGGTCCAGGAACCAGCGGTCGTGGGAGACGACCACCGCGCAGCCCGGGAACTCGAGCAGCGCGTTCTCGAGGGAGGTCAGGGTCTCCACGTCGAGGTCGTTGGTGGGCTCATCGAGGAGCAGCAGGTTGCCGCCCTCCTTGAGGGTCAGGGCCAGGTTCAGGCGGTTGCGCTCACCGCCGGAGAGCACGCCGGCCTTCTTCTGCTGGTCCGGGCCCTTGAAGCCGAACGCGGACACGTAGGCGCGCGAGGGCATCTCGACGTTGCCGACCTTGATGTAGTCCAAGCCGTCCGAGACGACCTCCCACAGCGACTTCTCGGGGTCGATGTTGGAGCGGGACTGGTCCACGTACGAGATCTTCACGGTCTCGCCGATCTTCAGCTCGCCGCCGTCCAGGGGCTCGAGGCCGACGATGGTCTTGAACAGGGTGGTCTTGCCGACACCGTTCGGGCCGATCACGCCGACGATGCCGTTGCGGGGCAGGGAGAAGGACAGGCCGTCGATGAGGACGCGGTCCCCGAAGCCCTTCTTCAGGTCCTTGGCCTCGATCACGACGGTGCCCAGGCGCGGGCCCGGCGGGATCTGGATCTCCTCGAAGTCCAGCTTGCGGGTCTTCTCGGCCTCGGCCGCCATCTCCTCGTAGCGGGCCAGGCGGGCCTTGGACTTCGCCTGACGGCCCTTCGTGTTGGAGCGGACCCAGTCGAGCTCCTCGGCCAGGCGCTTCGCGAGCTTGGCGTCCTTCTTGCCCTGCACCTCGAGGCGGGCGCGCTTGGTCTCCAGGTAGGTGGAGTAGTTGCCCTCGTACGGGTAGAGGCGGCCGCGGTCGACCTCCGCGATCCACTCCGCGACGTGGTCGAGGAAGTACCGGTCGTGGGTGACGGCGATGACGGCGCCCGGGTAGGAGGCCAGGTGCTGCTCGAGCCACAGCACGGACTCGGCATCCAGGTGGTTGGTGGGCTCGTCGAGCAGGAGGAGGTCGGGCTTCTCCAGCAGCAGCTTGCACAGCGCGACGCGGCGCTTCTCGCCGCCGGAGAGGTTTGTGACCGGCTCGTCCCCCGGGGGCGTGCGCAGGGCGTCCATCGCCTGCTCGAGCTGGGAGTCGATGTCCCACGCGTCCGCGGCGTCGATGGCGGACTGCAGCTCGCCCATCTCCTCCATGAGGGCGTCGAAGTCCGCGTCCGGGTTCGCCATCTCCTCGGAGATCTGGTTGTAGCGCTGGATCTTGCCGTAGATCTCGCCGACGCCCTCCTGGACGTTCTCGAGCACGGTCTTGGACTCGTCCAGCTTGGGCTCCTGCATCAGGATGCCCACCGAGTAGCCGGGAGAGAGCCGCGCCTCGCCGTTCGAGGGCTCGTCCAGCCCGGCCATGATCTTCAGGATCGTCGACTTGCCGGCGCCGTTGGGGCCGACCATGCCGATCTTCGCCCCGGGGTAGAACGACATGGTGACGTCGTCCAGGATCAGTTTGTCGCCCACCTTCTTGCGGGCCTTGACCATCGTGTAGATGAATTCCGCCATGCGGCCCAGGCTAGTCGGTGGCCGCGGGATTCCACTCATCGTGCCGATCCCGCGACCACCGAGCCCGCTCCCCCTCCGTGCTCCGTGCCGCCCCGTGGTCAGGCGACGCCGGCTGCCGCCGGCTCGCGCTCGGGGGCGCCCGCGTCCGACTCGTCCGGGCCGGGCGAGGCCGGGGCGTCGCCACCCTGGAACCCGTCCGGCAGGCCCGCGCTGAACCCGTCGTCGACCGCGCCGGCCCGCCCACCCGATGCGTCGTCGTCGCGCGGGGCCGACTCGGGTCGCGGCGCGCCCGAGCGCTGGCTGCGCTGGAATGCCGCCGAGCCGAAGCCCAGGTCCAGCCCGACGGCGTCTGCCACCACGTCCACGGACGTGCCGGAGCGCTCGCCCGTGGACCAGTCGCGGACCCGGAGTCGACCGGTGACGATCACGGGGTTGCCCTTCTTCACGGACTGGGCGGTGTTCGAGCCGAGCTGGCCGAACGCCGAGATGCTGTACCAGTTGGTGTGCGCGTCCACCCACTCGGCGGCCTCGCGGTCGAAGCGTCGCTCGGTGGTGGCCAGGCGGAAGCCGGTCACGGCGGCCCCCGATGCGGTGTGGCGGGTGGCGGGGTCCGTGGCCACGAAGCCGCGCACGGTGATGAGGTCCTGCATGGTGTGCCTCCTGGGCTGGGCCCCGGTGGGCGCCGGGGCGGGTCGTCGGCGCATCGGCTGATCCGCCACCGCCAGACAACCCCGCCGCGGGGCACCCCGGCAGGATCGGGGGCCGACCTGGGGACACGTGGAGGTCCCCGGGCGACTGTGCAGGAGCCGACGGCGCCCCAGCCGGGGGCCGTTAGACTGACACGGCCCAGCCCCAGTAGCTCAGCTGGACAGAGCAGCGGCCTTCTAATCCGCCGGTCGGGGGTTCGAATCCCTCCTGGGGCACCCAGACCAGGGGCGGAGCCGTCCGAGCACGCCCGACGCCCGCCCGAAGGAGACCGTCCTGGACCGTCTGCGCTCCTGGCTCCGTGCCCCGCGACCCGTCGTCCCCGCGGTCCGTGTGACCCGTCGCGAGGGCGTCCAGCTGGCCGCCCTGCTCGTCGCGGCCGCGGTCCTGTACGTGACGCACTCCTTCCTCCGGTACGCCACCTACGAGGCCAAGGGCTACGACCTGGGCATCTTCGACCAGGTGGTGCGGCAGTACGCGCTGTTCAACGCCCCCCTCAGCTCCGTCAAGGGCGTGGACTTCCACATCCTCGGCGACCACTTCCACCCGATCCTCGCGCTGCTGGCCCCCTTCTACTGGGTGTGGCCGGACCCCCGCATGCTCGGCGTGGTCATGGCGCTGGCCCTCACCGCGTCCGCCGTGCCGGTGTACCTGTTCGCCCGTCGTCGCGCGGGACACGGGGTGGCCCTGGCCGCCGTCGCCGCCCTGCTGCTCTCCTGGCCCTTCCAGGCGATGGTGAACTGGGACTTCCACGAGGTCACCCTCGGCGTGCCGATCCTCGCCTGGCTCGTGTGGGCCCTGGACGGGCAGCGGGCGTGGCTCGCCACCGGCCTGGCGGCGCTGCTGCTCACGGTCCGAGAGGACATGGGCGTGACCCTGCTGGCCGTGGCCCTGGTGATGGCGATCCGTCGCTTCTGGCCGCAGGCCGCGGTCACCGCCGTGCTGGGCGTGCTCGGCTACTGGTTCGCCACGTCCGTGGTGATCCCCCACTACTCCCCCACCGGCGCGTTCGGCTACTGGCAGTTCACCGCCCTGGGCCCGGACATGCGCAGTTCGGTCCTGTTCCTGCTGACCCAGCCGTGGAACGCCGTCGCGGTGCTGTTCGACCACCCGTTGAAGGTGGCCCTCTGGCTCCTGCACTTCGTCCCGCTGCTGTTCCTGCCGGTCCTGAGCCCGCTCACGCTGATGGCCCTGCCGATCCTGCTCTCGCGGCTGTTCAACGACCGGCTCAACGTGTGGGCCCCCGTCTACCAGTACGACGCGATCCTCGCCCCGCTGCTGCTCATGGCCGCGCTCGAGGCGGCGCACCGGCTGGCCGGACGCCGGGACGCGCTGCGCCGACTGCCCGCCGTCCTCGTCTCCACGGCACTGGCCGCCGGCCTGGTCGGCACCGCGTTCTTCCCGCAGGTGTACCCGCTGCACCGCACGATCGTCGGCGACATGACGATGACGCAGCACGCCCGCGACCTCGACCGCGCGGTCGCGCTGATCCCGGACGGGGTGTGCGTCGAGGCCGCCGACAACGCCGTGCCGCACCTGACGGCCCGCACCTACGTCGGGCTGCACGGGGACATCGGAGACGAACTGGCCACGTGGATGATCGTGGACACCTCGGTGCCCGAGCTCGGCGGCTGGGACCCCCTCACCCCGGAGCAGGCACTGGCCCGCGCCGAGCGGCTCGGCTTCGAGCGGGTCTGGTCCGCGGGCGACGTCGTCGTCCTGCACCACCCGGACCGCGCGGTCTCGCCCACCTGCACGACGTACCTCGAGCACCGCTGAGCCGCGCCCCGCGGCGTCGGCGGACCCGCCCCGCCGTCAGCGGTCCGCGGACCCGCCGAGTGGCTGCAGGCCGCGTCCGGCCGGGGGCAGGAGCAGTCGGTCACGGGCACCGGTGAAGACGCCGGCGTGCGGGTCCTCCGCCACCCCCGGGGCGATCTCGGGGGCGCCCTGGTCGAGGGCGGTGCGGCGCACCGGGTCACGGGCGGGGTCCAGGACGTCCTTGACCACCGTGGTCATGAGCCACACGAGGGCGACGATGTGCGCCACGATCCCCGAGGCGTACCAGGCGGTGATCCACCAGGCGCCGCCGGCGAACGCCCCGTCCGAGGTGATGCGGGCCGACTCCATCCACACCCCGCCCCAGTGGTAGACCTCCACGGCCTGCCAGATCCAGAACGCGCGCCACCGCGGCGTCGCGAGGACCACGAGCGGGATCAGCCACATCACGAACTGCGGCGAGTACACCTTCCCCCACAGGATGAAGGACGCCACGATCAGGAAGCACAGCTGGGCCATGCGCGGCCGGTGCCGCGCCGCGAGGGCAAGATAGGCGATCCCCGCGCAGCACACCAGGAACAGGCCGTTCTGAAGCGTCGTGAACGTCTCCCCGGACCATCCTGTCCAGGCCAGCGCCAGCCAGGTCGAGGAGAAGGAGACCGCGCGGTCCCCCGAGAACGTGTAGAAGCGCGACCACTGGTCGAACGCCGTCAGCATGAACGGGAGGTTCACCGCGAGCCAGGCCGCCGCCCCGGCCACGGCCGCCTTCACGAACCCGGCCCAGCGGCCCGTGCGCAACGCCAGCACGAAGATCGCGCCGAAGAAGAACAGCGGGTACAGCTTCGTGGCGGTGCCGAGTCCGATGAGCAGGCCGGCGAGGGTCGGACGGCCCGCCGTCCACGCCCACAGGGCCAGGGCGGCCAGCATCACGGCCCACAGGTCCCAGTTGAGCATCGAGGTCAGGATGATCCCCGGGGCAAGGGCCACGAGCAGGGCGTCCCGGGAGCGACCGCGCGCGGTGTACGCGGTCGCGACGACCAGCACGATCCAGCAGAGCACCACGCCGATCGCGTTGACGTCGAAGTAGGTCACGGTGCGCTCGTGCAGGTCGCCGGAGGCGGGCACGAGCCACATGGTCACACCCGCGACCACGGCCAGCAGCGCCGGGTACTCCATCCACTGCTCGGGCGGCAGCGGCGTGTAGAAGGGGAAGTGGCCGTCCGAGAGGCCCCGCGTGGGGAACAGCTGGGCGAAGTCCGAATAGCACATGTGCGCGTGCACGCCGGGGGCCGCCCAGCCGTTCACGCGGCACCACTGCTTGGTCAGCACGCCGACGGCGGCGGCCACCACGGTCAGGCCGACGAGCAGGCCGACCCAGCGGGCGCTCGGGCGGGTCGGGGCGGGAC
>NZ_JABFAX010000015.1:286831-326892 GCF_017168395.1 Micrococcus sp. KRD128 | reverse complement strand
AGGTCACGGTCTCTCCTGGGGGATGCGGGTGGACGAGGAGGCGGGGTGCGCGGCGGTCGACGGCGGCCCGTCGGGCGGTGCGTCCGGCGACACGCCCGCCTCCGGAGGCGTCGACGACGCCGCCTCGGCCCGCGGCTCGACCACCTCCAGGGGAGGACGCCGCCGCCCGGGGAACAGGGGCGCGGTGACGGGATCGCGGTGGATGATCCATCCGATCCCCGCGAGCATCAGGACGAGGGTGAACACGCGGACGGCCAGGACCGGCAGCCACTGTGCCACGGAGAGCTGGTCCACCACGCCGACGCCGGTGAGCAGCAGCACCGCGAGCGCGGTGACCCACCCGAGCCAGCGGGGATGGTCGGCGCCCCACGGCAGCGGGCGGAGGGCGCACGCCAGCAGCGGCAGGACCCAGAGCAGGTACCACGGCTGGATGATCGGGGCGGTGGCGACGGCCACCACGAGCACGGCCGCCGCGCTGAACACCGGGTCCAGGGGGCGGCGGCGCAGGGCCAGCCACGCCGTGAAGCCGAGGGCCGCCACCGTCATCACGGTGTAGAAGGCCGCGGCCACGTCGCGCGCCCCCAGGGGCGTCACGGCCTCGACGACCGCGCCGAGCAGCAGGCCGAGCAGGCCCACGGGGGCATACGGGAACGCCGCGTCCCCGCTCGTGAGCATGGCCGGCACCCAGCCGAACCAGAGGCCGGAGCCGGCGCCGAGGATCGTGAGGACGGCCAGGGAGATCACCGCCGTCGTGAACCACGGGCCGAGCCGGTCCCGCCGGCGCAGGCGCGGATCGGCCGCGCGGAACCGGGCCCAGCCGGTGGGCAGGAGCAGGGCCACGAAGGGCAGCACGAGGGCTGTCAGGGGCTTGATCGCGACGGACAGGGCGATCAGCACGATCCCCCACAGCGCATGCACGCGGCGGCGGGGCGGGCGGACCATGAGCAGGATGCCCGCGAGCATCAGCCCCGACATCAGCGCGTCGTTGTGCGCGCCGGCGATCATGTAGAGCAGGAACAACGGGTTCGCCACGGCCACCCACGTGGCCCACGGCCCGCAGCGGCCCGCGACGGCGGCCAGCCGCGGCACCGCCCACAGGCACAGTGCCAGGCCCGCCAGGGCGAGGAGGCGGAACGCCGTGACGGACAGTTCGATGGTGCCGCCCGTGGCCCGCCACGTCGTCTCGGCGAACAGCAGGAACAGCGGCCCGTAGGGGGACGGGGACTCGGCCCAGATGGAGTCCGCCCCCTGCATGAACCAGCCGGGCAGGGCGGACACGCCCTGGGAGTACGGGTCGAGACCCGACGCGAGGAGCCGGCCCTGCTGGAGGTAGGAGAACACATCGCGGGAGAAGATCGGCAGCGCGAGCATCAGCGGAGCGGACCACCACCAGGCGGCGTGGGCCACCAGCCGGCCGTGCTCCTCCCAGCGGCCCCGCAGCGCGCGGCCCAGCTCGAGCCAGGATCGGACGAGGAGCAGCGAGCCGGCGGCCAGCAGCACGGTGCTGAGCAGCACGCCGGGCAGGTAGACCCGCAGCGGGTTGAGCAGGGTGGTGCCGGAGAACACCGAGTCGGGCGTCATCGGCAGCCACCCCACACCCCAGGAGCCCGCCGTGATGAGCACGGACGCCCACGTGCCCCGGCGGACGGCCGCCTCCGGCTCGGGCTGCGCCGCCACGCGGCTCGGACGGGGCCGTCGGGCGTCGGTCGTCGCGGGGGCGGCGGGCCTCACTCCCCCGGCTCCACGGGTCGAGGGGCGCCACGGAGCCGGGCCAGGCCGGCGCGCACGGCGGGTCGAACGTGCCAGTGGTCCTTCACGAACCGGCTGGTGCGGCGGTCCACGACGAGGATCCACAGCAGACACACGGCGGAGACGATCAGGGACACGGCCTTGGCCTGGTCCGCGATGTCCAGGAACTGCCAGGTGAAGAGCTGGTCCGACGCGCCGAACGCCAGGAAGTAGCCGACCGTGAACACGACCCACTTGATCTGCCAGTTGTCCCGGATGCCGATCACGGCGAAGAACGGCAGCAGCCACAGCAGGTACCAGGGCTGGATGATGGGCGAGAGGATCACCAGCGCGGTGAACGCCCAGGTCATGCGCGTCATCACGCGGTCCTGGCGGCCGAGGAACATCAGGGCCAGCACGATGAGCACCGAGAGCACGCGTCCGGCGGTCTTGTACACGCCCTCGACGGCCTGCACGTCCGCCCCCTGTCCGAGGAGCTCGCTCGCCCCCACCGTGATCAGGGACAGCATGCCGATCGGCCCCCACGGCACGGTGCCCGTGCCCGTGCCGACCATGACGGGCACCCAGCCGAAGCCGAAGCCGTTGAGCACGCCCACCAGGGCCATGAGGCCGAAGGAGATCCCGGCGGTGAGGGCCCAGAAGGCGAACCGGCGCGGCCATCGGGCCGTCGGGCCGGCCCACAGCAGGCCGATGAACGGGAGCAGCACGAGGGTGATGGGCTTGATGCCCAGGGACAGGGTGACCAGCACGACGCCGGCCACCGCCCACGCGACGGACTGCCCGGGCCGCTGGGGGCGGAGCGGATGCCCGGCGCGCAGCGCGCACCACGTGCCGGCCAAGGCGAGGCCGACCATGAGGGCGTCGTTGTGCCCGGACGCGACGAAGCTGATGGTGAAGAGCGGGTTGGCGGCGCTGATCCACTGCGCCCACGCACCGTTGACGCCCAGCCGGCGGGCCAGCAGCGGCACGAAGACCATGATCAGCGCGACGCCGGCCACCGCCACCAGGCGGAACAGGAAGATCGCCAGGTCCGGGTTCATGTCCCCCGAGATCGCGACGACGGCCTGCTCGATCCACAGGAAGATCGGACCGTACGGGGTCTCGGAGTCCGCCCAGGTCGCGTCCGCTCCGAGCTGGAACCAGTTGGACAGCGAGGAGATCGTGTCCACGTAGGGGTCCTGCCCCGCCACCATGAGACGACCCTGCCCCACGTAGGCGAAGATGTCCCGGCTGAAGATCGGCAGGGCCACGACCTGGGGCAGGCACCACAGGACCGTCGCGAGGTTGACCGTGCGCAGGGCGCCGCGGCCGAAGGGGCGGATCGTCTGGCCCAGCCGCAGCCAGGCCCAGAACATCACCCAGCAGCCGAGGGTGAGGAGCACCGTGCCGGCGAGCACGCCGGTCTCCTGGGTGCGCCACGGGATCAGCCACTGCCAGCGGTTGATCGGGGAGGCCGAGGCCAGCCAGCCGACGGAGTACGAGCCCACCACCAGGAGGAGGGAGCCGAGGGTCCCCACCAGGATGGGCCACCAGTCCGCGCCGGCGACCTGGGGGTCCACGCGGAGGCCGCCGACGCCGACGTACTCCGGCCGGTGGGCCGTGGACCCGGACGGACGCGGGGTCGACACGCTCATGCGACGGGTCCTTCCGTGCGGTCCTGCGAGGGCGCGCGAGGGCGCGGCTCGCTCGAATCTACCATCGTGACACGCGAGTAGCCTGGGGGCATGAGCGAGACGAGCACCCCCGCGCCGGAGAGCGCCCCCCTGGTCTGGATCGACTGCGAGATGACCGGCCTGCACCCCCAGGTCGACGAGCTCGTCGAGGTGGCGGTGCTCATCACGGACGCCGAGCTGAACATCCTGGACGAGGGCATCGACCTGGTGATCCGTCCCTCCGCGGCGGCCCTCGAGCAGATGGACCCGTTCGTCCGGGACATGCACACCACCTCCGGCCTGCTGCCGGAGCTGGCGGAGGGCCTCGAGCTCGACGACGCCGCCGCGCGCGTCCTCCAGTACATCGCCGCCCGCGTGCCCGCCGGCAAGGGCCTGCTGGCCGGCAACACGGTGGGCCAGGACAAGCTGTTCCTCGCCCGCTACATGCCCGCCGTCGTCGACCATCTGCACTACCGGATCGTGGACGTGTCCACCGTGAAGGAGCTGGCCCGGCGCTGGTACCCGCGCGCCTACTACCAGGCCCCCGCCAAGACCGGGGGCCACCGCGCCCTCGGGGACATCAAGGATTCCATCACCGAGCTGCGCTACTACCGGGCCGCCGTCATGGCCCCCGCCCCCGGCCCCACCACGGAGGAGGCCCGCGCCATCGCGGAGGTGGTGTCCGGGGCGCAGGCCTGAGCCGGCGCCCCCGGCCCCGCTGCCCCGATTCGGCGCTGCGCTGGATCTCGTGTACTGTGGACCCCGCTGCGCCGCGCGGATCCGTCCGTGTGAAGCAGACATGGTGGGCGTAGCTCAGTCGGCAGAGCGTCTGGTTGTGGTCCAGAAGGTCGCGGGTTCAATCCCCGTCGCTCACCCCACCCGAAGCCCCCGGAATCCTTACTGGTTCCGGGGGCTTCTTCGTGTGCTCCCCGAGCGGGCCGCGCTCCCCCTGCGCCCGCAGCTGCGGGATCGTGGTGCCAGCCGAGTCCCGCGTGGCCGCGGCGAGCGAGCCGGCCGCCGAGCCGGTGAGACCGGCGTCGTCCAGGGCCGCGGGCAGCGTGGCGGCGAGGGCCATGGACAGGGTGGCCCCGGCGAACGCGGTGCCCAGCGCTGAGCCGATCTGTCGGACCGTGCTCTGCGTCGCGGAGCCCTGACCCGAGATCTCCACGGGGATGTCCTGGCAGACGGTGCCCGTCAGCTGCGCCGAGGCCAGGCCGAGCCCGACCCCGGCCACCTCCCGACCCAGTCCGATCAGCACGGTGCCCGGGGCGCCGGACCGGGCCGCCAGGTGACGGGCCGCTGTCCCGAGAGGAACGCGCCCGCGGCCATCGCGGTCAGGCCGATCGAGAGGACGGCGAGGCCGATCCAGTCGCGTCGGCGTGCGCGTGCAGGGTGTGCACGACGGCAGTCCGGCCGCTGTCGACGACGATCCTCGCCTCTGTCCATCCGGGCCTCCTCCGAGCAGGGCCGCCCTGGGTCCCCGGCGGCCGAGTCCACGGCTCAGCGTCGCAGGGACGACACCGCCGGGCATCAGCCGTTCGACGGACTCCTGCTCCGCTGCCGGGCGTAGAGTCGGCCGGTGAGGGCGTCGACCCGGCGCCGCACCCACACCGACGAGGAGGCCAGCCCATGTCCGTCGTGAAGATCAACGCCATCAGCGTCCCCGAGGGCGCCGGCCCGGAACTCGAGAAGCGGTTCGCCGCCCGCAAGCACGCGGTGGACCAGGAGCCGGGTTTCGAGGGGTTCCAGCTGCTCCGGCCCACTGCGGGCGAGGACCGCTACTTCGTGGTCACGACGTGGGCGTCGGAGGAGGACTTCCAGCGTTGGCGGGACGGGCGCATGCCCGCCGCGCACGCCGCCGAGCAGGGCGGCCGCCCGGCCCCCGTGGCCACGGGCGCCGACCTGCTCGAGTTCGAGGTCGTGGACCTGGGCTGAGCGCCGTCGTCGTGGTGTCCCCGGCGGTAGGCTAGGGGCTCCCCCGTCCTCCTACCCACGCAGGCCCGCAGCCCGGGCCGGGAAGCGCAGTGCCATGGCCTCCATCCGTCCCATCACCGTCTACGGCGAGCCCGTGCTGCACAGGCGCGCGGCCGAGGTGGAGGTGATCGACGACGAGATCCGCGAGCTGATCGAGGACATGTACGTCACGCAGGACGCCGCGCACGGCGTGGGCCTGGCCGCCCCGCAGGTCGGGGTCGGGCTGCGGATCTTCACGTGGACGTTCCCGGACTCCGGCGACGCGCCGAACGTGGGCCACGTGATCAACCCCGTGCTGACCCACCTGGACAAGGCGCCGCGGGAGGAGCCGCACCCGGACGAGCACACCGAGGGCTGCCTCTCGGTGCCCGGGCTCGGCTTCCCCCTGCAGCGCCCGACCCGCGTGCGCCTGTCCGGCCAGCGCGTGGACGGCGAGATGTTCGAGTTCGAGGCCGAGGGCTGGTTCGCGCGCATCATGCAGCACGAGTACGACCACCTCAACGGCACCCTCTACGTCAACCGGCTCGAGGGCAAGTGGCAGCGGCGCTGGAAGCGCGCGCAGCGGGCCGAGCGACTGAACGTGCCCGGTGTGACGTGGCTGCCCGGCACGGACGAGGACCCCTTCGGCCACGACGCCGACGACCACGAACACGGCCCTGACGGCGAGCACGGGGACGACGAGGCCTGAGCCTCGGCCCGACGTCCGACCCGGTCGGCACACGACGACGGCCCGTCCCCTCCGCGGGGACGGGCCGTCGGTCATCGGCGGGTCAGGCCTGCGGGAAGGCGGGGACCTGCTGGCCCGCCATCTTCTCCACCACGCGGATCACCTGGTGCGAGTAGCCGTACTCGTTGTCGTACCAGACGTAGAGGATCGCGTTCTTGCCGTCGTTGTTCACGAGGGTCGCCAGGCCGTCCACCACGCCGGCGCGGTCCGAGCCGACGAAGTCGGTGGACACGACCTCCGGGGAGTCCACGTAGCCGACCTGGCCGCGCAGGGGGCCGGTGAGGGACTCCTGCTTCAGGCGGGCGTTGAGCTCCTCCACCGAGGTGGGCGTGGTCAGCTCGAGGTTGAGGATGGCCATGGACACGTCCGGGGTGGGGACGCGGATGGCGTTGCCGGAGAGCTTGCCCTTGAGCTCGGGCAGGGCCTTGGCCACGGCCTTGGCGGCGCCGGTCTCGGTGAGGACCATGTTCATGCCGGCAGCACGGCCACGACGGGCGCCCTTGTGGAAGTTGTCCACGAGGTTCTGGTCATTGGTGTAGGCGTGCACGGTCTCCACGTGGCCGTGGTCGATGCCGTAGTCGTCCTGGATGACCTTGAGCACCGGGGTGATGCCGTTGGTGGTGCAGGAGGCTGCCGAGACGATCGTGTCCTGGGGCGTGATGTCGTCCGAGTTCACGCCGAACACGATGTTCTTCATCTCGCCCTTGCCCGGGGCGGTCAGCAGGACCTTCGCGGCGCCCTTGGCCTGCAGGTGCTGGGACAGGCCCTCGTCGTCGCGCCAGCGTCCGGTGTTGTCGACGACCAGCGCGTCCTTGATGCCGTAGGAGGTGTAGTCCACCGTGGTCGGGTCGTTCGAGTAGATGACCTGGATCTCGGTGCCGTTGGCGGTGATCACGTCGCGGTCCTCGTCCACCACGATCGTCCCGTCGAACGGGCCGTGGATCGAGTCGCGGCGCAGCAGGGAGGCGCGCTTGATCAGGTCGTCCTCCGAGTTCTTGCGCACGACGACGGCACGCAGGCGCAGCTTGGAGCCACCGCCGGCGTGGTCGAGGAGGATGCGGGCCAGCAGGCGGCCGATGCGACCGAAGCCGTAGAGCACGACGTCCTGGGTCTCGCCCAGGCCCTCACCGGCCTTGCCCTTGACCTCGGCGAGCTCGGCGTCCAGGAAGGCCTGGACGTCCTGGCCCGAGGCCTTGTGCTTGGCGGCCAGCTCGGCCAGGTCGATGGTGGCGGCGCCCAGGTCCATCGCAGCCATGGCCTCGACCAGGGGGTAGGTGGACTCGACGCTCAGCGGGGCCTCCTGCACGCGGCGGGCGTAACGGTGGGCCTTGATGATGTCGATCACGCCGCGGTTCACGAGGGAGCGCCCGTAGATCGAGGTGACCACGTTGTGCTCGCGGTACAGGGTGCCCAGCAGGGGGACCATCTTCTCCGCGAGCTTCTGCTGCGTGTTCCACTCGGGGGTCTGGGTCGAGGCGGTGTCTGCCACGGGAGTCCTTCCTTGAAACCTGGCGGGGCCGTCCTGGGCAGGCCCCATCCCCCGACCTCGTTGTCGGCGGGCGCCTCCATTCTAGGTGAGGACACGTCCGGAGCGGCCCCGCGGTCTCGGCGGGGCGTAGACTGGTCGGTCGGGACGGATCGGCGGACGGCCGCGTGCCCCTGCGGGGGTGCGAGGAAAGTCCGGGCACCGCAGAGCAGGATGGTGGACAACATCCACCCGGGGCGACCCGCGGGCCAGTGCCACAGAGAGAAGACCGCCTCCGCGCCGCTGGCGCGGCGGTAAGGGTGAAAGGGTGGTGTAAGAGACCACCAGCGGCCCCGGTGACGGGGCCGGCTCGGTAAACCCCATCCGGTGCAAGGCCGAACAGGACGCGTCACGAGGGCGGCTCGCCCCAGCGTCCGGGTTGGCCGCTCGAGCCCGCCAGCGATGGCGGGCCCAGATGGATGGCCGTCACCTCGCGCGGGGCAACGCGCGCGAGGCACAGAACCCGGCTTACAGCCGGTCCGTCCCGCCTCACGGCCCCGGCTGGGGTCAGAACCCCTCGTCGTCGAGGATCCGCTCGAACTCGAGCTCCACCACGTGCTCGCGCTCCCGCTTGTCCAGCAGGCGGTACCCGTACGACTCGCCGATCGAGACGACCTTCGCCAGGCTCGGGCGTCGCCGGTCCCGTGGCCATTCGAGCGTCACGCGGTCCTGCCCCGTGAAGGTGCGCTCCCGCAGGCGCTGCTCCAGAGCGGAGGCGTGCGTGCGCTCCCGCCCGCTGGAGCGGATCCCGAGCCACACGGCGGCCGCGATCACGAGCAGGACGAACGGGTACACCACGCCGAACACGTTCATGGCGGTCATCGGGCGACTCCTGGGATGCGGGGCGGCTGTGCGGACCCCACCACTGTGCCAGGTCCGGACGACGACGTCGGCCCGGCCCGTCCGCGCGTCGGTCCGGGGCGCCTGACTAGGCTGGCCCGGTGCTGATCCTGCTGCCGCCCTCCGAGGGCAAGACCGCACCCCGCTCCGGGGCCCCGCTCGACCTCGACGCCCTCGCCCTGGCCGATGACGCCGCGGTGACAGACGCCCGCGCGGACCTGCTCACGCGGCTCGCCGCGGTCTCGGCCGCCCCGGATGCCCTGACGGTCCTCGGCGTCGGGGCGTCGCTCGCCGGCGAGGTCGAGGCGAACACGCGCCTGGCCTCGGCCCCTGCCGCGCCCGGTCACCGGGTGTTCACGGGGGTGCTCTTCGATGCTCTCGACCACGTCTCCCTGTCCGCGGCGGCGAAGCGCCGCGCCCGCACGTCCGTGCTGGTCTTCTCCGCGCTGTTCGGCGCCACCGCGCTGGCGGACCGGATCCCCGCCTTCCGGCTGCCCGTCGGCGCGAAGCTGCCGGGGCTGCCCGGGCTGGCCGCGCACTGGCGCCCCGTGATGACCCCCGCCCTCGACGCGCTCGCCGCGCGGGACGGCGGGCCCGTCGTCGACTGCCGCTCCGGCGGCTATGCGGCCCAGTGGCGGGCACCGGCGGAGCGGACGCTCGCGGTCGACGTGTTCCAGCTGCGCGACGGCGAGCGGACGGTCGTCTCGCACTTCGCCAAGCACACCCGCGGCCTCGTGGCCCGCGCGCTCCTGGAGGCGGGGGCGCGGGAGACCTCGACGCTGGACCGCGTGGCGGACGTGGTCGCACGGGCCGGGGACGGCCCCGGCTGGGAGGTCGAGCTGGCCCGGCCGTCCGGCGCGAAGCCCGGCGCGCTGCGGGTGATCCTGCCCGAGGGGTGATCCCAGAGGAGGCGCGGTCTGCCCGGACGCAGCCTCAGTCCTCGACGGCCACCAGCTCCACCTCGAAGCCGTCCGCGGTCTCGAGGTAGGCGGCGTAGTGGTCCGCTCCCCCGGCGTGCGGGTGGCGGTCCTCGAAGAGCAGGCGGAACCCCCGGCCGCGCGCGGCGGCGGTGAGCTCGTCCACGCGGGAGCGCGATCCGGCCCGGAAGGCCACGTGGTTCAGGCCCGGGCGGGTGCGCTCGTGGGCGCCCCCGGCGACGTCGGGCCCGGCCTCGAGCACGAGGTACTCCCCCGCGCCCTGGTACGTCCGGCCCTCGGCCCACCCCTCGCCGGGCACGTAGCCGAGCTCACCGAACAGCCAGCCGAGGCTCGCCTCGGCCGCTGCCAGATCCGCGACCCAGATCTCCACGTGGTGCAGCCGACCCGTGGGCGCGGGCGCCGGGGTCGCATCCTCCGGCGACGCGACGGCGTCGGGCCCGTCCGCCTCCACGGCCCGGACGTCCGCATCGGCGTCGAGGCCGGACTCGGCCACCGCCGACGCGGAGGTCGCGGACGCCTCCGCGGGGGCCGCAACGGGCACCTCGGAGGCGCCGGCGTCCCACTGCCCGCCCCGCGCGCCGGCGTCCATGGCCTCGTTGGAGAGGCGGTCGGCGTCCTTGTTCCGGTTGCGCGGGATCCACTCGTAGCTGACGCGCTCGGGGGGCAGCACGGCCCGGGCCTCGGCCGCGAGGCGCCGCATGTCCTCGTGCTTGATCTTCCACCGCCCGGACATCTGCTCCACCACGAGCTTGGAGTCCATCAGCACGTGCACCCGCGCCTCCGGGTCGAGGTCCCGGGCCATCCGCAGCCCGGCCACGAGCCCGGAGTACTCGGCCACGTTGTTCGACGCCTTCCCCAACGGGGCGGCGTCGGTCCGGAGGATCTCGCCCGTGGCCGGGTCGCGCACCAGGGCGCCATAGCCGGCGACGCCGGGGTTGCCCCGCGACCCGCCGTCGGCCTCCACCTGCAGGACTCGTCCGCTCACCGTGCGCCTCCTCGTGTCCGTGGTCGCGCCGTCCGACGCGGCCCCCCACTCTACTGATCGCGCCGGGGGCGGGGCCCGGGGTCAGTCCCGGATGAGGATGGCGCCGGACTCGGGGCAACGGGCGACGGCGGCCGGCGGGAGGGCCCGGATGCGCGCGACCTCCGCGGGCGACAGCTCCGTGCCCGCGGCCGCGGACCGGTTCCCGACGAGCCGGGCCGCGCCGATGCCGCCGTTGCGCTCCCGCGCCTGCTCGTACAGGGCCAGCAACGACGCGGGAAACACCGCGGCCAACGCCGCCCGGCGCTGGGTGAGGTCCCGGCCACGCTGGGTCACGGCCTGCCCCTCGCGGCGCACCTCCGCCGCGCGGGCCTCGACCTCGGCCCGCGCCCGCTCCAGAGCGGCGTGGCCCCTCGAGAGCCGGGACTCGGCGGCGTCGGCGGCCTCCATGGCCTCGAGCGCTGCGGCCTCGTGGTCATCGAGCAGTGCGGTGAGCGTGTCGTCCTCGTGCTGCATGGCCTGCAGCTCCTTGGACCCGCCCTGGCCCGCTTCGAGCCGCTCCCGGGTCCGGTCCCGACGGGCGCGGGTGGCGGCGGCCTTCTCGGTGGCCTCGGCCCCCGCCCGGTCGGCGGTGCGGGCGGCATCCTCGAGGCCGGGCAATGCCTCCTCGAGCTCCTGCGCGCGGGCGCGCAGCCGGCCGTGCTCCGGGTCTGCCTTGAGCCGACGGACGGCGGCGCGGGCCTGGTCCAGGGCCGTGTCGAGCTCCTGCAGCTCCAGCAGCCGGGCCTGGACGGCCGGCGGTGCGGTGACCTCACTCATGCGTGACTCCCCTCGTCGGCCCGCTCTCCCCCGACCAGGAAGTCCCAGGGGTCGCTGCGGTGATCTGAGAACAGGGTTGTGACGCCCAGTCCCCGCTCCGCCAGGGCGGCCTCCAGGGCGCGGGCGCCGTGCTCGAGCCACAGGGACTCGCTCGCCCAGTGCGAGACGTCCACGAGCGCGGGACGTCCATCCCCCGACACCGCCGTCTCCCGGGCCTCCGAGGCCGGGTGGTGGCGCAGATCGGCGGTCACGTAGACGTCCGCGCCGGACGCGCGGACCGCGTGGAAGAGGCTGTCTCCGGCGCCGCCGCACACGGCGACGCGGCGGATGCGCTGGGCGGGGTCGCCCGCCACGCGCACGCCGCCGGCCGTGGCGGGCAGCGCCGCGTGCACGGCGCGGGCGAAGGCGGCCAGGTCGGTCTCCTCGGGCAGGTCGCCCACCCGGCCGATGCCTTCGGCCCCGGTGCCGGCGGCGGAGGTCGTCAGGGGCGAGAGCGCTCCGGTGACGCCGACGGCACGGGCCAGCACGTCCGAGACGCCGCCCACGACGGCGTCGGCGTTGGTGTGCGCCGCGAGCAGGGCGATGCGGTGCTCGATCAGGGTGTGCAGCAGGCGTCCCTTGGCGGCGGCATGCCCGACGGCGGCGACGGACGAGGTCCCGCGCAGCAGGAGCGGGTGGTGGGTGACCACGAGGTCGGCCCCGCGGGCGACGGCCTCGTCGGCCACGGCCTGCACGGGGTCCAGCGCCCACAGGACGGTCCGCACCGGCGCCTCCGGGCGCCCGGCCACCGGCCCGACGGCGTCCCACGGCTCCGCCAGTTCCCGCGGCCACAGCCCCTGGACGACCTCGAGGACGTGCCCGAGCGTCGGCGGGTGCAGGGCGTGCTCCGGCGAGGCGGGGACAGCGGAACGGGACACGGTCATACCGGCCATGATGGCCCACCCGGCCCGGGCACGCACGACCCGGCGGCCCTGGGTGACGGAACGGGGCGGCGTCGTCGGGAATGAAAAGCGCGGGCCGCGTTGCTGTGCCTGCCATGACCGACTCCCCCCGTACCGAGCCCCTCGGCGCCTCCGGCGCGCCTGCCGACATCCGCGAGCTGACGCTCGCGGGCGGCTGCTTCTGGTGCCTCGACGCCGTCTACCGTCGCGTGCGGGGCGTGCTCGCCGTCGAGTCCGGCTACACCGGAGGCGACGACCCCGCCCCGAGCTACGAGTCCGTGTGCACCGGGACCACCGGCCACGCCGAGGCGGTCCGTGTACGCTTCGACGCCGCCGTCGTGCCGCCCGAGGTGATCATGGACCTGTTCTTCACCGGCCACGACCCCACGTCGTTGAACCGCCAGGGGGCCGACGTCGGCACGCAGTACCGCTCGGCCGTCTTCGCCCACGACGAGGCCGAGGCCCGGTTCTTCGCGGACGAGATCGCCCGGGCACAGGCGAACTATGACAGCCCTATCGTCACACGCGTCGAGCCGGCGTCCGCGTGGCACCCGGCCGAGGATATTCACCAGGACTTCTATGCGCGGCGCCGTTCCAACGGATACTGCCGTGTGGTCATCGATCCGAAGCTCGCGAAGGTGCGCCGGAACTACTCCGCGTGGCTCGTGGACGCCTGAGCGGCGCCGCGGCTCGATAGCCTGACGCAGGAACACCCACTCGATCGCCCGCGCCCCGACGCGCACCACCCCCGGAGGTATCACCATGGCCCGCATCCTCGACGACATCACCCAGGCGGTCGGCGGCACGCCCCTGGTCCGGCTGAACCGCCTCGCGAAGGACCTGCCCGGCGACGTCGCCGTGAAGGTCGAGTTCTACAACCCGGCCAACTCGGTGAAGGACCGCATCGGCACCGCCATCGTCGACGCCGCGGAGGCGGCCGGCGAGCTGAGCCCCGGCGGCACCATCGTGGAGGGCACCTCCGGCAACACCGGCATCGCCCTGGCCATGGTCGGCGCGGCGCGCGGCTACCGCGTGATCCTGACCATGCCTGAGACCATGTCCACCGAGCGCCGCGTGATGCTCAAGGCATTCGGCGCCGAGATCGTGCTGACCCCCGGCGCAGACGGCATGCGCGGCGCCCTCGAGCGCGCCCAGGAGATCGTCCGCAGCACCCCGAACTCCATCTGGGCCCAGCAGTTCGCGAACCAGGCCAACGTCCAGGCCCACTACAGGGGCACCGGCCCGGAGATCTGGGACGCGTCCGAGGGTGCCGTGGACGTGTTCATCGCCGGCGTCGGCACCGGCGGCACCATCACGGGCGCGGGCCGGTACCTGCGCGAGCAGAAGCCGGACGTGAAGCTCATCGCCGTCGAGCCGGCCGACTCCCCCATCCTCTCCGGCGGCCAGGCCGGCCCGCACAAGATCCAGGGCATCGGCGCGAACTTCGTGCCGGAGATCCTGGACACCGACCTCTACGACGAGGTCTACCCGGCCACCTTCGAGGAGTCCATCGAGACCGCCCGTCGGCTCGGGACCGAGGAGGGCATCCTCGGCGGCATCTCCACCGGCGCGATCATCTCGGCCGCCCTCAAGGAGGCCGCCAAGCCCGAGTCCGAGGGCAAGCTGATCGTCGCCATCGTGTGTGACTTCGGCGAGCGCTACATCTCCACCGCCCTCTTCGAGGACATCCGCGGCTGACCGCCGCCCGCTCACCGACCGCACCGACCCGAAGGGGCCGCCCGTGGGACTGTTCTCCCGCATCAAGGAAGACATCGCGACCGTCCGCACCCATGACCCGGCGGCGCGCGGTGACCTCGAGGTGGCCCTCGTCTACTCGGGTCTGCACGCCGTGTGGGCGCACCGCGTCGCGCACCGGATGTGGCGGCACGACCGGTTGAAGATGCCCGCCCGCGTGCTCTCGCAGGTCACGCGCGCGGCCACGGGCATCGAGATCCACCCCGGCGCGTCGATCGGTCGTCGGTTCTTCATCGACCACGGCATGGGCGTCGTGATCGGCGAGACCGCGGAGATCGGCGACGACGTGATGCTGTACCACGGGGTCACCCTCGGCGGCCGCTCCCTGGCCAAGGTGAAGCGGCACCCCACGCTGCGCGACGGCGTCGTGGTGGGGGCCGGCGCCAAGATCCTCGGACCCGTCGAGATCGGGGAGGGAACGGCGGTGGGCGCCAACGCCGTCGTCGTGAAGGACACCCCCGCCGACGCGATCGCCACCGGCGTGCCGGCCACCGTCCGCCCGCGCAAGGGCCCGGCCGAGGGCAAGCCGCTCGTGGACCCCGCGGAGTACGTGGACCCGGCCCTCTGGATCTGAGGGCCGGGTCCCGCCGGGTCGCCGCCGGAGCAGACGTGCGGGCCGCTCAGGCGGGGATGATGCCTGCGTAGTCTGTGAAGTAGTACTGCACCGGCGTGTGCGGGATCTGCTCCCAGACCTCGGGGTCCGTGGCGCGGACCGCGCCCGTGGCCATGCCGTCCAGGGCGGCGGTGACGGCCAGGATGTTCTGCTGGACGAGCTTGCCCCGCGCCTTCTGGCCGATGCTGCCGTCCCGCGTGTTCCCGGAGGTCTCGAAGAAGATTGCCACGTTCGAGTGCCCGGTGGGGTTCAGGCCGTTCCAGTCCAGGCCCAGCATCATGGCCGAGACGACGCCGCCGCGGATGTCGATCACCGTGTTCTCGCCGACGTCGTAGCGGTCGGTGGCGATGTGTCCGCGGTGCCGCGTGGCGAGCCAGACGTGGCCGGCCATCTGGCGGGCCAGGCGGTCGTACTCGCCCCCGCGGACGTTCGGCAGGGTGGGGCCGCCGGGGGCGAGCGAGACGCCGAGCGAGAGCGTGACGTCCTTGCCGGTCTCCCAGTCCTGCTTGAGCCCCTGGTGGTGGATGTCCAGCGCGAACTCGGGCTTGACCATCGTCCAGTACTCGTACCAGGCGCGGGACTCGCGGGCCTCGAACCGCCCCACGCCCCAGTCGCGGTTCAGGTCCACGGTGCGCGGACGCCCGCGCTCGTCGAGCAGCGGGGAGTCGGCGGTGCGGTCCCAGAGCGTGGTCGTCCGGCTGTTCGCCTCGGAGCCGTCCGGATTGTACATCGGGATCACGTGGACCGTGAACTCCTCACGCATCCGACGGTAGGTGGCTGAGCCGTTGCCGCCGAGGGTCGCCAGGACATCCAGCGTGGCGTCGAGGCCGTAGGGCTCGTTGCCGTGGATCCGACCCTGCAGCCACACATGGCGCGGGCCGTGGCCCACGACGGCGACGTACAGTTCGCGTCCCTGCTCGGAGCGCGACTCGGCGGTGCCGATCTCGGCCAGCGTGGTCACCCGGACCTCGCCGCGCGTCGTGCGCTCAAGCTTGTGGAGTTCGCGGATCATGTCCGCCATGTTCCGGATCGCACCCATCGGCGGGGTGTCGGACGGGGTGGGCAGGGAACCGGCCGCGGAAGCGGCGGGTGCGACGACGAGCGGCAGGCCCGTGGCGGAGGCGAGCACGCTCAGGGCGGAGCGACGCGACAACGAGGAGGTGAGGGGCGAGGTCATGCCGGGAGGCTACCACGCCTGTGAGATTCATCACTCTTGTCTGGGGTCTCATCGCCCCACGACACAGCCCCACCACCCGGAGGCCCGGGCGGCGGGGCGCGGGATCGGCATCGGCGCCGAATCGGCCGTCCCGCCGGGTCAGTCCTGCGTGGGGTCGCCCTCGGTCGGCTGCGGCATGACCACGGGCACGCCCTCGCCGTCGACCTCGGTGCGGTCGCCGGACCACAGCGTGTGGAACGAGCCCTCGCGGTCCACGCGCAGGTAGGTGTGGGCGCCGAAGTAGTCGCGCTGGCCCTGCACGAGGGCGGCCGGCAGGCGGTCGGCCCGCAGGCCGTCGTAGTACGCCAGGGCCGAGGAGAACACCGGGACCGGCACGCCCGCGGCGACGGCGGTGCCGACGACGCGGCGCCAGGCCGGCAGGGCCTCGGCGATCGCCTGGGCGAACTCGGGGGCGAAGAGCAGGTTGAGCGGCTGGCCGGGGGCGCGGGTGCCCGGCGCCGGGTGGCGGGAGGTGTCGCGGCCGCCGAAGGCCTGCATGATCACGTCGAGCAGGTCGGCGCGGATGATGCAGCCGTCCCGCCACAGCGAGGCGATGGTGCCCAGGTCCAGCGACCAGCCGTACTCCTCGGCGGCGGCGGCGAGCATGTCCATGCCCTGCGCGTAGGCCACGAGCTTGGAGGCGAACAGCGCCTGGCGCACGTCCTCCACGAACGTGTCCGTGTCCTGCGGGGCGCGCTGCGCCTCCTCGTCGACGCCGGCCGCGAGGGTCTCACGGGCGACCTGGCGCACCGCGCGCTGAGAGGACAGCGAGCGGGCGAAGACGGACTCGGCGATCGCGGCCACCGGGGAGCCGACGTCGAGACCCGAGATCGCGGTCCAGCGGCCGGTGCCCTTCTGCCCGGCCTCGTCCACGATCACGTCCACGAGCGGGCGGCCCGTGGCCGCGTCCACCTGGGCGAGCACCTCGGCCGTGATCTCGATGAGGTAGGAGGCCAGGTCGGTCTGGTTCCACGCCGTGAACACCTCGGCCTGCTCGGCGGGCTCGAGGCCGCCCACGCGGCGCAGCAGGTCGTAGGCCTCGCCGATGACCTGCATGTCCGCGTACTCGATGCCGTTGTGGACCATCTTCACGTAGTGGCCGGCGCCGTCCGTGCCGACCCAGGCGCAGCACGGCTCCCCCTCGAACTGCGCGGAGATCTTCTCGAGCATCGGGCCGAGGGCCTCGTAGGACTTCTCCGGACCGCCGGGCATGATCGCCGGACCGTGCAGGGCACCCTCCTCGCCGCCGGAGACACCGACGCCCACGAAGTGCAGGCCCTTCTCGGCGAGGGCCGCCTCGCGGCGGCGGGTGTCCTCGTAATGGGAGTTGCCGGCGTCGATGACGATGTCGCCCTCGTCCAGCAGGGGGACGAGCTGGTCGATGACGGCGTCCACGGGGGCGCCCGCCTTGACCATGATGAGCACCCGGCGCGGCACGGCGAGGGACTGCACGAGCTCGGCGAGCGTCTCCGTCGCCACGAACGCACCCTCGTCACCGTGCTCGGCCACGAGCTGGTCCGTGCGGGCCCGGCTGCGGTTGTGCAGGGCCACCGTGTAGCCGTGGCGGGCGAAGTTGCGGGCGAGGTTCGCGCCCATCACCGCCAGGCCCGTGACGCCGATGTCGGCGGCGCCGACGGGGACGGTGGTGGTCTGCTCGGTCATCGCGGGTGGCCTCCTGTGGCTCGGACGGTGGGACGGGCCGTGCCGGACACGGACCCGCCCCCCAGCCTACGTCGACCGCGGTCAGTCCCCCACGGCGTCGCGGCCGCGGCGCACGATCAGCGGGTCCGGGGTGCCGACGACCTCGTGGTCCTTGCCCTCGTACTCGAACTGGGACAGGAAGTAGCGCATCGCGTTGAGGCGGGCCCGCTTCTTGTCGTTGGAGCGGATGGAGATCCACGGGGCGTGGTCCGTGTCCGTGTGGAGGAACATGGCCTCCTTGGCCTCCGTGTACGCCTCCCAACGGTCCAGGGACTCGAGGTCCATGGGCGAGAGCTTCCACTGGCGGACCGGGTCGATCTGGCGGATCGCGAAGCGCGTGCGCTGCTCGGTCTGTGTCACGGAGAACCAGAACTTGGTGAGGTGGATGCCGTCGTCCACGAGCATCTTCTCGAACAGCGGCACCTGGTTCATGAAGCGGCGGTACTGCTCGTCCGTGGCGAAGCCCATCACGCGCTCGACGCCGGCGCGGTTGTACCACGAGCGGTCGAACAGCACGATCTCGCCCGCCGTGGGGAAGTGCTGGATGTAGCGCTGGAAGTACCACTGGCCGAGCTCGCGGTCCGAGGGCTTGTTGAGGGCCACGACGCGGGCGGTGCGGGGGTTCAGGTGCTCGGTGAAGCGCTTGATGGTGCCGCCCTTGCCGGCGGCGTCGCGGCCCTCGAAGACGATGATGTGGCGCTGGCCGGTGTCCTCGCCCCAGTACTGCAGCTTGAGCAGTTCGATCTGCAGGCGGTACTTCTCCAGCTCGTACTCCTCGCGCGTCATGCGCGTCTCGTACGGGTAGTCCTCCCTCCACGTCTCCACGGCACGGCCCTGCGGATCGATCAGGTCGGGATCGTTGGTGTGGCCGTCCGAGACGGTGTAGCCGCCGTCGCGCAGCTTGTCGATGAACTCGCGGAGGTTCTCGCGGGGGGCGTCGGGCTGCAGCAGCTCCATGGACCGTCTCCTTCACTGGGTGCGTCACCGTGCCCGTCCGTCCCCCTCCTCGGTACGACGGCGGCGGGCCGCGGCCTGTGCTCTGTCCACCATTATGGGCGGGCGGCGGACGAGGAAGCCGGGCCCGGCAGCGCAGCCGCGTGAACAGCAGGTGAACCCTGGGAGGCGAACGGTCGCGGCCCCGGGTCGGCGAGGACCGGCCGACTCAGCCGCGCGGGCCGACACCCAGGAGCTCGTCGATCGCCGCGACGGCGGCACGCGCCGCGTCGACGTCGGCGAACTGGGCGACGGCGTCGTCGTACCGGCGGTGCCCGGGAAGCTTGAGGCCGACGGAGGCGCCGTCCGTGGCCGGGAGGATCCAGATCCGGCCGCGCGGCTCGACGTCGCGCTGCTCGGCCACGTCGGCCTCCTCGAACTCGCGGTCGTAGCCGGCCCACTCGACACCGGGCCGCGGGGTGTCGGCGCCGTCGAGGACGTCACGGCCGCCCATGCGCAGACAGGTGACGGACTGCAGGAGCGCGTCCAGGGTGCGGGCGGCGGCCTTGCCGGCCAGCTCGTCCTGGAAGAGGGCGAGGATGGACCACTGCCCGTCCTGGAGGAAGAGCATGGTCTGCTGCGCCTCGCCCCCGGTGATGACGGCGAGGTGACGGGCGGCGCCGTCGGGACGTGCGGGCAGCTTCCAGAAGCCGAGGGGGGTCGCGGACATGCGCTCCACCCTAGTGCGCCCCGGACGCCGACGACGCGCCGCCGCCCGGCCCCTGCCCCGCATCCCGGGTTGAGTTGTCGCGGGTGCGCGGGCCCGTCACCCGCGACAACTCAACCCGGGATGCGGGAGGGTGGGCCGATGGGCCTGCTCCGCGACCTCCTCACCCGCCGCTCCGCCCGCGACCGCTCCTCCGACCCGCCGGCGACGCTCGGCCGACACCTCGACAACGCCGCGGCGATCGTGGCCGCCGCACGCCGGGCGGACGTTCCCCTCGCGGTGGCGGCGGCCCTGGCCGAGCTCGAGTCCGGTGGCCGGAACGTCTTCGGGCACGACGCCGGCGGCGTGCACAGTGCCCCGCGCGGGACGGACGTCCCCGTGACCCGGGAGCGCTACGAGGAGCTCGTGGCCCGGGTGGCGCAGGGTGAGACGTCGAACGGGGTGGGGCCCGCGCAGATCACGTGGCCGCCGTACTTCGCACAGGCGGCGGAGCGCGGGTTTCGTCTGTGGGAGCCGGAGGACAACCTGGCCTTCGGATTGGAGGTCCTGCGCGGGCACCTGGGCGGCGACCTCTCCGCGGAGGGGATCGCCCGGGCGGGGACGCTCTACAACGCCGGCACGCTCGACGCCGGCGTCACCGCCTACGGCCGGCGCCTCGCCGCGGCGACCCGCGCGTGGGCCGAACGCCTGGGCGAACCCGCCCCGCCGCCGCTCAGGCCAGGTTGACCAACAGCACGTAGGCCAGCGTGCCGGAGGCGATCGAGACCAGGGTCCGCCGCCCGGCCAGCAGATGCACGACGACCGTCACCGCCGCCGCGATCAGCGCGTGGGCCACCCGCGTCCCGTCCACGGGCTCTCCGGGGGCCAGCGCCGCGGCGTCGAGCAGCATCACCAGGGCCAGGATGGTCAGCACGCCGGCGGGCATCCACACCGCCAGCCGCGCGGCGAGCACGGACTCCCGCAGCGGCTGCAGCAGGGCGAACGGCAGCGCCCGCAGGCAGAAGGTCACGAGGCCCGCGACGACGGCCGCGGCCACCAGGTAGGCGGCGCCGGTCATCGGGGATCCTCCTCGGCGTCGGGCTCGGCATCCGTGACGGCCCGCTCCCCCACCGCGGCGACGACGGGCACCGGTCCGGTGACGGGCACGGGCTCGGGCAGCGGCAGGGCGGTCCCGCGTGCGGCGAGCACGTGGAACGCGATCAGTACCGCGGCGTAGAGGGCGAACGCGACGACGAGCACCTGTGCCGGTGCCAGCAGCAGGGCCACCCCGACGGCGACCGCGGCCGCCAGCACGAGGGGCAGCTGGGCGCGTGTGCGGGCGGCGTCCATGGCGAGCACGATGAAGAGGGCGACGAGCGCGAACTCCAGGCCCTCCACCGGCCCGGGCAGCAGCCAGGCCACGGCCACCCCGGCGAGGCCCCCGAGCACCCAGTACGCCTGCAAAGCGACCTGCATGGCCACCAGTCGGGGGCCGGTCCAGCCGCGGGGCCGGGCGGCGGCGATGGCGTAGGCCTCGTCGATCAGGGCACCCATCGAGTAGATCCGCGCGAGGCGCCCCCGGACCACGCGCAGCGGGAAGCTGAACGCATAGAACACGTGGCGGAAGTTCACCAGGAACACCGTCACGGCGATCGTGAGCAGCGGCGTGCCCGCCACCACCAGCGGGACGAGCAGCAGCTCGACGGACCCGGCGAACACGACCACGGAGAACAGGGGTGCGACCCACGCGGGCAGCCCGGCCTGGACCACGAGCATCCCGAAGGCCATGCCCAGAGGGAACAGGCCGAGGCCGGCGCCCAGCGTCACGGCGACGCCGGAGCGCACCTCGGCCCACCGCGAGGGCGGAGCGGAGGCGCGCGAGGACGCTGACGAGGAGCCCATGATGGTGAGCATGCTCTCATAGGCGCCTGACGGGCGGTCGGCATGACGGAGCCGCGGCGTCACGCCGTGTCATGGCCCCGCGATCGGTGCACCCGGAGGGACTCGAACCCCCGACCCTCTCGGTGTAAACGAGATGCTCTGACCGACTGAGCTACGGGTGCCGGTGTCCGTCCAGGCTACCGGTGAGCGAGCAGGTCGCGCGTCGCCGCCTCGTGCTCGCTCCGGGTGCGTGCCTGTCCCGGGGCGGCGACCACGCGCGCGACCTCGACCCCGTCCGCGTCGAGCAGCACGGAGACGCGGCGGGGCCGCCCGGTCTCCGCGTCGAAGACGTCGAGGGCACGGCAGGCCGCGCCGTGGGGCCAGAAATCGGAGAGCAGGGTGAGCGGCTCCGGCAGTGCCAGCTCCTCGCGGACGCGGCGCAGCACGGGGGCGGCGTCACACGAGACCACGCGGACAGCCACATCGTCGACCGCCACGTCCTCGGCGAGCGCCCCGAGCCAGCCGAGCTCGCCCGTGCACACCGGCGTGAACGCCCCGGGCAGGAAGACGAGCCAGGTGCCCCGCGGCGCGGCCGCGTCCTGGGGCCCGCGCGTCGGCGGCCACGGCCACCTCTGGCCGTGGTCGTCGCGCAGCGCGGGGACGACGTCGGCGCCCCGAGTCCCGCCGGACGGGGGCTCAGCCACCGCGCTTCTGGACGAGCTTCTGAGCGGCCCAGTCCTCGGAGGCGCCGGCCCCGGTGGTGGCGTGCAGGCCTGCGGTGGAGGCGGCCTCGGCGACGTCCGCCGGGCTGACGTGGCCGGGGCGCCCCTTACGGGGGGTCATGATCCAGACGGGGCCGGCATCGAGGGAGCGCTGGGCGTCCACGAGGGCGTCCGCGAGATCCATGACGTCGCCGTCGTCCGCGCGCCACCAGAAGAGGACGGCGTCCGCCGGCTCCTGATCCTCCTCGGTCAGCAGCTCCTCGCCGAGCGCGTCCTCGAGCGCGTCGCGGAAGGTGACGTCGACGTCGTCGTCGTACCCCCACTCCTGCACCAGGTCGCCCCTCGAGAGGGCGAGCTCCGCCAGCAGGGCGCTGTCCGTCGAGGTCGGCGTCGACCCAGCCTGCATAGTGTCCGGTCCTCCTTGATGGTGGCGGGCACTGCGGCCCGCGCCGTCGAGCGGGTGATGATGACCACCATACGCCGTGGACGCCGCCGTTCCGGGGCCTCCGGCCGGGCGGACGCGGCGGCTGCGGTCTACTCTGGGGAGGAACAGACGCACTCTCCGGGCGACGCGCCCGGCTCGGCGTCGCGGGCCCGGACCGGATCGTCTGCCCGCAGCCCACCGCGGAGCACCCCTCCGCACGAGAACCAGGAGGCACCGTGAGCGCAGCCGAAGAGAGCTCGCAGATCCGCAGCGGTCTGACCGACCAGCTCCCGGACAAGGATCCCCAGGAGACGTCGGAGTGGATCGAGTCCCTCGACGGACTCATCGAGGAGCGCGGCACGGAGCGGGCGCAGTACATCATGCGCTCCCTCATGCAGCGCGCGAGCGCCCAGTCCGTCGCCCTGCCCTACGTGACCACCACGGACTACGTGAACACGATCCCGGCGGACCAGGAGCCGGAGTACCCGGGCGACGAGGAGCTCGAGCGCCGCTACCGCAACTACCTGCGGTGGAACGCCATGGCCCTCGTGCAGCGCGCCCAGCGCGACGGCGTCGGCGTCGGCGGTCACATCTCCTCCTACGCGGGCCAGGCGACCCTCTACGAGGTGGGCCTGAACCACTTCTTCCGCGGTCAGGACCACCCGGGCGGCGGCGACCACATCTTCTTCCAGGGACACTCCTCGCCCGGCAACTACGCCCGCGCGTTCCTCGAGGGCCGCCTGACCGAGCAGGACCTCGACGGCTTCCGCCAGGAGAAGTCCCGCCAGGGCCACGCCCTGCCCTCCTACCCGCACCCGCGGATGATGCCGCACTTCTGGCAGTACCCCACCGTGTCCATGGGCCTGGGGCCGATGAACGCCATCTTCCAGGCGCAGACCAACCGGTACCTGCACAACAACGGCATCAAGGACACCTCCGACCAGCACGTGTGGGCCTTCCTCGGCGACGGCGAGATGGACGAGCCCGAGTCGCGCGGTCAGCTGCACGTCGCGGCCAACGACAAGCTCGACAACCTCACCTTCGTCATCAACTGCAACCTGCAGCGTCTCGACGGGCCGGTGCGCGGCAACGGCAAGATCGTCCAGGAGCTGGAGTCCTACTTCCGGGGCGCCGGCTGGAACGTCATCAAGGTCCTGTGGGGCCGCGAGTGGGATCCGCTGCTCGAGGCCGACGACGAGGGCGAGCTCGTGCGCATCATGAACGAGACGCTCGACGGCGACTACCAGACCTACAAGGCCGAGTCCGGCGGCTTCGTGCGCGACCACTTCTTCGGCCGGTCCTCCGTCACCAAGGAGATGGTGGCGGACATGACCGACGACGAGATCTGGGGCCTCAAGCGTGGCGGCCACGACTACAAGAAGGTGTACGCCGCCTACAAGGCCGCCATGGAGCACAAGGGCCAGCCCACCGTGATCCTGGCCCACACCATCAAGGGCTACGGCCTGGGCAAGTCCTTCGAGGGTCGCAACGCCACGCACCAGATGAAGAAGCTGACGGTGGACGACCTCAAGGTGTTCCGGGACCGCCACCGCATCCCGATCTCGGACGAGCAGATCGAGAAGGACCCGTACGACATCCCGTACTACCACCCGGGCGCCGACGCCCCGGAGATCACGTACATGATGGAGCGGCGCAAGGAGCTGGGCGGCTTCGTGCCGGAGCGGCGCAGCGACTACCACGCGATCCCGCTGCCTCCGGAGTCCGCGTACAAGCAGGCCCGCAAGGGATCGGGCAAGCAGCAGGCCGCCACGACCATGGCGTTCGTGCGCCTGCTCAAGGACCTGATGCGGGACAAGAACATGGGACCGCGCTTCGTGCCGATCATCCCGGACGAGGCCCGCACCTTCGGCATGGACTCGTTCTTCCCGACCGCGAAGATCTACAACCCCAAGGGCCAGAACTACCTGTCCGTGGACCGGGACCTGTTCCTGTCCTACAAGGAGTCCCCGCAGGGGAAGATCTACCACGTCGGCATCAACGAGGACGGCGCCACCGCGGCGTTCAACGCGATCGGCACGGCGTACTCCACGCACGGCGAGCCGATGATCCCGGTGTACATCTTCTACTCGATGTTCGGCTTCCAGCGGACCGCGGACAACATCTGGGCCGCAGGCGACCAGCTCGCGCGCGGCTTCATGATCGGCGCCACCGCCGGGCGCACCACCCTCGCCGGCGAGGGAACCCAGCACATGGACGGTCACTCCCCCGTCCTGGCGTCCACGAACCCGGCCGTGAAGCACTACGACCCGGCGTACTCGTACGAGATCGCCCACATCGTGCGCCAGGGCCTGGAGGACATGTACGGCGACCACGACCGCGGGGACGACGTCCGCAACGTCATCTACTACCTCACGGTGTACAACGAGCCGATCACCCACATCGAGGAGCCCGAGGGCCTCGACGTGGAGGGCCTGCTCAAGGGCATCTACCGTCTCTCCGAGGGCCAGGGCGACGGCCCGAAGGTCCAGCTCCTGGGCTCCGGCGTCTCCGTGCCGTGGGCGCTCGACGCCCAGCGGATCCTCTCCGAGGAGTGGGGCGTGAACGCCTCCGTGTGGTCGGTGACCTCCTACAACGAGCTGTACCGCGACGCCGTCGCGGCGGAGAAGGACGCCCTGAAGGACCCGTCCGCCACCCCGCGCGTGCCCTACGTGACGCAGGCGCTGCAGGGGGCCGAGGGCCCGATCGTGGCCACCTCGGACTACTCCACCTCGTGGACGAACCAGATCCGCCCGTTCGTGCCGAACCGCTTCTCGGCGCTCGGCGCCGACGAGTTCGGCTTCGCGGACACCCGCGCCGCCGCCCGTCGGTACTTCCTCATCGACACCCACTCGATGGTGGTCCGCGCGCTGCAGCTCCTCGAGGAGGAGGGCGAGGTCGAGCGGGGCACGGCCGCGAAGGCGCACGAGAAGTACCGCCTGGACGACGTCAACGCCGGCACCACCGGCATCGCGGCCGGCGACGCCTGACCCGCACGCCGCGGGGAGGCTGACGCCCTTCCGTCCCGACGCCGGCCGCCCGCCTCCGCCACGGAGGCGGGCGGCCGGCGTCGTCGCTGTAGGAACCCCACAACACGCGCCTAGGATGGAGCGCATGCCCGAGCCCCGCCCCGCCGCCCCTCGCCCCGTGAGCACCGACGGGCTGGCCCGCCTCAGGAGCCACCTGGGGGCCCTGAACACGGCGGTGCTGCAGCGGCTGGACGCCACCCTGCCCTGGTACCGCCGACTCACCCCGGACGAGCGCAGCGCCCTCGGGCTCGTGGCCCAGCGCGCCCTGCAGGGCTTCCTCACGTGGTTCGAGCGGCCCACCTCCACGGGCCACGTCCTGCAGGACGTCTTCGGGCCCGCGCCCACCGATCTCACCCGGGCGATCTCGCTGCAGCGGGCCCTCCAGCTCATCCGGACGATGGTGGACGTCGTCGAGACGCGGGTGCCGGAGCTGCTGGCCGAGCGCGACCAGGCGCCCGTCCGCGAGCACATCCTCCACTACTCGCGCGAGGTCGCGTTCGCACTCGCCGACGTCTACGCCCGGGCCGCGGAGATGCGCGGTGCGATGGACTCGCGGCTCGAGTCGGTCCTGCTGGACGCGGTGCTGCGCGGGCAGGACCCGGACGAGATCCGGCATCGGGCCACGGCGCTGGGCTGGCGTGGGGACCACGACGTGATGGTCATGGCCGGTCTCGCCCCGGGGCAGGACAAGCCCGCGTTCATCCCGGACCTGCGGCGGGCCGCGGCGAGGCTCGACTGTGACCTGCTCGTGGGCGTGCAGTCCGAACGGCTCGTCCTCGTGGTCGGCTCGGTGCGGGACGCGCGGGCGGTGGGCGAGGCGCTCGCGCCCTGGTTCGCGCCGGGACCGGTGATCGTGGGGCCCGTCATGGACTCGCTGGTCTCGGCGCACGTCTCGGCCCGGCACACCCTGGCCGGGCTCAGCGCGGCGGCCGCCCATCCCCGGGCGAGCCGGCCCACCCCGGCGGAGGACCTGCTGCCCGAGCGGGCTCTGCTGGGCGACCCCACGGCCCGGGAGGCCCTCGTGGACGGGGTGTTCACACCCCTGGCCGACGCCGGCACCTCCCTGCTGGAGACCGTGGACGCGTACGGTGCGCTGGGCCACTCGCTCGAGGGCACGGCCCGCGAGCTGTTCGTCCACGCGAACACCGTGCGGTACCGCCTCAAGCGGGTGGCCGAGGTGACCGGCTGGGACCCGCTGGTCCCCCGCGACGCATACGTCCTGCAGACCGCGATCACCCTCGGCCGGCTCGCGGGGGCGCGGCCGACGAACGGGGCCGGGTCGGACTGAGCCGGCGCGGCACACACCCCCCGCTTGTAGAAACCCTCCAAACCGACTCGCCGTGCTTCGTGGCGCGATCTGCCCGGGATGGCGGCCGATCCTGACACGATGGAGGAATGCTTGCCATCGTGTGCCCCGGACAGGGGTCCCAGACGCCCGGCTTCCTCGCCCCCTGGCTCGAGCTGGACGGGACCCGCGACCTGCTCGCATCCCTCTCCGATGCCGCGGGCGTGGACCTGATCCGCCACGGCACCGAGTCGGACGAGGAGACCATCAAGGACACCGCCGTCGCCCAGCCGCTGATCGTGGCGGCCGGCCTGGTGGCCGCCGCGGCCCTCGAGGCGGACGCCGCCGCACCGGAGTCGACCGTCGTGGCCGGCCACTCCGTGGGCGAGATCACCGCGGCCGCCGTCACCGGCGTGCTGTCCCCCGCCGAGGCCCTCTCCCTGGTGCGCGTGCGCGCCACCGGCATGGCCCGGGCCGCCGCGGCCACGCCCACGGGCATGGCCGCCGTCGTGGGCGGGGACCAGGACGAGGTCCTCGCGGCCATCGAGGCGGCGGGCCTGACACCCGCCAATGTCAACGGCGCCGGCCAGATCGTCGCCGCCGGCCCCGCGGAGGCCCTCGGCGCGCTCGCCGAGTCCGCCCCCGCCCGCACCCGCGTGATCCCGCTCAAGGTGGCCGGTGCGTTCCACACGGAGCACATGCGCCCCGCCGTGGACGACCTCGCGGCCCACGTCGCGGACCTCTCCCCCTCGGACCCGCGCCTGCCCCTGCTGTCCAACCGGGACGGCGAGGCCGTCGAGTCCGGCACGGACGTGCTCGCCCGGATCGTGGACCAGGTCACCCGACCGGTCCGCTGGGACCTGTGCATGGCGACCATGGCCGCGCGGCAGGTCACGGGGGTCCTGGAGCTGCTGCCCGGTGGCACACTGACCGGACTGGCCAAGCGCGGCCTCAAGGGCACCGCGCAGCTCGCCGTGAAGACCCCCGAGGACCTGGACGCCGCGCGGGCGTTCCTGGCCGAGCACTCGGCCTGAACCCCGCGCACCGCCCGGCAGAGAGAGGCACCATGACCGTCACCCTGAAGCAGCACGAGCGCCCCGCGGCCAGCCGCATCGTGGCCGTGGGCGCCTACCGCCCGGCGAACCTGGTCCCGAACGAGGACCTCATCGGCCCCATCGACTCGTCGGACGAGTGGATCCGCCAGCGCACCGGCATCGTCACCCGCCAGCGCGCCACGGCGGAGGAGACCGTGCCCGTCATGGCCGTGGGCGCCGCCCGGGAGGCCCTCGAGCGGGCCGGCCTGCAGGCCTCGGACCTGGACGCCGTGATCGTCTCGACCGTCACCTTCCCGCACGCCACCCCCTCGGCCGCGGCCCTCGTGGCGCACGAGATCGGCGCCACCCCGGCGCCCGCCTACGACGTCTCCGCCGCGTGCGCCGGCTACTGCTACGGCGTGGCCCAGGCCGACGCCCTCGTGCGCTCCGGCACCGCGCGGCACGTGCTCGTGGTCGGCGTCGAGCGCCTCTCCGACGTCGTGGATCCCACGGACCGCTCCATCTCCTTCCTGCTGGGCGACGGCGCGGGCGCCGTGATCGTCTCGGCCTCGGACGAGCCGGGCATCTCCCCCTCGGTGTGGGGCTCGGACGGGGAGCGCTGGTCCACGATCTCCATGACGCATTCGCAGCTGGAGCTGCGCGATGCCGTGGAGCACGCCCGCACCACGGGCGACGCCTCGGCGATCACCGGCGCGGAGGGGATGCTCTGGCCGACGCTGCGCCAGGACGGGCCCTCCGTCTTCCGTTGGGCCGTGTGGTCGATGGCAAAGGTGGCCCGCGAGGCCCTCGACGCCGCGGGCGTGGAGCCCGAGGACCTCGCCGCGTTCATCCCGCACCAGGCCAACATGCGGATCATCGACGAGTTCGCCAAGCAGCTGAAGCTGCCGGAGTCCGTCGTCGTGGCCCGGGACATCGCGGACGCCGGCAACACGTCGGCCGCGTCCATCCCGCTGGCCATGCACCGGCTGCTGGAGGAGAACCCCGAGCTCTCCGGCGGCCTGGCCCTGCAGATCGGCTTCGGCGCCGGGCTGGTCTACGGCGCCCAGGTGGTCCGCCTCCCCTGAGGCGGCGCCGTCTGATTCACTGTCCACGTACACCCCACACCCCTACCGAAGGAGACGCCCCATGGCTTCCAAGGAAGAGATCCTCGCCGGCCTCGCCGAGATCGTGAACGAGGAGACCGGCCTCGACGCCGCCGAGGTGCAGCCGGAGAAGTCCTTCACGGACGATCTGGACATCGACTCGATCTCGATGATGACCATCGTGGTCAACGCCGAGGACAAGTTCGGCGTGAAGATCCCGGACGAGGAGGTCAAGAACCTCAAGACCGTCCAGGACGCCGTCGACTTCATCGACGGCGCCCAGGCCTGATCGGCCCACGACGGCGGCGGGCCCGGCCCGTCCCGTCCCCTCGGTGAGCGCCGGGGGCGCGTGAGCGCCCCCGGCCCTCGACACCCCCGACTTCCGGCACCCCGGCGAGCGCCGCGCGTCGTGCCGACGACACCCCTCCGCCCGATCCCCACTCGAGACCCAGAGGCAGCAGACCCATGACCCGCACCGCAGTGATCACCGGCCTCGGCGCCACCACGCCCATCGGCGGCGACGTGCCCACCTTCTGGTCCCACGCCCTGCAGGGCGTCTCCGGTGCGCGCACCATGGAGCACGACTGGGTGGAGAAGTACGAGCTGCCCGTCACCTTCGCGGCCGAGCTGGCCGTGCCCACCTCCGAGGTCCTCTCCAAGGTGGAGCAGAAGCGCCAGGACCCGGCCACCCAGATGGCGACCGTCGCCGCGCGCGAGGCCTGGAAGGACGCCGGCCTCGAGGGCGCGGAGGTCGACGGCGACCGGCTCGCCGTGGCCTTCGGCACCGGCATCGGCGGCGTGTGGACCCTCCTGGACGGCTGGGACACCCTGCGCGAGCGCGGCCCGCGCCGCGTGCTGCCCATGACCGTCCCGATGCTCATGCCCAACGGCGCTGCCGGGGCGCTCTCCCTCGAGTTCGGCGCCCGCGCCGGCGCCCGCACCGTGGTGTCCGCGTGCGCCGCCGGCACCGAGGCGCTCGAGACCGCGCTGCTGCTCATCCGCTCCGGCCAGGCCGACGTCGTGATCTGCGGCGCCGCCGAGGCCGCCGTGCACCCGCTGCCGATGGCCGCGTTCGCCGCGATGCAGGCGCTGTCCAAGCGCAACGACGACCCGCAGGCCGCGTCCCGCCCCTACGACGTGGACCGCGACGGCTTCGTCCTCGGCGAGGGCGCCGGCGTCATGGTGATCGAGTCGGAGGAGCACGCGAAGGCCCGCGGCGCCCGCGTGTACGCCGAGCTGGCCGGCGCGGGCGTCAGCTCCGACTCCCACCACATCACCGCGCCCGAGCCCGAGGGCCTGGGCGCGACCCGGGCGATGCGCGCCGCACTGAGGTCGGCCGACATCACCCCCGAGGACGTGTGCCACGTGAACGCCCACGCGACGTCCACACCGAAGGGCGACGCCCCGGAGTACCTGGCCATGCGGGCCGTGTTCGGCGACCACCTGGACCAGGTGCAGGTCTCGGCCACGAAGTCCCAGACCGGCCACCTGCTGGGCGCCTCGGGTGCGATCGAGTCGATCCTGTCCGTGCTCGCCGTCCACCACGGCCAGGCGCCCGTGACCATCAACCTGGACCACCAGGACCCGGAGATCCCGCTGAACGTGGTCACCGGCTCCCCCGCCCGCCTGCCCGAGGGGCCGCGTGTGGCCGTGAAGAACTCGTTCGGCTTCGGCGGCCACAACGCGGTGGCCGTGTTCCGCAGCGTCTGAGCCGGAGCGTCGCCGGCCGGGCGAGGGGTCAGACGGCGCGGTGCAGCCAGCGCACGTTGGCGTGGGCGGCGGCCAGCCGGAACGGCTCGAGCTCATCGTCCCAGGCCTCGCCGAGCGCGAGGGAGAGTTCGTGCATCAGCACGCTGGGGTCGCCCGCGCCGGCCTCATAGGCGTACCGGATGCGGTCCTCGGAGACCATGATGTTGCCGGAGACGTCCGTGGTGGCGTGGAAGATGCCGAGGTCCGGGGTGTGGGACCAGCGCGAGCCGTCGACACCGGCGGACGGCTCCTCGGTGATCTCGAAGCGCAGGTGCGGCCAGCCGCGCAGGGCCGAGGCCAGGCGCGCACCGGTGCCGGCGGTCGCCGTCCAGTGCACCTCGGAGCGGTGCTGGCCGGGCGCGACCGGCTGACCCTCCCACTCCACCGAGGTCGCGGGGCCGAGCACGGAGCTCAGCGCCCACTCCACGTGGGGGCAGAGGGCGGTGGGGGCGGAGAGGATGTGGACCACGCCGCGGGTTTGGGTGCTGGTCATGGATGCCTCCGGGTGTGCGATGCGGTGCGTCTTCCCCTACGACCACGTCGCGGCTCCGGTGGATCCTGGGGCCATTATGCACCAGGGATGCCGGGCCGGCAACGAGGCGGCGCGCCGCCGCGCGTGTCGCTATGGCGCAGTGGAGGGGCCGGGGGCGCTCCGGGGAGGCGTCAGGCGCGTGGGTGGGCCTGCCGGTAGCCCTCGCGGAGACGATCGATCGAGACGTGGGTGTAGACCTGCGTGGTGCGCAGGGACGCGTGGCCCAGCAGCTCCTGCACGCTGCGCAGGTCGGCGCCGCCGTCGAGGAGGTGGGTCGCGGCCGTGTGGCGCAGCGCGTGCGGCCCGCGCGCCGCGGTGTCCCCCAGGCCCTCGAGCGCCCGGTCGACGACGGTGCGCGCCTGGCGCACCCCCAGCCGGCCGCCGCGTGCGCCGAGGAAGAGGGCGGGGCCGGAGTCCGGACGGGCCAGGCGGGGGCGACCGAGCCGCTGCCACACCTGGAGGGCGCGGCCCGCGGGGTCGCCGTAGGGGACGGTGCGCTGCCGGTCGCCCTTGCCGGTCAGCCGGACGACGCCGCGGCCGGCCTCGAGGTCATCCACGTCCAGGGCGGAGAGTTCGGCCACCCGGGCGCCGGTCGCGTAGAGCAGCTCGAGCAGGGCGGCGTCCCGCAGGGCCAGCGCGTGGGCGGCGGGGTCGTCCCCCGCGGCGGCGGCGTCCACCCGGTCCTGGGCCGCCGCGAGGAGCCGGGTCGCCTGCTGCTCCTGGAGCACGTGGGGCAGCGTCCCCTCGGGCCGGGGCGAGCGCAGCCGCAGGGCGGGGTCGTCCGAGCGCAGGCCCTCGCGGCGCAGCCAGGCCGTGAAGGTGCGGACGGCGGCCACCCGGCGGGCCAGGGTCGCGCGGGCGAGGCCGGCCCCGCTCATGGCCGCCAGCCAGCCACGCAGGTCCTCGATGTCCAGCTCGGCGAGGACGTCCGGTGCGCTGGGCGCGTGGCGGGCGGGGGCGTCGTCGTCCGCCGCGGGCGTCGCCGCGGTGCCGGCTGTGCCGGCGACGTGGTCGATGAGGGCGCGCAGATCGGCGAGGTACGCGCGCACGGTCTGGGGGCTGCGGTTCCGCTCGTGGCGCAGGTGCTCCTCGAACGCCTCGAGCCAGGCCGTGTCCCGGGGCGAGGGGGCGCGCGGGACCGGGACGGGACGGACGGAGGACGACGGGGCCATCCCCCCACTCTGCCATCCGCGCCCACGGACATCGTGGCGCACGGCCCGAGAGCGCGGGGCCGGAGGTCATCCCCGCCGCCACCGGTCCTCGACCCGTTCGGCCAGGCCCGCCCGCTGCAGCCGGGACAGGCACGCCAGGACGGTGGGCAGCGCGAGCCCGGCGCTGACCGTGATCCGGTCGACGGGCACCGCCTGGCGCAGGGGCAGCGCCTCGTGGACGAGGGCCTCCTCCATCGTGAGCCCGTCGGTGGGCCGCGCGGCGGGCTCGGGAGCTGCCCGGGCGGAGGTCCTCCCGCCCGCGCCGCCGCTCCGGGCGGACCCCTGACCGAGCAGGGCGAGGGCCTCCTGCTCGGTGGTCACGAGACGGGCGGGGCTCTCCTGCAGCAGACGGTGGCAGCCGGCGGAGCTGGGCGAGGTCACGGGGCCGGGGACCACGCCCACCTCGCGGCCGAGGCCGAACGCGTGGCCCGCCGTGTTCTGCGCTCCCGACCGCCAGCGCGCCTCGACCACCAGCACGGCCCCCGCGAGCGCGGCGATGACCCGGTTGCGCTGCAGGAACCGGTACCGCGTGGGACTCGCACCGGGCGGCATCTCGGACACGAGCAGCCCGGCGGCCATCACCGCGCGAAGCAGGTCCTCGTGGCCGGCCGGGTAGAACCGGTCGAGGCCGCCGGCCAGCACCGCCACCGTGGGCGGGACGCCGTCGCGATCCGCCGCGTCTTCCGGTGCGGCGGGCGCCTGCAGCGCGGCCCGGTGGGCGGCGCCGTCGATGCCGTACGCGCCGCCGGAGATCACGCACGCGCCCTGCTGGACGGCGTGGGCGGCGCAGCGGGCGGTCACGGTCCGTCCGTACGCGGTCGCCTCCCGGCTGCCGACGACGGCGAGCATCCGGTCCGCGGGAGGCAGCGTTCCGGAGCCGCGGAACCACAGGCCCAGGGGCGCCTCCTCGCCCAGGTCCGCCAGGGCGGCGGGCCAGGCGTCGTCTTCGGGGATCAGCAGGCCTCCCCCGAGCCGGTGCAGAGCCACGAGGTCCCGCTCCGGCTCAAGCCGGGCGGCCCGGGGCGCCCAGCGGGCCAGCCCCGCGGCCCAGCGCCGGGGCAGCGTGTCGGGCGTGCCGGCGAGATCGGCGAGCAGATCGCGTTCGGCGGGCTGGATCGTCTCCCGGCCCGTGAGCAGGGTGAGCGCCCGCTCCGGCCCGAGCGCCGTGACGGTCTGCACCGCGAGCGCGTCCCCGGGCTCGACCAGCCGGGACAGGGCGGCGCGGGCGAGCCGGGCGGCGTCCGGCCGGCGCGGCCCTGCGACGGGGACGTGGTCTGCCGCCGGGGTGACGTGGGTGGTCATGCGTCCTCCTCGTTCTGGTGGCGCAGCGTGAGTGCCACGTCGGTGTCCTCGGGTGCGGGCCGTTCGGCGCCGCGCAGGTCTGCCAGGGTCCAGGCGAGGCGCAGGACGCGGGCGTGGCCGCGCGCGCTCAGCAGGCCCTGGTCGACGGCGTCGTCCGCGGGCCGGCGGGCCGCCCGGGGCACGGCGTACGGGCCGTGCCGCAGCACCCCGGCGGGGACGTGCGCGTTGCGGCGCAGCCCGGACGGGGCGAGCCCGCGCTCGGCGGCGGTGGCCCAGCGCCGGGCCTGGCGGTCGGCGGCCGCGGCGACCCGGGCGGCCACCTGCGACGTGGTCTCGGACGCGGGCGCCCCCGTGAGCTGCCGCGCTTCGACGGGCCGCACGGTGACCTGCAGGTCGACGCGGTCCAGCAGCGGCCCGGAGAGCCGCTGGGCGTAGCGGCGGCGTTCGGGCACGCTGCACCGGCACTCGACGCCCGTGCCACCGCCCTTGCCGCACGGGCAGGGGTTGGCGGCCAGCACGAGCTGGAACCGGGCCGGGTAGACGACGGCGCCGAGGGCCCGGTGCAGCAGCACCTCCCCGGACTCAAGGGGCTGGCGCAGCGCCTCGAGGGTGCGCCGTTCGAACTCGGGGGCCTCGTCCAGGAACAGCACGCCGCCGTGGGCGAGGGAGGCCGCTCCCGGCCGGGCGAGGCCGCTGCCGCCGCCCACGAGGGCCGAGCGGGACGCCGAGTGGTGGGGTGCCTCGAACGGCGGGGTCCGGTCGATGTCACCGTCGAACCCCTGGGACGTCCCGCCCCTGCGCCGGACACGGGCGTCGCCGCCGCGAAGGGAGCGCAGGGCGGCGCACTCGAGCGCGGTGCGCCGGTCCAGGGGAGGCAGGATTCCGGGCAGGCGCTCGGCGAGCATGGTCTTGCCCGCCCCCGGGGCGCCCATGAGCAGCAGGTGGTGGGCGCCGGCGGCTGCGACCTCGAGCGCGAACCGGGCCTCGGCCTGTCCGGCGACCTCGGCGAGGTCGGGCACCGCACGGGCCGGCTCCGGTTCCGGGGCTGTCACCTGACGTCGGGCCGGGCGGTGGGGCGGCTCTCCGTCCGGTTCCCCGCCGAAGGCGCGGATGACGTCGTGCAGATGGGCGAAGCCGCGGACCTCGGCGCCGGGGACCAGTCGGGCCTCGGCCTCCGCATCCTCGGCGACGACCACCTCGGAGCACCCCGCGTCGACGGCGGCCATCACCATCGCCACGGTCTCCGGCGAGCGGTGCAGGGCGCCGTCGAGGCCGAGCTCGGCCAGGAACACGGGCCCCTCGACGTTCCGCACCCGCCCGTCCGCGGCGTAGGCCGCCAGGACGATCGCCAGGTCGTGGCACGCACCCCGCTTGTGCACCCCCGCCGGCAGCAGGTTCACGGTCAGGTGCCGCCGGGTCAGGGGCAGTCCGGCGTTGCGCGCGGCGGAGCGGATGCGGTCCCGGCTCTCCTGCAGCGCCTGGTCCGGCAGGCCGAGGAGGGTGAACCCGGGCAGGGACTGGGCGATGTCCGCCTCGACGTGCACGACCTCCCCGCGCAGACCCGCCAGCGTGATGGAGCGGGTGCGTCCGATGCCGCTCACGGCCGCACGTCCTGCAGCAGATCGAAGCGGATCCCTCCCGTGCGCGGCACCAGCACGGCGACGGCGTCGACGCGCCAGGGCGTCCCCCGGCGGTCCGCGGCGTGGGCCCGCACCCACGCCGCGGTGAGGCGGTGCAGCCGGGTGAGCTTGCGCCGGTCGATCGACTCGAACGGGTCGCCGAAGGCCAGGCCCGAGCGGGTCTTCACCTCGACACCCACCCACCAGCCGGCGTGGTGGGCCACGATGTCCAGCTCTCCGGCCTCGCCCCGCCAGTTGCGGTCGGCGATCACGTAGCCGCGCTCGGCGAGCCAGCGCGCGGCGGCGTCCTCGCCGAACCGGCCCAGTGCCGTGTGCGCGCGGCTGGCGCGCCTGTCTCCGGGCGGCTGCGCCCCGATCCGTTCCGCGGTCCCCGTCATCCCGACCACCTCCTGGGCACCAGGGTGGTCCCGGGCGGGGTCGCCGGGAGGGTGGCGGCGGGGATTGTGCGGGGCCGGACGCCTGTGCAGGAGTGGACGTCGGCGTCCCGCCCTCGGGGCCGATCAGGGGTGGGTCAGCTCGGCAGCTGGCCGTCCGGCGGGACCGTCAGGTCCTCGGTGGGCAGCTCCTCGATGTTCACGTCCTTGAAGGTCAGCACCTTCACGCGCTTGATGAACCGCTGCGTGCGGTACACGTCCCACACCCAGGCGTCCTCGAGCAGGATCTCGAAGAACACGTCCCCGTCCGCCTGGCGGGGCGTCAGCCGCACGTCGTTGGCGAGGTAGAAGCGCCGCTCGGTCTCCACGACGTAGCGGAACAGGCCCACCACGTCCCGGTACTCGCGGTAGAGCAGCAGCTCGGCCTCGGCCTCGAAGTCCTCGACGTCGTCCGCGCTCATGACATGCCTCCTCAGTGTTCGCCGCGCACCCGCGACAGTCCGGGCACGCACGGCCTCCATCCTCCCCCGTCCAGGGGTCGCACGTCGAACGGGCGGCACGCCCGGCCCCTGGGAGTCAGTCGAACAGCGTGGGAGGCGCCTGCGCGGGCGCGCCCGGCAGCCCGAGGTTCCAGCTGCGCCGGTGCTGCCCGCTCGCCCCGCGCTCGGTCAGGGCGGCCCGGTGCGCGGCCGAGCCGTACCCCTTGTTCCCGGCCCACCCGTACCCGGGGTGCTCCGCGTCGAGGGCGATCATGACGTCGTCGCGGGCCACCTTCGCGGCGATCGACGCCGCCGCCACCGTCGCGCACCGATCCTCAGCCCGCACCAGCATCGTGGGCACGGGCGGCAGCGGACGCGGCGCGGGCGCGGGGCCGGCGTCGGGATCGGAGCGACTCAGCCAGTCGTCCCGGCCGTCGAGCACGAGGGCGACCGGCTCCTGCCCCACCGCGGCGCACAGTGCCGCCCAGGCCCGGCGCCCGGCGAGGCCGAGGGCCGCCGAGATCCCGAGCGCGTCGATCTCCGCGGGGCTGGCCTCCCCCAGCGCCACCCCGGCCGCCCAGTCCTCGATCTGCGGGACCAGGGCGCGCCGGCGTCGGTCCGTGAGCGCCTTCGAGTCGCGCACCGGAGGGATCTGCCCCGCGGCGGGCAGCCACGCGGCGCACACCCCGACGACGACGGGCCCGGCCAGTGCGCCCCGGCCCACCTCGTCCATGCCCGCCACGAGCACCCGGTCCACTCCCCGCGCGGCGAGGACCGGCCCGGCCAGCCCCGCCTCGACGTCCAGGCCCGCGCGCACCGTCGGCCGGCCACCGCTCCCGCGGGGGGTCACGTGCGCTCCTCCAGCGCGGGCGCGTCCGGCACGGCGGCGAACGCGTCGGGGTCGGCACCGGCGCCGCCGATCCGGTCCAGCGGCCAGACCACGAACCGGGCGCGGCCCACCACGTCGTCGAGGGCCACGAACCCGCCCCCGGGCCCGGCGCGGTGCGCGCGGGAGTCCGCCGACGCCGAGCGATGGTCGCCGAGCACCCACAGCCGCCCCGCGGGGACGGTCACCTCGAACGCTTCCTGCGCGGGCGTCTCCCCCGGCGCGAGGTACGGCTCCTCCACGGGCACCCCGTTCACGCGCAGCGTCTCCTCGCCGGGCGTCCAGGAGACGATGTCCCCCGGCAGCCCGACGGCCCGCTTGATCACGTGGCCGCCCCCGGGCAGCCAGCCCTTCGTGTCTTCGAACACCACCACGTCACCGCGGCGCACCGGGAACGGATCCGGGGTGAGCAGCGTGGCGACCACGCGGTCGCCGGCCCGCAGCCCGGGCTCCATGGACGAGGACGGGATGGCGTACATGCGCGCCAGGAAGGCCCACGCCAGCACGCAGGCGAGTACGGTCACGGCGGCCGCGATCAGCGCGGTGCGGCGCCCCGTCACGGCGTGTCCCCGGAGGGGGCGTCCACGGTCCCGCGGCGGGCCAGGGGCCACACGATCTCCGCAGCCCGGCCCTCGACCCGCTCGAGCGGGATCAGCCCGCCGCCGGGGGCGCCCAGCAGTGCGCGGGAGTCCCGGGAGGCGGCGCGGTGGTCGCCCAGGACCACCATGCGCCCGTCGGGCACCTCGAAGGACCAGGTCCCCGCCGCGGCCGGCTCGTCCGCGGTCACGGGCCTGCCGAGATACGGCTCGTCCAGCGGCTCGCCGTTGCGCAGCAGCCGGCCGTCCGGGGCACAGCACTCGAGGCGGTCCCCCGGCAGGGCCAGCACACGCTTGACGAACACGTCCTCGGCCGCGCCGACACCCCACCACCGGGCGACGTCCTCGAGGCCGCGCTCGAGCGATCCGGCCGAACGGTACGGCGCCAGGCTGCCGGCGCCGTCGAACACCACCACGTCGCCGTGGTGCAGGCCCTGCCCGCCGGCCGCGGCGGCCTCCACCCGCACGCGGTCGCCGGGCTGCAGGGTCGGCTCCATCGACCCGGAGGGGATGAGGTAGACGGGGCCGGTGAGGGCTCGCAGCACCGCGGCCACCACGACGGCGGCCACCACGGTCAGGCCGAGCCACGCCCACCAGCGGCTCGTGCCGGAGGCGGGGGCCGCCGTCGGGCCCGAGGAGGAGCCGGCCCCGGACGCGACGGAGCCCCGTGACCGGCGGGGGTCACGGGGCTCCGAGGTGCGCATGGGTCGATCACCGGTCGGCGGGGCCGACCGGGATGATCACTTGGCGTCGGCGCGCTTCTCGCGGATGCGGGCGGCCTTGCCGTGGCGGTCGCGCATGTAGTACAGCTTCGCGCGGCGCACGTCGCCCTTGGTGACGACCTCGATCTTGTCGATGACCGGGGAGTGCACCGGGAACACGCGCTCCACGCCGATGCCGAAGGACACCTTGCGGACGCGGAAGGTCTCGCGCACGCCGTAGCCCTGACGGCCCATGACGTAGCCCTGGAACACCTGGACGCGGGCGGTCTTGCCCTCGATGATGTTCACGTGCACCTTGACGGTGTCGCCGGGGGCGAACTCCGGGATGTCGTCGCGCAGCGTCTTCTTGTCGAACGAGTCGAGAATGTGCATGTCGTCTCTCCTGGCGGATGCCACAGGTCAACCGCGTGGTATGCGGGCGCACGGCCCGTCCACGTCCGCATGACGAGGGGGCCGGGTCCCGAGCCGAGGGCCGGGCTCCGCACGTGGGGTGCGGTCCCGGGGTCCGATCCGTTGACGCGCGCCCCCTGTGGCAGGTCGGGCGTCCGGCGGACACGAGGATCCATTATGCCACAGCCGTCGACGTCGCGACGCCCCTCCAGCCCGTCGGGCGCGGCGGGTCAGGCCTCGGAGCCGTACGCCGCCCACAGGTCCGGACGCCGCTCGCGCGTGCGCTCCTCCTGCTGGGCCCGACGCCAGGCCGCGACCTTGCCGTGGTCGCCCGAGAGCAGCACGGGCGGCACCGCACGGCCCCGCCAGTCCGCGGGCTTGGTGTAGACCGGGTACTCCAGCAGGCCGTCCTCGTGGGACTCCTCGACGAGCGAGGCCGGGTTGCCCACGACGCCCGGCACGAGGCGGCCGATGGCCTCGATCATCGCCAGCGCGGCGACCTCGCCGCCGTTGAGCACGTAGTCGCCCAGTGAGACCAGCCGCACCTCGAAGAGCTCCTCGGCCCAGCCGAAGACGCGCTCGTCGATGCCCTCGTACCGGCCGCACGCGATCGCCACGTGCTCCCGGCCCGCCAGTTCGCGGGCGAGCCGCTGGGTGAAGCGCTCCCCCGAGGGCGTCGGCACGAGCAGCACGGGGCGGTCCCCCGGCTCGGAAGACGCTAGATCAGCGGGGGCCGGCGCCGCGGGCCCCTGGGCCGCCACGTGCTCGAGCGCGAGCGCCCACGGCTCGGGTTTCATCACCATGCCGGCGCCGCCGCCGTAGGGCGTGTCGTCCACGGTGCGGTGCCGGTCGAAGGTGAAGTCGCGCAGGTCGTGGACGTGCACGTCCACGAGGCCCTCGCGGCGGGCACGGCCCAGCAGCGAGACGTCGAGCACCGCGAGGTACTCCGGGAAGATCGTGACGACGTCGAAGCGCACTGCTCAGTCCTCCGGATCCGCATCGGCGGGGCGCGCGGCGGCGGGCCCGTCTGCGGCGTCCTCGTCCTCGCCGGTGGCGAGCTCGAGCAGCCCCGGCGGCGGGGTCAGCACGAGCACGCCGGCCTCGGGGTCGATCTCCGGGACGATCTCCTCGACGAAGGGCACCAGGGCCTCCTCCTCGACGCCGTCCAACGCGACGTGCAGCAGGTCCTGGACCGCCCCGGTGGTCAGGGCCGTGACGACGCCGACGCGCTCGCCCTCGACCCGCACCTCGAGGTCCACGAGGTCCTCCTCGTACCACTCATCCGACTCCTCGGGGACGGCGGGAACGGCGAACAGCTGGGCGCCGCGCAGGGTCTCGGCGACGTTGCGGTCCGGCGACTCGGCGAAGCCGACCACGAGGATCTGCTTGTTCCACCGGGCCCGGGTGACGGTGAGCTCCGCCGGCAGGCCCGGGGCGCCGTCGCGCACCACCAGGCGCTCGCCGGGAGCGAAGCGGGCGTCCGGGTCGTCGGTGAAGACCTGCACGGTCACCTCGCCGCGGATGCCGTGCGGCTTGCCGATGCGGGCGACGCGGACGAGGTCGTCCTGGGCTGCGGGACTCATGGGCTCTCCTGGGTGGGACGATCGGTGGCGGGAGGGGGCGGGGCCGCAGAC
>NZ_JABFAX010000015.1:256528-286731 GCF_017168395.1 Micrococcus sp. KRD128 | reverse complement strand
GCCGCAGACGACGACGGCCCGCCGGCCCGGTGAGGGGCGGGCGGGCCGTGCGTCACGGGCCGTCAGGAGCGGCGGTCGGTCTCCACCACGTCCACGCGGACGGGGTGGCCGGCCAGGCCGTCCAGCACGGTGCGCAGCGCGGTGGCGGTGCGACCCTGGCGGCCGATCACGCGACCCAGGTCCTCGGGGGCCACGCGGACCTCCAGCATGTCGCCGCGCCGCTGGGAGCGGGCGTCCACGCGAACCGCCTCGGGCGTGTCCACGATGCCGCGCACCAGGTGCTCGAGGGCCTCGGTCAGCATGGTCACTCGGACTTCTCGGCGTCCTCGGCCGGAGCCTCAGCGGCCTCCTCGGCCGGGGCCTCGGCGGCCTGCTCGGACTCGGCCGGGGCCTCCTCCTGCTTCGGCTCCTCCGGCAGGATGACCGAGCCCTTCTCGGGGGCCACGAAGGCCTCCTTCTCGGACTTGGACTTCAGGGTGCCCTCGGCGCCCGACTCGCCCTTGAACTTCTGCCAGTCACCGGTGACCTTCAGCAGCGCGGCGACCTGCTCGGTCGGCTGGGCGCCGACGGAGAGCCAGTACTGGGCGCGCTCCGAGTCGATCTCGATGAACGAGGGCTCCTCGGTCGGGTGGTACTTGCCGATCTCCTCGATGGCACGGCCATCGCGGCGGGTGCGCGAGTCCATGACGACGACGCGGTAGAACGGGGCGCGGATCTTGCCGAACCGCTTCAGACGAATCTTGACAGCCACGAGTGTGGTTCTCCTTCAGTGGATCTGGGGGGCCGGGGCACGACGCCGCGTGGGGGCAGCGGGCGTCGACGACCTGGCACACGGAACGGAGCGCAGCGGAGGATAGAGGGTCGTCCGGGCTCACGCTCAGTACCGTGCCATTCTGCCAGATCGGGCGGGCCGGTGCACACCCGGCGCGCCGAGACCGGGCAGCGGGCGACTCAGCGGTCCTTGAGGTACTTTTCGAAGCCCGCCGGCAGGTTGAGGGTGGACGGGTCGAAGCCGTCCATCCCCGCGCCGTCGCGGCCGAACACGGCTCCGGCCTGCGCCTGGGCGGCGCGGGCGCGCCGCTCCTCGATCGCCTTGCGCTCGGCCGCGGCCTTGGCCGGGTTGCCGGACTTCACGCGATCGCGCTTGGCGTTCTTGCCCTTGCCCTTCGCCTTGCGGGAGGCGCCGCCCGGCATCCCGGGCATGCCCGGGATGCCGCCGCCGGCGGCCATGCGCTTCATCATCTTCTGCGCCTCCGCGAAGCGCTCGAGCAGGCCGTTGACCTCGGACACGCTCACGCCCGAGCCGCGGGCGATGCGGGCACGGCGCGAACCGTTGATGATCTTGGGGGCCACGCGCTCGTGCGGGGTCATCGAGTGGATGATCGCCTCGACGCGGCCGATCGACGACTCGTCGAACTGCTCGAGCTGCTGCCGCATGCCCTGGGCGCCCGGCATCATCATGAGCATCTTCTTCAGCGAGCCCATCTTCTTGAGCTGCTGCATCTGGGCGAGGAAGTCGTCGAGGGTGAAGTCCTCCTGGTCCGCGAACTTGCGGGCCATCTTCTCGGCCTCGGTGCGGTCCCAGTTCTGCTCGGCCTGCTCGATCAGGGAGAGCACGTCGCCCATGTCGAGGATGCGCGAGGCCATGCGGTCCGGGTGGAAGACCTCGAAGTCCTTCAGGCCCTCGCCCGTGGAGGCGAACATGATCGGCTTGCCGGTCACGTGGCGGACGGACAGCGCGGCGCCGCCGCGCGCGTCGCCGTCGAGCTTGGTGAGGACGACGCCGGTGAAGCCGACGCCCTCGTTGAACGCCTGGGCCGTGGCCACGGCGTCCTGGCCGATCATCGCGTCGATGACGAAGAGCACCTCGTCCGGGTCCACGGCGGCGCGGATGTCCGCGGCCTGCTGCATGAGCTCGGCGTCCACGCCGAGGCGGCCGGCGGTGTCGATGATGACCACGTCGTGGTACTTCGTGTTGGCCTCGGCGACGCCGTCACGGGCCACCTGCACCGGGTCGCCGGTGGCGGCCTCGAACTCGGAGGAGACGCCGGGGTGCGGCGCGTAGACCGGGACGCCGGCGCGCTCGCCGCCGACCTGCAGCTGCTTCACGGCGTTCGGACGCTGGAGGTCGCAGGCCACGAGCAGCGGGGTGTGGCCCTGGGACTTGAGCAGGTGGGCGAGCTTGCCGGCGAGGGTCGTCTTGCCGGCGCCCTGCAGGCCCACGAGCATGATGACCGTGGTGCCCGTCTTGGCGTGCTGGATGCGCCGGGTCTCGCCGCCGAGGATGCCCACGAGCTCCTCGTTGACGATCTTCACGACCTGCTGGCCCGGGTTCAGGGCCTGGGCCACCTCGGCGCCGAGGGCGCGCTCCTTGATCTGCGCGATGAACTGGCGGACCACGGGCACGGCGACATCGGCGTCCAGGAGGGCGCGGCGGATCTCGCGTGCGGTGGCGTCGATGTCCGCCTCGCTCAGCCGCCCCTTGCCCTTGAGGCTGCGGAAGGTGGCTGTGAGGCGGTCGGACAGGGAGTTGAACACGGCGGGTGTGATCCTTCGAAGCGGGGTCGACTGAGCCGGACGCGGTCGGTCGCGGGCGCCGCGGCATCCACCGCGGCGCCCGCCAAGCCTAGCAACCGACCGGCCTCACCCGTCCGCGGCGGCTCACCGCGCCTCGGCGGGGACGGGCACCCCGCCGAAGCCGACGTCGTAGGCCGACTCGTCGTGCAGGGTCAGATCGACGCCCCGCTCCTCGTCCTCCTTGCTCACCCGCAGGCCCATGGTCCCGCGCAGGACCAGGGCGATGGCCGTGGTCACCACGGCGGTGAAGACCACGGCGACGAGCACGGCCACCGTCTGGGCCACCAGAAGACCGGCGTCTCCGCCGTAGAACAGGCCCGCCCGGCCCTCGTCCGGCAGGGCGAAGAAGCCGATCAGCACGGTGCCCAGGATGCCGGAGGTGAGGTGCACGCCGACGACGTCGAGCGAATCGTCGAAGCCGAGGCGGTACTTGAGGTTGACCGCGAGCGCGCTGGCCGCACCGGAGACGAGGCCGATCGCCACGGCCCCCAGGGGGCTCACAAAGGCGCACGCGGGCGTGATGGCGACCAGGCCCGAGACGATCCCGGACGCGGTGCCGATCGAGGTCGGCCGGCCGCGGCGCAGCCACTCCACGAACACCCAGCCGAGCATGCCGGCGGCGCCGGCGGCGAGGGTGTCCACCCAGATCAGTCCGAGCTCGTCGACACTGCCCGCCGCGCCCCCGTTGAACCCGAACCAGCCGAACCAGAGGAGGGCCGCGCCGAGCATGGTGAACGGGACGTTGTGCGGCCGGTGGCCGGGGTCCACGCCGAAGCCGTGGCGCTTGCCCAGCATCAGCGCGAGCACGAGGGCGGCCACGCCGGCGCTGATGTGCACCACGAGGCCACCGGCGAAGTCGAGGGCCTCCCCCAGGCGGGCGCCGATGGCGCCGTCCGCGGAGAGGAGACCGCCGCCCCACACCATGTAGGCCAGCGGGGCGTAGACGACGGTGGTCCAGACGGGCACGAAGACGCACCACGTGACGAACTTGAAGCGGTCGGCCACCGCGCCGGAGATGAGGGCGACCGCGATGATCGCAAAGGTGGCGCCGTAGGCCGCCGCGACGAGCCCGCCCTCGGCCATCGTGCCGGTCAGTCCGAGGTCACCGGCGGGGTTCCCCACCACCCCGGCCCACCCGTCGCCGCCGGTCATCCCGTGGACCCACAGGACCCAGACGACGCCGACGAGGCCCATCGAGACGAAGGACATCATGATCATGTTGAGCGAGGACTTCGCGCGGGTCATGCCGCCGTAGAAGATGGCCAGTCCGGGTGTCATGAGCAGGACCATCGCCGCGCTCGTCACCATCCACACTGTCCCTGCGTCCAGGACGTTCGACTCCTCCATGGGGGTCTCCTTCGGTCCGGGCCGCGAGCCGGGGGCGAACGCCCGTCCCGCGGCGTCGCTGCCCGGCCCCGATCGGGGCCGATGCAAGGAAGATACCGGAGGAGTGGGCCGCACCACACGTCGATGACGTCTCCGTGACAGGACAGGGCCCCTCCCGACGACGTCGGGAGGGGCCCTGGACCGGGGTGCGGGACGTCAGTCGGCCAGCAGCGCGTCCACGAAGCCCTCGGCGGTGAACGGTGCGAGGTCGTCGGGGCCCTCGCCGAGGCCGATCAGCTTGACGGGCACGCCGAGCTGGCGCTGGATGGCGATCACGATGCCGCCCTTGGCGGTGCCGTCCAGCTTGGTCAGCACGATGCCGGTGACGTCCACGACCTCGGCGAACACCTTCGCCTGGGTCAGGCCGTTCTGGCCCGTGGTGGCGTCGAGGACGAGCAGGACCTCGTCCACCTCGGCCTGCTTCTCGATGACGCGCTTGATCTTGCCGAGCTCGTCCATGAGGTTGGCCTTGTTCTGCAGACGGCCCGCGGTGTCCACGAGCACGACGTCGACGCCCTCGGCGATGCCGTGCTCCACGGCCTCGAAGGCGACGGACGCCGGGTCGGCGCCCTCCTTCTCGGAGCGGACGGTCTCCACGCCTACGCGGGAACCCCACGTGGCGAGCTGCTCGGCGGCGGCGGCGCGGAAGGTGTCCGCGGCGCCGAGCACGACGGTGCGGTCCTCCGCCACGAGCACGCGGGCGAGCTTGCCCACGGTGGTGGTCTTGCCGACGCCGTTGACGCCCACGACCATGGTCACGGCGGGGCGGTCGCCCTTGCGGGTCGCGGCGAGACGGCGGTCCATCGAGGGGTCCACCATCGCCACGAGCTCCTCGCGCAGCAGGGTGCGCACCTGCTCGGGGTCACGCGTGCCCTCGACCGTGACGCGGGCCTTGAGGCGGTCGACGAGCTCCAGGGTGGGCTCGGTGCCGAGGTCCGCCATCAGCAGCGTCTCCTCGATTTCGTCCCACACGTCGTCGTCGATGCGGTCCTGGGACAGCAGCGCCAGCAGGCCCTTGCCGAAGACGTTGTTGGACTTGAGCAGGCGGGCCCGCAGGCGGGCCAGGCGCGAGCCGGCGGCCTCGGGCCGCTCGTACTCGGGCTTCGCCGGGGCGGTCTCCGCCTCCTCGACGACGGCGGGCTCCGGCTCGGCGACGACGGGCGGCGCCTCGTCGACCTCGGGGCGTTCCAGGACGGCGGTGGAGCCCGACGGGGCCGCGTGCCGCGGGCTCGGGCGCGGGTCGTCCGCGTCCCGCACTTCCTGGTACGACCCCTTCGGCGGGGCGGGGCGCCGGTCCAGCAGGCCGACGAGCACGCCGCCCAGCAGCAGGGCGGCCACGACTGAGACTATGAGCACGATTTCCACGGGCCCAGTCTGTCACACGGGCCGTCGCCCGCCCCGGGTCGCACCGCTCACGTCAGGCGGGAGAGGGTGCCGTCCTGCTGCACCAAGACTCGGGCGTGCCCATCCTCGCTCCGGACCGTGAGGATGACGGAGCCGTCGGGGGCGCTCTCACTGTCCACCCGCACGGCGTCACCCGCGGCGGCCGGGACGAGCACACTCACGATCGCGGACTCGGCTCCGGTCGAACGGAACGCGACCTGCGTCGCCTCCTCCCGTTCCTGCTCTGCGGGGTAGTGCCATCCGTGGTGGGCGTGGCCGCCCTCGACGTCGGTCTCGCCCCGTCGCAGGTGCACACCGCCACGCGGCACCGGCTCACCGTCCAGGCGCACCTGCACCAGGGTCGTCGATTCGCCGGAGCCTGCGTCCACCGCCCGGACGGTGTCCTCGGAGACCCTCTCCGCCGAGAACTCCGCCGGAAGATTCCAGAGCGTCTCCACCACATGGTCCGTCCGGCCGTCGAGTATGCGAGTGCGATCCACGATGACGGCGGCGTCCGGGTCGGTGAGCACGAGAACAGAACGGGCCCGCTCCCCGCCGACGTCCAGATTCTGGCGCGCCGTCGCACCGTCGGCAGAGCCATCCGACGACACCCACACATCACCCCGCTCGGCAGGACCCGCGCCCGGGTACTCGTCGAGCGTCGGAATGTGGATCACGTTGTGCGCAGTCGGTCCCAGACCCCACGGTCGCCAGCTGTCCTCGACGATGCCGGGATGCCCCCCGTCTTCGACGATCTGGCGACCGCGCGCCGTGTACAGGAACTGCATCAGATCACCGCGGTGGGACTTCGTCTCCCGCCCCGTGCCCGTGCGCAGCATCCATGCGGCGGCGTCCGCGAAGCCGTCGCCGGGAGTTCCCCAGGATGACCGGCCGAATACGGGGCCGGAGTCGAAAGCCCGGACACGGTCGGCAGACGCGACGCCCTCCGCGCCGTCGGTGGCCGCGTAGCGCAGCTCATCGCTCATGCCGTCGAATGGCTTGACAGGGAACTCTGCACTGTCCCCGTATTGCCAGTAGGAGCCCGTCGAATCAACCATATGAGGAAGGGCTTGACCCATTTTTTCCACCCCATCCTCGAAGGCGCCGGATTCGACCCCGCATCGGGCTGCCGTCTCATCAATGGCTTGGAAGAGCACATAGTTGAATTGCGCGTAATGCGGTGCCGCTTCGTTACTGAGGCCCTGGTCGTCCACCTGGAAGGGGATATCTCCTTCGGCGCGCTCCATGGCGTGCTCCATCCAGTCCGGTCGGCCCAGAACGCACCCGGCGCCCAGAAGAGCCAGATTCTCCATCGACCCGTGATTGTGCCGCTTCGAGTAGCGCGCCATGTTCTGCGCTGCGTGCTGGCCGATCAGATCATCCAGCCAGGCATACTCCTCCGGCAGACTGCCGTCCTTGGCAAGTTCAGCAGAACGTGCTGCGCGGTCGGCGACCACTTCACGGAAGCAGAGGAGGACCCCCATGCGATGATGGTTGGCCTCCGCATCATCATGGTCGCCGCCCCATCCGCCCTCGTGGTCAGCCCGCCAATCGCGTATGACCCGCTCAGCGACACCGAGGGCCTCCTCGTCGCCTTCCCGGCCGGCTTCGATGCTGGGCCCGATCCACTTGAGGGAAGACAGCCACAGACGCCAGCCTTCGTCCTGGTAAGGATCTACATCCCAGTCGATGTCACCCGATCCGTCACCCACCGCGACGGGATCGAACTGGCGCCACCCGTAGACGTCCCGCGCATTGGTCTCCACCGTGTTGAATCTCTGGAGCTGCCCATAGGCTCGACACGGAGAGAGGCTTGCGCGCTCGACGGCGGTCATGGGGTGGCCAGCTGTCTGGGGAGGATCCCCGGACTCGTCGCCGGGCGCCGCGGCAGGTTGAGGTGCACAGCCCGCCAACCCGACGGCAGCGGCCAGCAGGCCGGCGCAGACGCGGAACATCCGGCGACGACGGCCGGAGGAAGACCGGTGGTCCATCTCACCAGTGTCCCACGAGGCGTGGCGGACGTCGCCCCGGGTCGCCCACCCGGCGCCGTGCGAGGATGGCGATCATGCCGTCGTCGTCCGCCCGCTCCTCGCGGGTCCCCCTGCCCCGTGAGATCAAGGTCCTCGTCGCCGCCGCGTTCATCATCGCGATCGGCTTCGGCATCATCGCCCCGCTGCTGCCGCAGTACGCGGCGACGTTCGACGCGTCCGCCGTCGGGGTGGCCGCCGTCGTGTCCGCGTTCGGGCTGACCCGCCTCCTGTTCGCCCCGGTCTCCGGCAAGCTGACGAACCGGCTCGGCGAGACGCCCGTGTACATGACGGGCGTGCTGATCGTGGCCGCGTCCATGTTCCTGGTCGCCTTCGCGCAGACCTTTCCGCAGCTGCTCCTCTTCCGGGCGCTCGGCGGCATCGGCTCCACCCTCTTCACCGTGTCCGCGATGGCGTTCCTGGCCCGGAAGTCCCCGCCCACGATGCGCGGCAGGATCTCGGGCGCCTACGCGTCCGCCTTTCTGATCGGCAACATCGTGGGGCCGATCGTGGGCTCCGCCCTGGCCGTATTCGGGTACCGGGCCCCGTTCCTCATCTACGGCAGCTCCCTGGTGGTGGCGGCGGCCCTCGTGTTCTTCCTGCTCAAGGACACCCGGCTCGCGGACCGCGCCGTCCGCGACGTCCGCCCCGCCATGCCGATCCGGGAGGCCCTGGCCAACCCGTCCTACCGGGCCGCGCTGGTCTCCTTCTTCGCCAACGGCTGGGCGACATTCGGTGTGCGCAACTCGGTGATGCCCCTGTTCGCGGCCACCGCCTTCGCCGGCACGGGGCTGCTGGGCTGGCAGGTGGACGGCGCGCTCATGGCGGGCCTGGCCCTGTCCGTGTTCGCGCTCGGCAACGTCACCGCCGTGACGTTCAGCTCGCGGCTGTCCGACCGGCATGGACGCCGTCCGCTGATCCTGGCGGGCCTGCTCGTCATGGCCGTCACCACCGGGGTGATCGGCTGGATGAGCTCGCCCGCGCTCTTCCTGCTCGCGTGCCTGCTGGCCGGCGCCGGCACGGGCACCCTCAACGCCCCGCAGCAGGCGGCCATCGCCGACGTCGTGGGCCAGGGACGGCGCTCCGGCGCTGTGATGTCCACCGCCCAGATGTCCGCCGACCTGGGCGCCATCTCCGGCCCGCTGCTGGCCGGCCTCGTGGTGGACACCGCCGGCTACGGGTGGGCGTTCGTGCTCACCGGCGGCGTCATCCTGCTCGGCGCGCTCGCGTGGTGGCGCGCCCCGGAGACCAACCTGCCGATCGTGCCCGGCGGACCCCGCACCGGGTCCCTGCCGCTGGTCCGCCCGGAGGACGTCCGGGTGACCCCGCGCGAGGACGGGTGAAGTCGGAGGCACGCACGAGGCCGCCGTCCGCGCGGGGACGGCGGCCTCGTGACGTCGACGGGGTGGGTGTCCCCGTCCGGGGTGTGGTGCGGCTCAGGCGCCGTCGAAGGCCGGCAGCCGCTCGCCCACGCCGAGCAGCTCGGCGATCGCCGAGACCGTGCGCTCGGCCGCGCGGCCGTCGCCGTAGGGGTTCACCGCCTGGGACATCGCGCTGTACGCGGCCTCGTCCGTCAGCAGGCGGGTGACCTCGGTGACCACGACCTCCTCGTCCGTGCCGATCAGACGCACGGTGCCGGCGGTCACGGCCTCGGGACGCTCGGTGTTCTCGCGCATCACGAGGACGGGCTTGCCCAGCGACGGGGCCTCCTCCTGGACGCCGCCGGAGTCCGTCAGCACGACGGTGGCCACAGACAGCAGGTGGGTGAACTCGCCGTAGGCGAGGGGCTCGGTCACGAGCACGTTCTCGCGGCCCTCGATCTCGGGAAGGATCGCTTCGCGAACCACCGGGTTGCGGTGCGCCGGCAGGACGAAGGTGACGTCGGGGTGGTCCGCGGCCAGGCGGGCCAGGGCGCGCCCGACGCCGCGCATCGCGTCGCCCTGGTTCTCGCGCCGGTGGGTCGTCACCAGGACGACGCGACGGCCGGACGCCTCCAGCTCGGCCAGACGCTCGTCCTCGAACGGCACCTGGTGGCCGACGGCCTCCAGCAGTGCGTCGATCACGGTGTTGCCCGTGACGTAGACGTCCTCCGCGGCCACGGCCTCACGCAGCAGGTTGTCCCGGCTCACGGTGGTCGGGGGCAGGTGCAGCGCCGAGATCTGGCTGGTGATCTTGCGGTTGGCCTCCTCCGGGAACGGGGAGAGGATGTCGAAGCTGCGCAGGCCCGCCTCGGCGTGGACCACGGGGATGCCGCGGTTGAAGGCGGCGACGGCGCCCGCCGTCGAGGTCGTGGTGTCGCCCTGGACCACGACGGCGTCCGGCCGCTCCTGCTCCAGGACGGCGTCGAGCCCGTCCAGGGTGCGGGCGAACACGCCGTTGAGGGTCTGCCGGGGCTGGATGATGTTCAGGTCGTGGTCCGGGACGATGCCGAACAGCTCGTTGACCTGGTCCAGCATCTCGCGGTGCTGCCCCGTGACGGTCACCACGCACTCGAACCGCTCGTCGGCCTGCAGCGCCTTGACGATGGGGGCCACCTTGATCGCCTCCGGGCGGGTTCCGTAGATGGGCATGACCTTGGGCACAGTTGCTCCTCTTGACTGGACGACCGACCGCGGCCGCGGCCCGATCAGGCTCGACGCGGGCGCGAGCTGTCGCCAGTCTACTGACGGCGCCGCGGCACCGCCGGTTGCTAGAGTGGCGACTCGCGGCGGGCCGCCCCGGCCCGCCTTCCCGCCTGCATGAAGAGAGGCCGCGACGGCATGGCAGACACCGGCGATCCCCGCGTCCCGAGCGGCACCGCGGTCCTGACCGTGGACGGAGCCACCCTGCGCCGAGTGGGCGCCCGTCCGGGCCTGGCGCGCTACCTGGCCTCCCTCTGGGAGTACCGCTCGTTCATCCTGTTCGACTCCCGCTCCCGGATCGCCGGGGCGAACTCCGTCAACGCGCTCGGCCGCGTCTGGATGGTCCTCAACCCGATCCTCGACGGCGCGGCGTACTTCCTCGTGTTCGGGCTGCTGCTGGGCACCGGCCGTGGCGTGCCGAACTTCCTCGGCTACCTGATCATCGGCGTGTTCCTGTTCCGCTACACCTCGAGCGCGATCACGGCGGGGTCGCGTTCGATCTCGACCAACCTCTCCATCGTCCGCGCCTTCCGCTTCCCGCGGGCCACACTGCCGATCGCGACGAACATCCGCGAGCTGATGCTCTTCGGCCCGACGCTGGTGGTGATGCTGGTGCTGGTCCTGGCCATCCCGCCGATGGAGCAGATCACGTGGCGCTGGCTGCTGCTGATCCCGCTGCTGGCGCTGCAGACGCTGTTCAACGTCGGCGCCTCCCTCCTGCTGGCCCGCTACGTGGCCCGCTGGTCCGACCTGTCCAACCTCATCGCGTTCGGCACCCGGATCTGGCTCTACGTCTCCGCCGTGTTCTTCAGCGCCGACCGCTTCGCGAACATCCCGCCGTTGATGACCGCCATGCATCTGAACCCGCTGTTCTGCGTCCTGGACATCGCGCGACAGTCCCTGCTGTACGCCTCCGACGCGGACCCCATGCGGTGGATCGTCCTCGCGGCGTGGACGGCGGCCCTGCTCGTGGTGGGGACCGTGGTGTTCTGGCGCGCCGAGGAGACCTACGGGGAGGAACGATGAGCGCGGAGCCGCTGACTCCCTCCGTCGTCGTCGACGAGGCGTCCATGACCTACCGCGTCCTCTCGGCCGAAGCGGTCCAGCCCCGCCGGGGCCTGCGGGGTCGGGTCCGCGCCGCCCGGGGCGTTCGCACCACGGAGGTCCAGGCGCTGCAGCCGCTGTCGTTCGTGGTGGGGCGCGGCGAGTCCGTGGGCGTGATCGGCACGAACGGGTCCGGCAAGTCCACCCTGATGAAGCTCATCACTGGCCAGATGCGCCCGACCACCGGCCACATCTACGCGACCTCCACGCCCGTGATGCTGGGCGTCAACGCCGCGCTCGTGCGCCAGGTCTCCGGTGAGGACAACATCCGTCTGGGCTGCCTGGCGATGGGGATGTCCCGCGCGGAGGCGGAGGCCAAGCGGGACGCCGTCGTCGCCCTGTCCGGTCTCGACGACCACGCGCTCCAGCTGCCGCTCAAGGCGTACTCCTCGGGCATGGCCGCGCGCCTGCAGTTCGCGATCGCCACCTCGGTGGACCCGGACATCCTCGTGATCGACGAGGCGCTCAACACGGGCGACGCCCAGTTCCGGGAGCGCACGCGCCAGCGGCTCGACGAGCTGCGCGAGCAGGCCGGCTGCGTGTTCCTGGTCAGCCACTCCCTCAGCACCATCCAGGAGATGTGCCAGCGCGTGATCTGGATCGAGCGGGGCGTCCTGACGATGGACGGCAGCCCTCGCGCCGTGACGCGCGGCTACAACCTCTACGCCCGGGCCATGGCCCAGGGGCGGACCGAGGAGGCCCAGGAAATCCTCGAGCGCAAGCAGTCAGAGCTCGTGCGGGAGCGCATCGCGTGGAGCGGCGGCGAGCGGCCCACCGGGATCACCGCGCTGTGAACGTGGCCGGGGCGCGGCTGCGTCGCTGGGTGGGCCGGGCCCGCATCGTGGGCGAGCGCGCGGCCGCCACGGCCGGCGACGTCGGCGCCTCGGCCCTCCGCGCGGCGCGCGGCGCGCGGGGCGCGGCCGTCCTCCCGGAGCGCACCTGGCGTGCGGCGGACGTGTATGTGCCGGACGCGTCGGCCGCGCTCCCGCTCCCGGCGGCGGCGGTGCTGCGCCGCGCCCTGACGGGTGCGCGCGTCCCCTCCCTCGACGCGTTCTCCCCCCTCGGGCCCCGGCCGGCCGCCGCGCCGGCCGTCCTGCTCCTGCCGGTGGACGGGCAGGCCGGGCGCGGCTGGTCCGTCGAGGCGGCCGCCGAGCTGGCCGGCCGGCGCTGCGCGGACCTGGAGATGCCCGCCGGCGCGCCCGGCCTGCACACGGTGCTGATGACTGACCCGGCCTCCCGCCGGGCCCTGACCGCCGCCCTGCGCACCGCCGGCGGCCGCCTCCCCGGGGTGCTCGTCGTCGCGTGCCCGGACCCGGCGACGGCGGCCGGCCGGGCGCGGGTCCTGGCCGTGCTGGGGCTCGTCGACGCGGTCCTCGCCCCGGAGGGGACCCGGCTGGACCCCCCGCTCGCCCGCGTGGCCGCACGCGCGGGCCGCGCCGTGATCGGACCGGACCGGGCAGCCGAGACGTGGGAGCGCCTGGCCGCCGCCGGCCGGGCGGCGCGCCTGGACTCGCTCACGCCCGCCGAGGCCGCCGGCCCACCCGCCGCGCCGGCACCCCGGGTGCGGGTGACCGCGGAGCCGCGCCGCGTCGTCGTCGCGGGCCACGACCTGAAGTTCGCGGGCGCGCTGATGGACCGGCTGCGCGCAGACGGGCACGAGGTGCGCGTGGACGCCTGGCGCGGCCACGCCCGCCACGACGTCGAGCGCAGCCGCGCCCTGGCCGCGTGGGCGGACGTGGTGCACTGCGAATGGAGCCTCGGCAATCTCGCCTGGTACTCCCGGCACCTGGACTCTCCGCACCGCACGACGCGGTTGACCAGCAGGCTCCACCTGCAGGAGGCGGGCACCGCGTTCCCGTCCCGGGTGCGTCAGGACGCCCTGGACGAGTGGGTGTTCGTGGCCGAGCACGTGCGCGCCCAGGTGCTGCGGGACACCCGCTTCCCGGCCGCGCGGGCCTCGGTGGTGCCGAACGCGGTGGAGGTGCCGCCCACGCTCCCGGACGGCGACGACGACCGGCGCTTCGTGCTCGGGCTGGTGGGCGTGCTGCCCGAGCGGAAGGGACTGCACCGCGCCCTTGACCTGCTGGCGGCGCTCCGGCGGGTCGAGCCCCGCCACACGCTCCGGATCCGCGGCCACCACCCGGAGGAGGTCGGCTGGATGGCGCAGCGCCCCACCGCGGCGGCCTACTACCGGGCGCAGCTGCGCCGCATCGATACCGACCCGATGCTCGCCGGAGCCGTGGCCTGGGACCCCCACGGGCCGGACATGCCCGCGTGGTATGCCCGGGTGGGCGTCGCGCTCTCCGTCTCGGACTTCGAGTCGTTCCACTTCACGCTGCCCGACGGCGCCGCGCACGGCTGTCTGCCAGCCGCACTCGCGTGGGCGGGCGCCGACCTGCTCTACCCCGCCGCGTGGCTGAGCCCGGACGTGGCCACCATGGCCGAGGCCCTTCGCCAGGCGACGGCCGACGCGCGGGCCTGGCGGTCCGCCGTGGCCCAGGCCCGGCGAGACGTGGCGCACATCTATGCTGAGGATAACGTCGTGCCTCGGCTGGTCCGTCGGATCCTGGGGAGCGCCGCCACCTGACCCTGCTGAGAAGGAGCCCCATGCCCGTCGCCACGCCCGCCCCCCGCCGACCCCGGATGGCGATGCTGGTGGGGAACCAGGTCGTCGGAGACTCGCGCGTGGAGAAGGCCGCGGTCTCTGCGGTGCGCGCCGGCTACGACGTCGTCGTGGTGGGCGTCTCCCACCGCACCACGTTCAATCTCGGCCGGTACGGGTCCGTGCCCATCCTGCGCGTGCCCGTGACGTTCCGGCGGCACCTGGCCTGGCAGACCCTGCACGGGACCGCCCGGCCGGACGCGACGGACTGGTCCGCCGTGCTGGACCCCGAGGAGGCCGCGGCGATGACCGCCTGGGACCTCGCCCACGAGTCCGGGGCGGGCCTGCCCCAGGCCGTGGTGCGCGGGCTGTCGCCCCACGCCCTGCCCGACGGGGCCCGCGGCCGACTCGGCCGGGCCGCCCGTCGCCTGGGCCGCCTCGGCCCGGCGCGGGGCCGCCGAGGCCGGGCTGCAGCGCGGGGCCGGCGCGCGCTGAAGAACTTCGCCGCCGGGCGGACCGGCGCCTGGCGCGAAGTCTGGCCCCTGATCGCGGACTACGAGGACGGCTTCCTGCGTGCCCTGATCGACCTCGCGCCCGACCTCGTCCACGTGCACGACCGCCATCCCCTGCCCGCCGCGGCCGCCTACGACCGCTACCGCGCCGCGCGCGGGCTGTCGCCGGTGCCGTGGGTCTACGACGCGCACGAGTGGCTGCCCGGCCAGATGATGCCCGGGCCCGTGGACCAGCGCATCGCGTGGAAGGCGGCCGAGGCCGAGCTGATCCACGAGGCCGACGCCGTCGTCGCCGTCACGGACGGACTGGCCGACCGGATGCGCGAGTACCACGCCCTGCCGGAACGCCCCGTGACGGTGATCAACGGGCCGTGGGGCACGCAGGTCCCGATGGACCCGGCCGAGCGCCTGCCCCTGCGCACCGAGCTGGGCCTATCCGACGACGTCCCGCTGCTCGTCTACGTCGGCAAGCTGGCCGAGGTCCGCGGCGTGGGCACGCTGGTGGACGCCCTGCCGCTGCTGCCCGGCGTCCACGTCGCGTTCGTGGGCTCCCCCGACCCCGGCGCCCGGCAGGGCCTGCGCGACCGGGCTGCCCAGCTCGACGTCGCCGACCGGATGCACATCGTCGACTACGTGCCCTCGGCCTCTGTGACGTGGTACGTCTCCTCCGCCACCGCGGGCGTGAGCCCTCTGCTCCCCACCCCGGCCCACGAGAGCGCGGTGGCCACCAAGCTGCGTGAATGCCTGCTGGCGGGTCTGCCGCTGATCGTGTCCGACCTGCGCGAGCAGGCCCGTTTCGTCCGGGAGCAGGGGGTGGGGACCGTGTTCGCCCCCGGGGACGCGGCGGACCTCGCCCGGGCCGTGCGCGACCTCCTGGCGCGACGGACCGAGCTGACCGCGGCCGCGCGCTCCCCGGAGATCACCGCCCGCCACGGGTGGGAGGCCGCCGAGCGGGCGCTGCACGGCCTCTGGCGGCGTCTCGTGCCCACGCCCGCCGCGCCGCCGCCCGTGGAGATCGCCCCGGACCCCGCGCGCGATCCCCGGCCCCGCGGACTCCTGGTCGTGGGCGACCCGCCCACGGTCCGACCCCTCCTGGACGCCTGGCCCGTCGACGCCGGCCCCGCGACGCAGCGGCCGCCCCGGGAGGTCCCCGAGGGCCGCAGCCTCGCCGTGGGCGGCCCCGAGGCGGTCTGGGGCGTCCTGCAGGACTGGGTCACGGACGACCGTGCCCACGGCACGGTCCTCAGCGGGGGCGAGGGGCCGCTGTGGGGCCGGGCCGAGCAGTCCCCCGTCCATGAACTGCTCTCCCTCCGGGCTCGCGGACGCCAGGTCGCCCTCGTGGCCGGCGAGCGGATCCTGGCCGGCGTCGACCGGCGGCTGACGGCCGTCCCCGGCCACCCCTGGGGAGGACTGGACCCGGACGCGCGGGCGGCGCTGGACCGCCGCATCCGGCGTCAGGGCCGCCCGTTCCAGGCCGCCCTGGCCGCCGGAGTCCCCGTGCTCTCCCACCGGCGCGAGGAGGCGCTGCTGACGCCGGGCGTGCTCTGGCTGCCGGCACCGATCCCGACGCCGACGGACCGGGGACCCGGCCCTGACGGCGCGTCCGCCCCCCGCAGCGTGCTCATCCTGCCCGGGGACCGCACCTCGGCCGAGTCGGCGGCCGTGGACGAGCTGGTCGCGGAACTCACCGCACGCGGGATCCCGGTCGAGGCCCCGTCGGGTCCCCGGTTCCGCCGTCGACCCGACGCGTTCCACGGCGATGTCGTCGTGGCCCCGCTGCACACGGGAGAACTGGAGATCGCGGCCCTGCAGGCCCTGGCCGCGGGCAACGCTGTGGTCGCCGGGCCGCCGGTGACTCCCGCGCCGGACGAGTGCGCCCCGCCGGTGACCGAGACCGACGACGCCACGCTCCTCGCCACGGTGCTGGGCCTGCTGGAGGAGACGTCGGCGGCCGCGCGGGAACGGCGGGAGCGGGCGCGCGAGCACCACGCACGGCTGCACGCGCCCGAAGCCGTGCTGGCGCGGCTGCAGGCCCTGCTCAGCCCCGCGGAGACGAGGGACGAGCCCGCCGCGGTGTGATCCGTGACGGGCCCCTCCCGGGTCCCCGGATGGGCGCCCCCCGGTGGGGCCGGGACTCAGTCCTCGGCCGATGCCCGGGCGGTGGCCACCCGGGCGGCCCAGGACTGTGTGCGCTGGGCCTCGGCCATGCCGGGCGCCCCGCCCCGCACGAGCGCGGCGATGCCGGCGCGGATCGCCTCCGAGGAGCGCGCGACGCCGAGCCCCACGCGATTGCGCTCGAGGAAGTCCGCGATCCCCATGTCCGCGAAGCAGAGCACGGGGTAGCCGCGCTCGATCAAGGACATGGTCTTGTAGGGGAAGCTGAACCGGGCGTACTCGCCGCCCAGCAGCACCACGCCCACCACGGTCCGCGTCGCGGGGACGTACCACTCGAGCGGGACCGTGGTGATCCGCAGCCCGGGCCGGTCCGCCAGGCCGTGCTCGGCCAGCAGGTCCTCCAACACGGAACGCTCCCCCGCGCGCACGACGAAGTCGAGTCGCACCTGCGGGTCAAGCGTCCCGACGGCAGTGAGGTACTGGCCCAGGCCGTAGATCCCGCCCACGCCTCCGGCGTACAGCAGGGTGACGCCCTCCTCGCCGATCGCCGGGGCATCGGCGGGGACGGTGTTCGCCGGGGACACGGCCGGCGGCAGCGGCAGCCAGTCCACGGGCCCGCGGCCGTGGCGGGCCAGCAGGGCGTCGAAGCCCTCCCCGGACTCCGCAGACGGAGCCGCCAGCCGGTCCGCGGCCGCCGCCATCGCGTCGAACTCGGCGAGCCCACGCTCCTGGACGTCGCGCCGCGCGTCGGCGTCCTCAAGGTACCCGTCGATCTCGTCCAGCCAGTGCAGGTCACGCACGAACCAGACGCTCGTGCCGCCGCCGGCGGAGAAGCGGGCCATGACGTCCGCGAGGGCGGCGGTCACCCGGCCGACCGGGATCGGCGACGTCGAGTTCTCGCCGTAGAGGAGTCCGAGGGGACGGCCGGCGGCGAGCGCCTCGTCCAGGACCCGGAGCCGCCGGTCGAAGACGCCCGGGACGGAGGAGAGCCGCAGCGCCGCCGCAGGCTCGGAGAGGGCGTCGTTCATGTTGCGCACCCGCTGGGGACGGGCCCCGTCGGTGCGGTCCTCCAGCGGCGAGGTGGAGAAGAACACGTCCAACGGGCCGTCGTGCCGCAGCACCGCGAGGTCCTCGAACGTCCGGTCCACGCGCCCGGTCATCGCCGTGCGGTAGGCGGCGAGCAGGTCGGTGGTGCCGTCGTCGACGGCGTCGACGGCGGAGTGAGGCTCGGGCCCCCCGCGCAGGGCCGCGGCGAGCTCCGTGACGAGGCGCAGCCCCCGCCCCGTCCGCACGCCCGGATGGCCCGCGGCCCACGCGCCCGAGCCGATGGTGTCCTCCACCACCAGCCGTTCCGCGAAGCCGGTGCCGACCAGGAGTTCGCCGACGGCAGTGTGGTCTCGCGACGAGCCCACGAGGACCACGTGCGTGGCGCCGCCGAGCCGGGTCGCCGCGACCGCGTCGAACGCGCGTCCCGCGACGAGGTCGCGGGTGCGGTAGAGGGCGGAGGCCGAGAGGCTGCGGAGCGAGGCGCCCGGCACCGTGTCCACCGCGGTCTGGAGCGCCTCCATCTGTGCCGCGAGGCGGTCGGCGGCGCCGTGTTCGGGGTGGAGGACGACGACGCTCGGCGTCTCGAATTCTTCGGCCAGCGGAGGCAACAACTCGGGCGGCAGGGCTCGACGTGGATGGCGGAGGTGGGCGCTCCACGACCCCTTCGACAGGGCCTTGTCGAACTCCCATTCGTTCTCGAGGAACAGCCGGTCGACCGCCCGCGTCAGGGCCGCGAAGTCCTCCTCGGCGTGCCTGCGGGCCGCCGAGAAGTCCAGGTCGCCGCGGCGGAGCAGGGGGATGAACTCCTCCTCTACATGCCGGGCGGCGAAGCCCGCGGCGCCGAGCCCGGAGGCGAGGATCGCGTCGTAGGCGCCCGCGGCCGTGACCCGGCGCATCTCGCGCGCGATCTGGGCGCCGGCAGCGCGCAGGGCGTGGGTGCCGGTCCACGGGTAGAGCGGGGCCGGGGCAAGGCCGGGACGCCGGCGCAGCCAAGCGTGCGAGGCGACGTCGAGGACGTCGACCACGTGGCCGCTATCGCGCAGGTCCTGCAGCAGCAGACCCTCCGCCGGGCCCGTGCCGGCCGTCAACAGCAGCACGGCGCTCATGCGTTCTCCTCCCCTCGCCCGCCCGGGCCTGCCGCCAGACCCATCAGCGCCATTTCCTGGTCCACGGTGTGCTCCGGCGAAGTCTGCGCGCGGACCCGGGCTGCCGCGGCCCGGGACATCCGCAGGAACAGGTCCGGGTCCTCCATCAGCCGTCGCAGGCCGTCGGCCAGCCCGGCCACGTCCTCGGCGTCGGCGATCATCGCGCAGTCCTTGTCCACGAACTCCCGGACGGCGCCGGCGTCATTGGTCACGGGCACGAGCCCGGAGGCCATCGCCTCGTCCCGCGAGACCCCCTGGGAGTCGAGTCGGGTGGGCACCAGGAACACGCCGTGCTCCCGGTGCAGGGCCGCGATCTCCTCCTGGACGGCGAAGCGGCGCTCCACCGTGACGTTCGCGTCGTCCGCGAAGGCCTCCTCGAAGAGGCCGAAGTGCTTGCCGTCGCCGATCACGGTGACCTGCATGCGGTCCCACAGGGGCGTGTCCCGCAGGCGCTCGAGGGCCCGCACGGCGAGGTCCGCGCCGTAATTGAGGTTCGCCGCGGAGCGGACCCACAGCACACGGAAGCGCTGCTCGGGGTCCTTGGGCACGAAGCAGAACAGGTCCGTGTCGATCACGTTGTGCACGATCGCCGTGCGTTGCGCCGGGAAGACGAGCTCCATGTCCTCCTGAGCCGCTCGGCGCCACCAGCGGGAGACGAACACGAACCGCTCGGGGCCGTGCGGGTGGTCGAGCACCTCGCGCCAGAAGCGCTGGCGTTCCAGGGTGTCGCCGATCGCGTCGTCCACCTGCCCCTGGGTCCGGTGGTTGCGCATGGTCCGGATCCACCGGCGCGACTCGAAACCGTGCATGAACGCGAAGAAGCGGTGCCCCGCCAGCGCGTCCTGGATCGGCTCCCAGAGGGAGCGGACGAGGAAGTGGGCCGCCACGGACTCGTAGTGCCGCGTGCGCAGCAGCTCCGCGGCCTCCGCTCCCCGGCCCACCAGCACGTGGACGCCGTCGTACTCGTAGGAGCGGGGTTCGGCGGACCGATCGATTACCGCGACGTCGACGCGGACGCCGGCGGCCTGGAAGTACTTGACCCGGCGGTGCACGAAGCCGTTGCCGTAGGAGTTCTCGAGGGTGGGGTACACGCCCACCACGACCAGGTGTCGCGGCGCGTCGTCGCCGAGCTGGGCGGCGGCGTCCGCCCGTGCGAAGTGGTCGGCGACCCGCCTCGGCGCGGCGGCCAGGTCCTCCTCCTCGTGGCCCGTGGGGGTCAGCGGGGGCGCCGGCTCCGCGAACAGGCGCCGCTTGAGCACGGCGTTCTCGAGCTGCAGCAGTGTCGCTGCCTCTTGCGAGGTGTAGGTGTCCCCGACGTCGGCGAGGTGGAGGTAGCCGCGATAGCCCGGGGTGGTGTCGCGGGCGGGCGCGGCGGAGCGGGGCGGGGGCGTGCCGGGCGGGGCGCGGGCCGCGTCGGGTCAGAGGGACGGGCCGGTGCGCCACTGGCCGCGCGTGTCGATCACGCGCTTGTCGGCCACGCGGTCGCCGAGGTCGGCGAAGGCGGAGTGGTCCACCAGCAGCACCACGATGTCGGCGGCGTCCAGGGCCTCGTCGGCCGCGACCAGGCGGACGTTGTCCTTGCCCTGCAGCGCGGCCGGCAGCTCCGTGACGTGCGGCTCGACCACGAGCACGTCGGACCCGGAGAACTGGCCCGCCAGCTCGGCCGCGATGTTCAGAGCCGGGGATTCACGCAGGTCGTCGATGTTCGGCTTGAAGGCCAGGCCGAGGGCAGCGACGACGGGCGCGCGGCCGGTGGCCTGCTGGACATCGAAGGCAGCGGCCTTGACCTGGTCGATGACCCACTGGGGCTTGCCGTCGTTGATCTCCCGGGCCGCGCGGATCAGCCGGGCGGTCTGCGGGGCGGCGTCCACGATGAACCACGGGTCCACGGCGATGCAGTGGCCGCCCACGCCGGGGCCCGGCTGCAGGATGTTCACGCGGGGGTGGTGGTTGGCGAGCTCGATGAGCTCCCAGACGTCGATGCCCTGCTCGGCACAGATCACGGACAGCTCGTTGGCGAAGGCGATGTTGACGTCGCGGAAGGAGTTCTCCACGAGCTTGGCCATCTCCGCGGTGCGGGTGTCCGTCAGCAGGATCTCGCCCTCGCAGAACGTGCGGTAGAGGTCGCGGGCCCGCTCGGCCGCGCGCCGGGTGGAGCCGCCGACGATCCGGTCGTTGGTTACGAGCTCGACCATCACGCGGCCCGGGAGCACCCGCTCGGGGCAGTGGGCGAAGTCCAGTTCGGCCTCGCGCAGCTCCGGACGCTCGGCGAAGATCACCTCGGCCATGTGCTCGGTGGCGCCGGGGGGCGAGGTGGACTCGAGGATGACGAGCTCGTCGCCGGTCAGCTGCGGGGCCAGGCCGCGGGCGGCGGCCTCGATGTAGCCCAGGTCCGGGGAGTGTCCGTCCTTGAACGGGGTCGGCACGGCGACGATGTAGGCGTCCGCGGCCGGCGTCGTCGTCGAGGCGCTGAGCAGGCCCTTCTCGACACCGCGTGCGACGAACCCGGCCAGGTCCGGCTCCACGAAGGGCACCGTGCCCGCGTTCACGGCGTCCACCGTGCGGTCCGAGACGTCCACGCCGAGCACCTTCACGCCGTTCTCGGCGAGGATGGCGGCGGTGGGCAGGCCTATGTAGCCCAGGCCGATGACGGCGACGGTCTCGATCTTCTTCACGGGGTCTCCTCAATGGGGAATGGTTCACGGCGGCGGCCCCAGGCACCGGCGGGCGGGGGCGGACGCGTCCCACCCTACCGCCGTCGCCCGGCCTGCTTCAGTCCAGCCCCAGCGCCTCGCGCCACAGACCGGCCACGACGCGCTCGTCGTACGCGCGCACCCGTTCCCGGGCCAGGGTCGAGAGCTCGTCCCACCGCGCGTCGTCGGCGACCGCCTCGAGCACCCGCCGCGCCGCGGCGTCGGTGTCGTCGAGCACGAACTCGTCGCCGAACACGCCCCTCGCGCCGGGCCGGTCCCAGACGAGCGGGACCGCGCCCGAGACCATGCCCTCGGCGGGCGCGAGGTGGAAGCTCTCGGTGGTTGACGGCGAGAGCACCCAGCCGATCTTCGTCAGCCACGAGCCCATGTCCGCCCCGAAGGGCTCGAAGGCGACGGCCTCGCGCAGCGGACCGGCGCCGAGGCGGGCGAACAGGTCGAGGTAGCCCTCGCGCTGGAGGGGCTTGCGCCACTCGTGCGGGTACTCCCACGGCATGCGGCCGCGCACGTGCAGGGTGAACCGTTCGTCATGGGCGCGCAGGATCTCCAACAGGTCCACGGCCCGGTCCAGGCGCTTGCGCAACGGCACCACGCCGACGAGGCCGAGCCGGAACCGGCGACCGGGCAGGCCGGGACGGTCCAGGTCCGCCACGGACACGGCGTTGGGGATCACCGTGACCCGCGTGGGCTCGATGGGAAGATGCTCGCGCACCAGGTCCCGGTAGAGATCGGAGACGGTCACGAGGCGGTCCACGGCCTCGGTCTCGAGCGCGGAGAGCCAGCCGCCGCGCAGCTCGAACATGTGCAGGCGGACCACGAGCCGCTGGCCGGGCCGCTTGTGGCGGGCGTACCAGACCGCGTTGGGGCCCGCCCACTCGCACACCACGACGTCGGCCCACTCGACGAGGCGGCGTGAGGCGGCCTCGTCGTGGCGGTGCAGACCCTGCCAGTGGTCGATGCGCAGCTCGACGCCCGGGTCGTCCCGCAGCAGGTCGACGAGCTCGCCCGCGAACTTCAGGTCGTGGCCGGCCAGGACCACGCGGGTGCGTGACCCGCCGCGGGCGGGCCGTCGGTCGAGCAGACCGAGCCGGTCCATAACGCCTGTCAGGGCGCGTGCGCGCGCGGCCATGCGGTAGGGGGCGGCGGCCTCGACGACGCGTCGCGAGAGGGCCGGCAGGTCGTGGCGGGCGGCCGCGATGCGGGCGGCCACGTCCCGGGCTGAGTCCCTCACCCCGTCCACGAACAGGGGGTAGTCGGCCCCCAGCAGCTCCTCGTGCGCCACGGTCCGGTTCAGGAGCGGCGGCACTCCGACCGCGCAGCTCTCGAGCACCTTCGTGGAGATCTCGAGCGAGAGGTCCAGGGCGGGGGCGCGCCAGCCCAGAGAGACGTCCGCGGCCGCGGTGCGGGCCATGGACTCCTCGCGGGAGAGCGCTCCGGTCCACTCGAAGTCGGGCCGGTCGGCCTCGAGGCGGGAGCGCATCGCCGCGGCCCAGCCGGGCCGGTCCCGCTCGGGGTGGACCTTGTCCCCCACCATCGTGAGCGTGGCCGGGACGCCGGCCTCGTGGAGGGCGGTCAGCACGTCCGGCATGAGGTCGGTGCGCCAGTCGTGGGCGAACTTGCCCGTGTACACGAGACGCACCGGGCCGTCGGCGGGCGCCTCGCCGCGTTCGGCCGGAGCGAGCCCGTCCGGCACCATCGGCGAGAGCAGCTCGGTGCGCCCGGCGGCGGCCGGGACCATCGCCTCGAGCACGGCGCGGGCCTGGGGCGTCTGGGCCAGCATCAGACGGCTCGCCGCGGCGATGCGGCCGAGCTCCTCGACGCGCCCGGCCGGGAAGCCGTCCCCCACGTAGCCGTACTCGGTCACGTAGGACCACAGCCGCCCCGGGAAGGCGCCGCGGTCGGCGAGCTCGAGGCAGGCGTGGATGCCGCGCACGAGCACCACGTCGTACCGGGACTCCTCGTCCCGGCGGGCCAGCACGTCCGCAGCGCGGGCGGGGGTCATTCCCCCCTGCCCGGCCGCCGGCTCAGCGGGGAGCACACGCACCCCCGTCAGGGCGCGCAGCGGAGCGGTGAGCAGGTCCCGGCGTTCGACGGCCTTGAGCTGGACGTCCACGCTCGCACCCGTGCGGGCGAGGGTCTCCGCCAGGGAGGGCAGCCACGTGGCGGAGCCGTCGATGACGTTCAGGTCGACGTCGCCGTAGAGCAGGACGCGCACGCCGGCGGCGTCGGTCAGGCGGTCGGGGTGGTGCGTGTTCATGCGCTCTCCTCCGGGCAGGCGGCGAGGACGTCGGCGATCCCCTGGGGTGCGTCGCCCGGGTCCTCGGTGAAGTGCAACGGCGTCCGGTCCGCGCCGGCCTCGACCACGATGACGTCCTCGGCGTGCAGCAGGGCAAGGGCCCCGAGCCGGTGCCGGTGACGGCCCCGGGAGAGCACCCAGACGGTGACCCCGCGCGCGGCGGCCGCGCTCACGGCACCCCGCAGCTCGAGGTAGAGGGCCGCGCCGCCGGCATCGAGGGCCCCGGCCCACGGCCCGTCCACGCCGTCCACATCCACGACGACGGCCTCCACGCGTTCGGCCACCGCGCCCGCGGTGCCCGGCACGAGCGGCACGACACGGTGCCCGGCGGCCGCGAGGGCCGCGCGCACGTCCGGGGCGGCGACGACGCCGACGGCCCGCCCGCCCCGCTCGGTGCGGGACGTGTCGGCCAGGCCCAGGGCCCGCTCGAGTCGGGCCGCGGCCTCCGGATCGGCGCCGACGGCGGCCGCACCGCGGCCGGTGAGGGAGGCGCTGCCGGGGCGGACACGGGCCTGCCCGCCCGCCAGGCCCAGGGCGTCGGCCGGCCGGGCATGCGCCGGACGGTCGCCCCAGCGGATGCCGAACACGCCGCGGACCTCCTCGGCCACCTGCGGCGGCAGCCTGCGCAGCAGCGCGCCGCCGGTGCGGCGCACCCGACGGCGCTGTTCGGGCGGCAGCAGGCGAGCGCCCGCGCGCGCGACCCGACGGATGGACTTCCCAGCTGGCATCAGAACCGTTCCTCGGTGTCCCGGTGGAGTGCACCCGGCCGGGTGCGGCGGCGTCAACCCTAGCAAGGGGTCGACGTCGGGCTCAGCGACCGGCGACGCGGCGCAGCACTCGCTCGTAGCGGCGGGCCACGGCCGGCAGGTCGGCGTGGCGGCGCACCCAGTCGCGTCCGCCCGCGCCGACGTCGGTGCGGTGCGGGTCGTCCGCGAGCGCCGTCAGGTGCTGCACCAGGTCGTCCACGTCCGGGCCGATGACCTCGGCGCCGCCGGCCGCCTCGAGGGTGCGGGCGGCCTCCCCCGTCACCAGGCCCGTGACGTGCCGGCCGACGGCGAGCACCTCGTAGGTCTTGGAGGGCACGGTGTGCCGGAAGCTCGGCCAGTCGGGACGCAGGGCCACCACCAGCGTGTCCGCCCACGCGTACTGCTCGGCCACGGCCGCGCCGTGGACGGGCCCGAGGATCTCGGCCGGCGAGCCGAGCTCGGCGTTGCGGGCCTCCAGCGCCGGACGCCGGGTCCCCTCCCCGACCAGCCGGACGCGCACCCCGGGCCGGGTGCGCCGCAGCGTCGCCGCGGCGTCGATGAGCCGCTCGAGCCCCTGGCTCTCGCCCATGTTGCCCAGGTACAGCACGTGGAGCTCACCGGCGGCCCGCTCCCGCCGGGGCGCCACCGCCAGGCGGGCCAGGTCCACGCCGTTGCCGAGGGTGCGGACCACTCGCACCCCGCGCCCGCGCAGCGTCTCCGCGAAGCCGTCCGTGACGGTCACCACGAGTCGGGCCGCGCGCTGACCGCCGGTCACGACACGCTCCATCGCGGCGCCCAGGAGGCCCTGGTGGACCCCGGCCTCATGGGCGAGATCCGGCCAGGCGTCGCGCATCTCCAGCACGAGGGGACGGCGCCAGAGGCGGGAGAGCACGACGCCGGGCACCACCACGGGCAGGGCGGGCACGGTGGCCACCACCACGTCCGGGCGTCGGGTGGCCATCCCACGGGGGACGGCGAGCAGGGCGTGCACCACCGCCTCGGCGAAGCGGCCGTTGCGGCCGGCCTCCCCCAGGGGCAGGCGAGGCGTGGGCAGGACGCGTTCGCCGTCGGGCCCGGCGAAGGGGCGCACACCCCCGGGCGCGACGACGTCGACGTCCCAGCCCGCCGACCGCAGCGCCGCCACGACCGCGCCCCAGCGACGCGCGGGAGGGGTGCGCTCGGGCCGGTAGGAGTGGGAGACCAGCAGGAGGCGGGGGCGGCGCGGCTCAGTCGTCACAGGGGTCCTCCCCGAGGGCGGGTGCGGGCGTGGTGCCGGTCAGCAGGGTCAGCACGGGGGTCGGCCCGCCGGCGGCCTGGGCCTTCCTCTCCTTCTTGGGCTCGTGCTCGTCGACATAGCGCTGGACGTCGTCGTCGGCGAGGGCGGAGCGCAGGTCCGCCAGCTTGTCCTCGTCGAGTTCGACGATGGCGTCGCCGTTCGGCCCCTCCGCGAAGCCCTTGCGCGGCACCGTGAACATCTCGACGTCCTCGCCGCGGACGTCGCGCAGCTGCCACGCGAGCGAGGCGATCACCCCGGACGTGAGCCCCTCGTCCACACCGAGGTGGTCGGAGAACGTGGCGACGACCTCGGTGGTGCGGGCGGGATTGCCCAGGATCTGCGGGCTGAGGAAGCGGTCCATCGCCCCGGCCAGGTAACGCTGCTGGTTCTTCACGCGGGTGACGTCGCCGTCGTCGAAGGCGTGCCGTTCGCGCACGTAGCGCAGGGCGGCGGTGTCCTGCAACAGGATGTGCCCGCGCGGGTAGTACGAGGGGTTGGCCTGACCGGAGGAGAAGGCCTGCGGGTTGCAGACCTCGACGCCGCCCAGCGCGTTCGTCACGCCCCGGAAGCCCTGGAAGTCGACCTCGAGGACGTGGTGGATCGGCACTCCCAGCAGCAGCTCCACCGTGTCCACGGCGAGGGCGTAGCCGCCCGTGTCGAAGGCCGAGTTGATCTTCGCCTCACCGTGGCCGGGCACGGTGACCCACGAATCCCGCAGCACGGACATGACGTAGACCTGGCGTCGGTCCGCGGGGATGTGCACGAGCATCATGGTGTCCGAGCGCTGGCCCATGTCCTGCTCGCCCTCGCCCTCGCGGGAGTCGGAACCCAGGACGAGCACGTTCAGCGGGCCGTCCCCGGCCGCCTGCTCGAGCGCCCCCACGTCCACCGTCTGCCGGTGGTCGTCGAAGGTGCGCCCGAGCGAGCCCGCGTACCAGGCGCCCAGGCCGAGCAGCGCCGCGAGCAGGACGGCGAGCACGCCGACGACCCACGGCCAGCGCCGGCGGCGCCGCGCGACGGGCGGGGCGTCGTCGCGCGGGGGCTCGGGACGCGGCAGGGGCTCGGGCGTCCTGGACGCGGCCGGGGGATGGCTCACTCGGGTCTCCTGCTCGAGGTCGGGGGTCAGCCCAGTCTACGGACGCCTCGTCAGGCGTCGGCCGCCGCGGCCCGGCGACGGCGCGGCGTGGGCTGGCAGCGCGGGCACAGGTGGCTCGCCCGGTTCATGAACGGCACGCGGACGATGCGGGAGTCGACCCCCTCGGCGGCGCAGCGACGACACGGCTGCCCGGTGCGCCCGTAGGCCGCCAGGGAGCGGGCGAAGTAGCCCGATCGCCCGTCCACGTTGACGTAGAGCGCGTCGAAGCTCGTGCCCCCCACCTCCAGGGCCCGACGCATCACGTCCTGGACGGCCGCCATGAGGCGCAGCGTGTCCGCCCGGCGCATGCGCTCGGTCGGGCGCTCGGGGTGCAGGCGGGCGCCCCAGAGGGCCTCGTCCGCATAGATGTTGCCGATCCCGGAGACCAGCGACTGGTCCAGCAGCGCGCGCTTGAGGGTGGAGCGGCGCCGTGCCAGGCGCGCGTGCACGGCCACGGGGTCGAACAGCGGGTGCAGCGGGTCCAGGGCGATGTGGGCGGCCGTGGTGGGGATCCGCTCGCCCCCGGCGGCGTCGTCGGGCCGCAGTGCGTCGAGCCACCAGCCGCCGAAGATCCGCTGGTCCACGAACCGCAGCTCGCGGGCGGAGCCGTCCGCCGCCGTGACGGGCAGGCGCAGGCGCAGGTGACGCTGGTCGGCGGCCCCCGGTTCGTCCACGAGGATCTGCCCGCTCATCCCCAGGTGCACGACGACGGCGTCGTCGCCCTCGGCCAGGGGCAGCCAGAGGAACTTGCCGCGGCGAGCCGGCTCGGCCAGCCGGGCGCCGCGCAGCCGCTCCCGGAGGGCGTCCGCACCGCCGGGGCTGCGACGCAGCGAGCGGGGGTCGAGGACCTCGAGCTCCGCGGCGACGGCGTCCGTGGCCCACCGGGCCAGGCCGCGCCGGACGACCTCGGCCTCGGGCAGCTCCGGCACGGGCTCAGCGCCCCGCGGCCGGCAGGCCCGCCTCGAGGGCGGGCCACGAGACGGCCGCAGCGTCCCGCTCGGCCTGCTTCTTGGAGCTGGCGACGGCGGAGCCGTACTCGCGCTCGCCGACCACGAGGGTGGCCCGGTAGCGGGGGTCGTGCGCGGGGCCCTGCCCCTCGATCGCGTAGCGGACGGCGCCGAGACCGTGGCGGCTGGCGGCCTCGGCCACGACCGTCTTCCAGTCGGTGCTCTCGCGCAGCAGGTCCGGCTCGTCCAGCAGCGGCACCACGTGGCGGTGCACGAGTGCGGCCGCGGCCACGGCCCCGTGGTCCACGTAGACGGCGCCGATGAGCGCCTCGAGGGTGTCGGCGAGGATCGAGTCCTTGTCCGCTCCGCCGGTGCGGCGCTCCCCCGTGCCCAGGCGCACGAACGGGCCGATGCCGATCCGGCGCGCCACCTTCGCCAGGGCACGCGTGGACACGACGGCGGCCCGGCGGCGCGCGAGGTCGCCCTCGGCCAGGTCCGGGTACACCGTGAAGATGTGGTCGGTGACCACGTAGCCCAGCACCGAGTCCCCGAGGAACTCGAGGCGCTCGTTGGTGGGCAGCCCGCCCTGCTCATAGGCGAACGAGCGGTGCGTCAGAGCACGTTCGAGCGTCCCGGCGGTGATGTGCACGCCGAGACGCTCGAACAGCTCTTCTGGCTCGGGCGCGGGCTCAGGCCCGCGGCGAGCCGAGGGGGACGCCATCTCAGGCGTCGGCGACCTTGCGGCCCTTGTACTCGAAGAACAGGGGGGTGCCGGCGGCGTCGGTCTTCAGCTCGGCCTGATGGGGCAGGCGGTACGAGACGCGACCGTTCTCGACGGACTTCACCAGGGTGGGCGCGGTGGCCTTCCACTGCGACCGGCGGGCACGGGTGTTGGCACGGGACATCTTCCGCTTCGGGACTGCCACGACTATCTCTCTTCTGTCTCGGTGATGGAGGTCTCTGAGGTGCCCGCGAGGTGGGCCAGGGCGGCCCAGCGCGGGTCCACGCGCTCGTGGGCGTGCCCCTCGGGCGCGTCCTCGAGGCGGATGCCGCAGTCGGCGCACAGGCCCTCGCAGTCCGGCCGGCACAGCGGCTGGAACGGAAGGGCGATGACCACGGCGTCCCGGAACACGGGTTCCAGGTCCACGGTCTCGCGCACCACGAGCGGCTGCTCGCCGGCGTCGTCCTCGGACGTGCCGGTGAGGTACAGCTCCTGCAGGTCCACGGTGATCCCCTCGTGCAGCGGGCGCAGGCAACGGCCGCACTCGCCCTTCAGGGTCGCGTCCGCGGTGCCGGTGACGAGGACACCCTCGTGCACCGACTCCAGACGCAGGTCCAGCTCGACGGGGTCCCCCTCGGGGATCCCCAGCAGCGGCGTGGAGACGCCCGCGGGGGCGGGCCACTCGGCCGTCAGCTCGCGCTGGACTCCGGCCCCGCGCGTCAGATCGCGCACGGGGATCACCCACGGCGAGTCGGCGCCGTGGTGCTGGATGCTGTCCATGGTCGCTCCTCTCGGCGGGTGGGACGGCGGGGTACACGGCCCGTCCGCACGCCCTCTGCGGGGGTGCGATGCGGCCTGGACACGGGTCCAGCCACGACGGACCGACAGCCCATCCTACCGGGTGGGTCCGCGTCGGCCAAAGCCGACGGCGGCCCGCGCGTCGCCGGCCCGGCTCAGAGCCCGGCGGTGAACTCCCGGAGCCAGGCCCGCAGGTCGGCCCCGAGGTCCTCGTGCCGCGTCCCGAACTCGATGACCGCCTGCAGGTAGCCGAGCTTGTCCCCCGTGTCGTAGCGGCGGCCGTCGAAGACGACGGCGTGCACCCCGCGGCCCTCACCGTCCTCCGTGGCCAGCCTCTGCAGCGCATCGGTGAGCTGGATCTCCCCGCCGCGGCCGGGCGGGGTCTCGTCCAGCACGTCGAACACCTGCGGGGCCAGCACGTAGCGGCCGATGATCGCGAGGGTGGAGGGGGCGTCCTCGCGGGCCGGCTTCTCCACGAGGTCGGTGACGCGGACGACGTCGTCGCCCTCCCCCGGCACGGCCTGCACCGCGGCCACGCCGTAGGCCGAGACGGCCTCCTCCGGGACCTCCATGAGGGCGATCACGGAGCCGCCGAGGCGCTGCTGCACGTCGATCATGCGCTCGAGCAGCGCCTCGCCGTCCCCGATGATGTCATCGCCCAGCAGGACCGCGAACGGCTCCTCGCCGACGTGGCGGCGTGCGCAGTTCACCGCGTGGCCGAGCCCGAGGGCCTCGCCCTGACGGACGTAGTGGATGTCCCCCACCAGGTCCGACTCGTGGATCTGCGCGAGCCGCTTGGCGTCGCCCTTGTGCTCCAGCGCGGCCTCCAGCGCGGGATGGCGGTCGAAGTGGTCCTCGAGGGCCCGCTTGTTCCGGCCCGTGATCATCAGCACGTCCGCCAGACCCGCACGCCGGGCCTCCGTCACCACGTATTCGATGGCCGGCCGGTCCACCACCGGCAGCATCTCCTTCGGCATGGCCTTGGTGGCCGGCAGGAAGCGGGTGCCCAGGCCGGCGGCCGGGATGACGGCCTTGCGGGTGCGGGGGCGGGAGG
>NZ_JABFAX010000015.1:236803-256428 GCF_017168395.1 Micrococcus sp. KRD128 | reverse complement strand
GGGCTGGGCGGGGTCAGGCCCCGCTGGCGAGGCCGCGCAGGACCGCGGCCGGGACGAACTCGGCGACGTCGCCGCCGAGTCCATGGACCTCCTTGATGAGCGAGGAGGACACGTGGGTGTACCGGGCGTCGGCCGGGAGGTAGACCGTCTCGACCCCGGTGAGGTGGCGGTTCATCGCGGCCATCGGGGCCTCGAACTCGAGGTCGGCGCCGCCGCGCAGCCCCTTGACGATCGCGTCCGCGCCGATCTGCCGGCAGAACTCGGCCAGCAGGCCCGGGCCCATGGGTCGGACCGCGACACCGGCGAGGGAGGACACCGTCGCCTCGATCATGGCGATGCGCTCCTCCACGCTGAAGCGGTACGTCTTGGCCGGGTTCGAGGACACGGCGACCACCACCTCCTCGAAGAGGTTCGCGGCTCGCGCGATCACCTCGACGTGCCCCTTGTGGAGGGGATCGAACGAACCAGGGCAGACGGCACGACGCATGGGTGCCAGCCTAGCGGGGGCCGCGCCGAGCGGCGACGGACGCCCGTCCGGTCCGGCTCCGGCGCGTCGCGGTCGCGCTGGACGCGGCATGCGCCGCCGGGTGCGGTCCGCGGCACTGGGTACAGTGCGGCCATGGACGGAACCCAGCCCACCCCCGGATCGGCACGGCACGACGTCGACGTGGACGCGCCGTGGCGTCGCACGGCGGCGGCCGCGGGCCTGCTCGGCGACGCCGGCCCCGTGCCCACCGTGTTCGAGACGATGACGGGCCTCGCCGTCGAGCACGGGGCCGTGAACCTCGGCCAGGGCTTCCCCGACGCCGACGGCCCCGACACGCTGCTGCGGCTGGCGGCCGACGCCCTGCTGGCGGGCCCCAACCAGTACGCCCCCGGCACGGGCGACCCCGCGCTGCGCCAGGCCGTCGCAGAGCATCGCCGGCGCCACTGGGGCGTGACGGAGGACCCCGCCACGCAGGTCATGATCACCACGGGTGCCACCGAGGGCATCGCCGCGACGGTCCTGGCGTTCGTGCGCCCGGGCGACGAGGTCGTCACGGTCGAGCCGTTCTACGACTCGCACGCCGCCACGATCGCCCTGGCCGGCGCCCGGCACGTGAGCGTGCCGGTGGAGGCGCCGGACTTCCTTCCGGATCCGGCGCGGGTGGCGGACGCGATCACCGACCGCACGCGCCTGCTCATCGTGAACACGCCGCACAACCCCACGGGCGCGGTCTATCCGCGGGAGCTGCTCGAGGAGCTCGTGGCCCTGTGCCGGTCCCGGGGCGTGCTGATGCTCTCGGACGAGGTCTACGACCACCTCGTCTACGAGGGCGAGCACGTCAGCCTCCGCTCGGTCGCGGACGCCGAGGACATCGCCCTGACGGTCTCCAGCGCGGGCAAGGCGTTCGCGGTCACCGGGTGGAAGGTCGGCTGGCTCAACGGCCCGGCCGAGCTCGTCGGGGCTGCGCGCGCCGTCAAGCAGTTCCTCACCTACTCCTCCGGCCCCGCCTTCCAGCGCGCGCTGGGTGCCTACCTGCCCACCGACGACGCCGAGCGGCACCTCGCCGGCCAGCGCGAGCGGTACCGCGACGCCCGGGATCGGCTCGTGGCGGGCCTGCGGGAGGCGGGCCTGGACCCGGTCGTCCCGGCGGCGGGCTACTTCGTCGTCGTGGACCTGGCCCCGTGGGGTGTGACGGACGCGGCCGAGGCCGCGGTGCGGTGGACGCGTGAGGCCGGCGTCACGGGCATCCCCGTGGGCGCGCTCTGCCGCCCGGACGGGGGCCACCTGCGGTCGTGGCTGCGGCTGGCGTTCTGCAAGTCCCCGGATGCGATCGACGAGGCGATGCGCCGCCTGGCCGAGGCGGCCCCGCGGCTGCGCGCGGCCTGACCCCCGACGCTTTCGTTGACGAAACGGCGGTCCCCGGAGCACTTTCGTTCGGGAAACGGCGGTCCCCAGAGCATTTTCGTTCGGGAAACGGCGGCCGCCGTGCTCGCGGTTCGGTGCTGAGCACAGTCCGTTCCGCCCTCCCGTCTCCCGCGTGAGAACGGGCCACGACGCCGCCGTTTCCCGAACGAAAACGGGCCGACACGCCGCCGTTTCCCGAACGAAAGCGGGTGGGCGGGGTCAGCGCTCGTCCTGCCAGAGGTACAGGGCGGTCTCGCCGTAGACGCGCACCTCGACCTCCTCGAGGCCGCGCGGCCGGCGCGGCGCCGCGTCCCGGGCCGCCCGCTCGAGCACGAGCAGCCCGCCCGGGGCGAGCCGCTCGGCCGCCGCCTCCACCACGGCCTCGAGCGGCGGGCCGGCCACCGGGTACGGCGGGTCGGCCAGGATCAGGTCCACGGGCGCGGCCTCCGCCGCGAGCGCCTGCTCCACGCTCCCGGCGCGCACGCGCACGACGTCGGCCCCGCGCGCCCGGTTGACCAGCGCGGCGTTCGCGCGGCACGCGGTCACGGCCCTCCGGTCCCGCTCGACCAGCAGCACCGATGCCGCTCCGCGGCTGGCGGCCTCGCACCCCAGGGCGCCGGAGCCGGCGTAGAGGTCGAGCACAGCCGTCCCGTCCAGCCAGTCGCGGGCCTCGAGCCAGGAGAACAGGGCCTCCTTGGTGCGGTCCGTGGTGGGGCGCGTGCCGGTGCCGGGGACGGCGGTCAGGGGCCGCCCGGCGGCCGCGCCGGCGATGATGCGGGACATGGCTCAGCCCTTCTCGAGGTAGTCGGCGGCGGTGAGGTGCTCGGCCTCCCAGCGGGCCACCTCGGCGGCGAGCGCCGGGTGGGCGGAGAGCCCCGGGCCGGCCGCCATGACCTGCGCGACGGCGTCGGCGGCCACGGCGATCAGCGGGGCGTCGGCAATGACGTCCACATGGTGCAACCCCGAGGCCAGCCCAGACTGGGCGGCGCCGAGCACGTCGCCGACGCCGCGCTGGGCGAGGTCCTCCTGCGCGATGCCCATGCCGTCCTGCTCCTGGGCCAGGACCTCGAGCCGGCGCAGCGACGGGTGCCCGTCCGGCAGGCGCGTGGCCAGCAGGCAGACCGCCGCCCCGGGTCCGCGGCCCACGCGGCCGCGCAGCTGGTGCAGGGTGGACAGGCCGAAGTCGTCGGCGTCGAGGATCGCCATGACCGTCGCGTTGGGCACGTCCACGCCCACCTCGACGACGGTGGTCGCCACGAGCACGTCCGTCTCCCCGCGCGCGAAGGCCTGCATCGCCGCGTCCTGCTCGGCCTGGTCCATGCGCCCGTGCACGGCGTCGATCCGCAGCCCCGCCAGCGCCGGGAGACTCCGCAGCCGGGGTGTCATCTCCTCCACGTTGGCGTGACCCGGGTCGGCGTCGTCGGGGTCGATGCGCGGGCACACCACGAACGCCTGGTGGCCGGCCGCCACGTGCTCGGCGATCAGCTCCCACACGCGCCCGATCACGCGCGGGCCGTGGGCCATCCGCGCCACGTGCGTGGTGACCGGCTGACGCCCGGACGGCAGCCCCTCGAGCACCGACAGGTCCAGGTCGCCGAACACCGTCATCGCCACGGAGCGCGGGATGGGCGTGGCGGACATGACGAGCAGGTGCGTGCCGGGGTTGGCCCGCCGCAGGGCCTCGCGCTGGTCCACGCCGAAGCGGTGCTGCTCGTCGACGACGGCCAGGGCCAGCTCGGCGAAGCCCACCTTCTCGGAGAGCAGCGCGTGCGTCCCGACGGCGATCCCGGCCTCGCCGGAGGCCAGGGCCAGCAGCGCCTCGCGGCGCGCGGCGGTCTTGAGCGAGCCGGTGACCAGCGCGACCCTCGTGGCCGGGCCGTCGCCGGCCCCGAGGGTGCCGGCCTCGGCGAGGGGGCCCATCAGGCGCAGCAGGGCACGGTGGTGCTGCGCGGCGAGCACCTCGGTGGGCGCCACCAGGGCGGCCTGGCCACCGGCATCCACGACCTGCAGCATCGCCCGGAGGGCCACGAGCGTCTTGCCCGCGCCCACGTCCCCCTGCAGCAGCCGGCTCATCGGGGCGTCCCGGGCCAGCTCGGCGGACAGCTGCTCCCCCACCGCCACCTGGCCGGGCGTGAGCGCGAACGGCAGGCGGGCGTCGAGGGCCTCGAGCAGGCCGCCGGGCCGCGGCGGGCGGGGCACGGCGGGCACCGCCCGCTCCCGGTCCCGGCGCCAGGCGAGTGCGGCCTGGACGAGCAGCGCCTCACGCAGGGCGAGCGCGGTCCGCGCCGGGCCGGTGGCGGCGACGTCGTGCGGGGCGTGCAGGTCCCGGTATGCCTGGGCGGTGCCCGGCAGCGGCGCGTCCAGGTCGAGCGCCGCGGCGGCCTCCGCGCGGATCCGCTCGGTGAGCAGCTCGGGGATCCGTCCCAGGTCGACGGTCTCGAGCACCCGGGCGACGGCGGAGCGGACCGTCCACGACGGCAGCTTCCCCGTGGCCCGGTAGAGCGGGACCGGTCGCACGTCCACCTCCCCCGGGGCGACGTCGTCGTCCAGGAGGGCGAAGTCCGGGTTGTTCAGCGTGATCCGGCCGCGGTACTCGGTCGTACGGCCCTGGAACATGGCGGTCATCCCGGGGGCGAGGCGGCGGCGGGCGTCGTGGCCGTTGAAGAAGGCCATGGACAGGCTCGCCCCCGGCACGCCGGCCACGGACGGGTCAGCGACGGTGACGTCCACGATGAACCCGGGCCGGCTGTGCATGCGCCGCGTGGTCACCGACTCCACGACGGCGACGACGGTCACCTCGGCGTCGTACGGCAGGGCGGCGATGGGGGTGAGCTCGCCGCGCTCGATCCAGCGGCGCGGCACGTGGTCCAGCAGGTCCCCGACCGTGGTCAGCCCGAGCTCCTTCTCGAGGCGGGCGGGCAGCTTCCCGCCCAGCACCTCGGACAGGGGCAGGTCGGTGACGGGGCCCTCAGCGGCCATGGCACCCATCCGGTGCGGCGTCGTCGCCGTGCGACGGCTCGGCCAGGTCGGTGACGGCCAGGCCCTCGACGTCGCCGGCGGCCCGCAGGGGGCCGATCGCGTCCTCGGCGCGGGGCACGTGCACGTGGACCCGCCACGGCACCCGGCCCTGCGCGTCACGGGCGGTCCCGACGGGGGCGAGGATCACGGCGTCCCCCACGTCGGTCAGCCGTCGGCGCAGCTCGGCCGCGGCGAGCGGGGTGAGCGTCAGGGTGCCCATCACCTCGACGGCCCCCTCGGTCGGCGCCTCCGCCGCGGCGGCGGGCTCGCCCTCCGCGGCGTGGGCGCCCTCGACGTAGCCGGGGAGGGCGGTGGCCAGCTCCTCGTCCACGGGCGTGCCCGTGACGACGGCGCGCAGCGCCTCGAACACCCAGAGCAGCCCGACGGCGCCGGCGTCCACGACGTGCGCCCGGGTCAGCGGGGCGAGCAACGACTCGGTCTCCTCCACGGCCTGCACGCAGTCGGCCAGCATGAGGGTCACGGCCGGACCGAGCCGCACGGCCGGGTCCGCGTCGCCGGCCACCGCGGGCGTGTCGGGGGCCTGGGTGGACGAGCGCGCGAGGCTGCGGGCGGCCGCGGAGAGCACCGTGAGGATCGTCCCCTCGCGCGGATCCGACAGGGCCTGCCGGGCGGCCCGGTCGGCGGCTCCGAACGCCGCCGCCAGGGCGAACGCGTCGACGCGCTCCCGGCCGCGCAGGGGCTCAGCCATCCCTGCCAGGCCGACCGCGAGCAGCATGCCCGAGTTGCCCCGGGCCGAGTCCAGCGCGGCCGCGCCCGCGTGCGCGAGCACGGCGCCGGCGTCGTCCTGTGCGGGGCAGGCGTCGGCCGCGGTGCGGGCCGCCGTCAGCGTGGCGAGCATGTTCGTGCCCGTGTCCGCGTCCGGGACCGGGAAGAGGTTCAGGGCGTCGAGTCGCGGCGCGGCCCGGCCCACGAGCTCCTCCGCGAGCGCGAGCCAGTGCCGTACCAGTGACGGCCGGGACGGCGTGCTCACTGCGCGACGGCCTCCCCCAGGGTGCCGGTGCGGATGCCCTCGCCCAGGCGGGCGATCGCCGCCCAGTCCGGCCACACGACGTCCTCGCCGGTGTCCGTGTAGCCCACGCCCACGGACGGCACCGTGCTGGTCACGATCGGGGCGTCGCGCGCGTCGCGCAGGGACCACGCCAGGTTCGCGAGGGTGCTCGAGTCGAGCTCGTCGTCGAGGGTCAGGAAGGGGGCGAACTCCTCGACGGCGGCCTGCACGCGGCTCGGGTCCGAGAGGGTGTCGCGGGAGAGGAACGCGGCCACGATGGCCTTGACCAGGCGTTGCTGGTTCTCCACACGGTCGAAGTCGCTGCGCGGCAGGTTGTACCGCTCCCGCGCGTAGGCCAGGGCCTTGTCCCCGTCCATCTGCACGGTGCCCGCGGGGAAGTCGATGCCGCCGGTCGAGACGAAGGCGCTGGGGTTGTCCACGCTGACGCCGCCCAGGGCGTCCACGAGGCCCTTGAAGCCGGCGAGGTCCACGGCGATCACGTGGTCCACGCGTGCCTGGAACATGTTCTCCGCGGTGGCCACCGTCAGCGGGATGCCGCCGTACTGGTAGGCGGCGTTGACCTTGTGGTCCCCGTGTCCCGGGATCGGCACCCACATGTCGCGCATGATGGACATGACCTGGATCTCGCTGCGGTCCCCGGGCACGTGGACCCACATGAGGGTGTCCGACCGGCCGGCGGAGTCACGGCCCTCCGCGCCCGCGTCCTCGCCGACGAGCAGCACGTCGAGTGCCTGCTCGTCCGCCTTCTCGTCCGTGTCCGGGGCGACGGGGCCCTGGGCGCCCTCGGCGGCCTGGTCCGCGTCCATGCCGGGCGGCGGCGCGGTGGGCTGCTGGGCGGACGCCCCCGCGGCGCCCGGGCGGCCCGACTCGGCGGGGAACGCGCCGCCGTCGAAGCGCTGGGTGTCCTGGTCGATGATCCGGGCGATCCCGCCGACGTACACCGCCGCCGCGATGCCCACGGCCAGCAGCGCCACGAGCACCACCGCCAGGGCGATCAGCCACGGGCGGCGACGACGACGGCGCCGCCCGACGGCGACGTCCTCCTGCGGGGGGCGGGGGCGGGGGTCCGCGGTGCTGCTCACGTGGGCTCCTGAGGCGGGGACGGGAACGGTCCCGCCCATGCTAGGGCACGGGCCCCCGCGGGTCCCGGCGCCGCACGTATCCTGGGCGGATGGAATCCCGCCGTTTGCGTCGTCTCGTGCCCCTCCTGACCGCGATCGCCCTCGGCGCCACGGCCTGCACCGGACGGGTGGCCACGGTGGAGGCCGCGCCCCACGCCGCTGACCCGGCGTGTGCCCCGGCCATGGTGGCCATGCCCGACGCCCTGGGCGACCTCGACCTGCGCCCCACCGACAGCCAGGCGACGGCCGTGTGGGGTGACCCGGCCGCCGTCGTCCTGCGCTGCGGCGCCGAGGTCCCCGGCCCCACCACGGACCGCTGCATCTCCGTGGACGGGATCGACTGGGTCATCCGGGACGAGGACGAGAACTGGCGGATCACCACCTACGGCCGTGACCCGGCCGTGGAGGTGCTGTTCGGCAAGGACCAGGCCAGCTCGGACACCGTGATGGTGGGCCTGTCCTCGGCGGTCGCGCAGATCGAGCCCAGCGGCGGCTGCGTCAGCGTGCAGGACGCCACACCCGTCGGCTGAGACCGGCGCGGGCCGGCCGCGGGCCGCGTCAGTGCAGGCCGACGCCCCGCTCGAGGGCGAGGTCCAGCAGCTCCGAGATCAGATCGTCGTAGGACAGGCCCATCCGCTCCCACATGGCCGGGTACATGCTGATGGGCGTGAAGCCCGGCATGGTGTTGATCTCGTTGACCACCCAGCGCCCGTCCGGGGTGAAGAAGAAGTCGCAGCGGCCCAGGCCGGACCCGTCCACGGCCTCGAAGGCGCGGATCGCCAGGGCGCGCAGCCGCTCGATCTCCTCCCCCGGCAGCTCGGCCGGGCAAGACAGCTGGGTGCTGCCGGTGTCCTGGTACTTCGACTCGAAGTCGTAGAACTGCGTCTCGCCCTCGTCGTGGGCCACGACGATCTCCCCCGGCAGCGAGGCGCGCGGGGCGGCGGCGCCGTGCCCGTCGAGGACGGCGCACTCGATCTCGCGGCCGACGATGCCCGCCTCCACCACGACCTTGGGGTCGAAGCGACGGGCCTCCTCGACGGCGGCGCGCAGACCCGCGGGCTCGGTGACGCGGGTGATGCCGAAGGACGAGCCGGCGCGGGCGGGCTTGACGAACAGCGGGTAGGCGAGCGCCCCGGCGCGGGCGAGGGCCGCCTCCGGATCGCGCGCCCAGTCGCGGGCGGTGATGGTCTCCCACGGGCCGACCTCGAGGCCGGCGGCCTGGAAGGCGACCTTCATGAAGTGCTTGTCCATGCCGACCGCGGAGGCGAGCACGCCGCAGCCCACGTAGGGCAGACCCAGCGACTCGAACATGCCCTGGAGGGTGCCGTCCTCGCCCCAGGGGCCGTGTAGCAGCGGGAACACGACATCCACCGGGCCCAGCGAGGAGCCGTCGGCCGCGGTCAGCTCGACGGTGCCGTCCGGCAGGGCGCGCAGGCTCACCGGGGCCTCGGGCTCCGGCACCTCCGGCAGGGCGCCGCCGTCCAGGCGGAACGAGGCCACGTCCAGCTCATCGTGCGACCACAGGCCGGAGCGGGCCACGCCCACCGGCACGACGTCCCAGCGCTGACGGTCGGCCGCGTGCAGCACACCCGCCGCGGTCACGCAGCTGATGGGGTGCTCGCTCGAGCGGCCGCCGAAGAGCAGGAGCACGCGGGGACGCGCGCCGGCAGCGGCCTCCGGGGCGGGGATGGCGGTCATGCGGTGCGTCCTTCCGACTTCAGGTCACGGGCGAGCAGCAGCTCGGCGAGGCGGTCCACGGCCACGTCCCCGGTGACCACCCGGTCCATCAGCTCGCTGATGGGCATCTCCACACCGTGGGCGCGGGCGGCGTGCACGATGGCGGAGACGGACTTGATGCCCTCGGCCGTCTGGCTCATGGCGGCCACCGCCTCCTCCGCGCTGAGGCCGGTGCCGATGTGGCGGCCGGCCGTGCGGTTGCGGGAGAGGGGCGAGGCGCACGTGGCCACGAGGTCGCCCAGGCCGGCGAGCCCGGCCATGGTGGCCGGGTCGCCGCCGAGCGCGACGGCCAGCCGGGTGGTCTCGGCCAGGCCCCGGGTGATGACGGAGGCCTTGGAGTTGTCCCCCAGCCCCTGCCCGTCGCAGATGCCCACGGCGAGCGCGATGACGTTCTTCACCACGCCGCCGATCTCCACGCCCACGACGTCCGTGTTCGTGTAGGGCCGGAAGGTCCGGCCGGCTGTGAGGGCGGCGATGCGCTCCGCCGTCGCGCGCGAGGCCGAGGCGACCACCGTGGCGGTGGGCTCGCCGCGCGCGATCTCGAGGGCGAGGTTGGGTCCGGAGACCACCGCGAACCGGTCCGGGCTGAGGCCCAGCTCCTCCGCGCAGACCTGCGACATCCGCGCGTCGGTGCCGCGCTCGAGGCCCTTGACGAGGGAGACCACGACGGCGTCCGGGGCCAGGTCGGCGCGCACGGTGCGCAGCGTCTCGCGCACGTGCTGCGCGGGCACGGCCACCACCACGACGCCGGCGCCCCGGACCGCCTCGGCGGCGTCGGTGACGGCGCGCACGCAGGTGGGCAGGGTGATGCCGGGCAGGTACTCGGGGTTCTCGTGTCGCTCGGTGATGGCCTCGGCGACCTCGGCCCGCCGGGACCACATCACGATCTCGGACGCGCGGGCGGACTCGGGGCTGGTGCTCAGGCCCAGGACGCGGGCGAAGGCCGACCCCCAGCTGCCGGCCCCGAGGACGGCGACGGTGCGCGGATCGCTCATGCCCCGATCACCCGCGCTCCGGTCGTGGGATCCCAGCGGCCCTCCGGGGCCGGTTCTCCGCGCAGCTCGGCGACCAGGTCGGTGATCGCGGCCATCATGCGGCCGGTGCCCTCGCGCAGGGTCGCCGCCGTCACGGGGCGGTCCCGCAGGTCCGCGAGGTCGACGGGCGCGCCGACCCGGATCCGGGCGGTCTTGCGTGGGAGGACGCGGAGGGAGCGGCCGCCGTACGGCAGCAGTTCCTGGATGCCCCACTGACCGACGGGGATGAGCGGGGCGCCGGTCTGCAGGGCGAGGCGCACGGCCCCGTTGCGCCCGGCCATGGGCCAGCCGTCGGGATCGCGGGTGACGGTGCCCTCCGGGTAGACGATGATCGCCCGGCCCGTGGCGACGGCCTCGCGGGCGGCGGCGAGCGAGCGGCCGCCGTCGCGGGTGCGCTCGACCGGGATCATGCGGGTGGCCTCGAGGACCTGCTTGAGCACGGGCACCTTCCAGAGCTCGGCCTTGGCGAGGAAGGTCGGCAGCAGGCCCTGGTTGTAGACCATGTGGGCCACGGAGAGCGGGTCCACCTCCGAGATGTGGTTGACGGCGAGGATCGCGCCGGTCTCGGGCAGGTGCTCGGTCCCCTCCCACACCTGGCGGACGAGGGCCCGCATCGCCGGTCGCACGATCACCCCCGGGATCACGTAGGGGGCCCGCGCGGTACGCGTCGGACGACCCCCCGCGGCGGCAGGGCTCTGCGCGTCCACGCCGCTCACCGGTCGCGTTCGGTCAGCTCGACGTCGGCGCCGAGGCCCTCGAGCTTCGCCATGAAGTGCTCGTAGCCGCGGTTGATGATCTCCAGGCCCGTCGCCGTGGAGGTGCCCTCGGCGGTGAGGGCGGCGATCAGGTGGGAGAAGCCGCCGCGCAGGTCCGGGATGTCGAACTCGACGCCGTGCAGCGGCGTCGGGCCGGAGATCACGGCCGAGTGCAGGAAGTTGCGCTGACCGAAGCGGCACGGCACGGAGCCGAGGCACTCGCGGTGCAGCTGGATGGAGGCGCCCATCCGCACGAGGGCGTCGGTGAAGCCGAAGCGGTTCTCGTACACGGTCTCGTGCACGATGGAGACCCCCTTGGCCTGGGTCAGCGCCACCACGAGGGGCTGCTGCCAGTCGGTCATGAAGCCGGGGTGCACGTCCGTCTCGAGCACGAGCGGGTTGAGATCGCCGCCGGCGTGCCAGAACCGGATGCCGTCGTCGACGACGTCGAACTCGCCGCCGATCTTGCGGTAGGTGTTCAGGAACGCCGTCAGGTCGCGCTGCTCGGCGCCGCGGACGTAGATGTCCCCCCGGGTGGCCAGGGCGGCGGAGGCCCACGAGGCGGACTCGTTGCGGTCGGGCAGCGCGATGTGGTTGTAGCCGCGCATCTCGCTCACGCCCTCGATGCGGATGGTGCGGTCCGTCTGCACGGTGATGATCGCGCCCATCTTCTGCAGGACGGCGATGAGGTCGTGGATCTCCGGCTCGACGGCGGCGCCCTTGAGCTCGGTGATGCCCTCGGCCTTCACAGCGGTCAGCAGCACCTGCTCGGTGGCTCCGACGGAGGGGTACGGCAGCTCGAGCTTGGCGCCGTGCAGGCCCTTGGGGGCGGAGATGGAGATGCCGCCCGGGCGCTTGTCCACGACGGCGCCGAAGTTGCGCAGCACGGCCAGGTGGTAGTCGATCGGGCGGTCGCCGATCTTGCAGCCGCCGAGGTCGGGGATGAAGGCCTCCCCGATCGCGTGCATGAGCGGGCCGCAGAAGAGGATCGGGATGCGCGAGTCGCCGGCGTGGGCGTCGATCTCGGCGGTCAGGGCCGACTTCACCCCGGCCGGGTCCATCGTGATCCGCCCGGTCTCCTTGTCCCACTCCACGGACACGCCGTGGATCTCGAGGAGGGAGCTGACGACGTCCACGTCCTTGATCTCGGGGATGTTCCGGAGCACGGACGGCGAGTTGCCGAGCAGGGCGGCCACCATGGCCTTGGGCACCAGGTTCTTGGCGCCGCGCACGGTCACCTCACCGGTCAGCGGCTTGCCGCCATGGATGGTCAAGAGCTTCGCCATGCGCGTCCTTCCTCAGCGCGGCCGCAGGGCCACGGTCTCGGCCACTCCGCCGGAGCGGGGAGGTCTCTGAACGGGACCGCCCGCCGTGTGCGGCGGGCGGTCCCGGAATCGCCTCCCAGCATAGGGCGTCGCCGGGCACGCGCGGCAATGGTGCGCTCCCGGCGGCGGCCGGTCAGCCGGCCGTGCGGGCCGGCAGGGTGGTGGGCTTGTACGCGGGGCGGTCCGCCTCGTAGGCGTCGATCTCGGCCTGGTGCCCCAGGGTGACGGCGATGTCGTCCAGGCCCTCGAGCAGCCGGTGACGGGTGTCGTCGTCGATCTGGAAGGGGGCGGTCACATCCCCGCACTCGACGGTGCGTGTGACGAGGTCCACGGTGACCGGGGTCCCGGGACGGTTCTCCAGCTCCTTCCAGATGCGCTCGACGTCCTCCTGCTCCACCTGGGCCGCGACGAGCCCCTGTTTGGCGGAGTTGCCGCGGAAGATGTCCGCGAAGCGCGGGGAGATCACGGCGCGGAAGCCGTAGTCCTTGAGCGCCCACACGGCGTGTTCGCGCGAGGAGCCGGTGCCGAAGTCCGAGCCCGCCACGAGCACGGTGCCTCCGCTGAACGGCTCGGTGTTCAGGATGAAGTCGGGGTCCTGGCGCCAGCCGGCGAACAGGGCGTCCTCGAAGCCCGTGCGGGAGATCCGCTTGAGGTACACGGCCGGGATGATCTGGTCCGTGTCCACGTTCGAGGCGCGCAGCGGCACGCCGACGCCGGTGTGGGTGGTGAACTTCTCCATGGCTCAGGCCTCCTGGGGGGTGAGGGCGGGCAGGTCGGACGGGCTGGCGAGGCGGCCCAGCACGGCGGTGGCCGCGGCGACCACCGGGGACACCAGGTGGGTGCGCCCGCCCTTGCCCTGCCGGCCCTCGAAGTTGCGGTTGGAGGTGGACGCGCAGCGCTCCCCCGGGGAGAGCTGGTCCGGGTTCATGCCCAGGCACATGGAGCAGCCGGCGAACCGCCACTCGGCCCCGAAGTCCTCGAACACCCTGTCCAGGCCCTCGTCCATGGCCTGCAGACGCACGCGCGCCGAGCCCGGCACGACCATGACGCGCAGCCCCTCGGCCTTGCGTCGGCCCCGGACGACCTCGGCGAACGCCCGCAGGTCCTCGATGCGGGAGTTGGTGCACGAGCCCATGAACACGGTGTCGACCTCGACCTGTTTCATCGGGGTGCCGGGGGCCAGGTCCATGTAGGACAGTGCCTTGCGGGCCGCCTCCTGGGCCACCGGGTCGGCGAAGTCCTCGGGCGCGGGGACGGTGTCGTTCAGGCTCACGCCCTGCCCCGGGTTGGTGCCCCACGTGACGAACGGCTCCAGCGTGTCCGCGTCGATGACCACCTCGGCGTCGAACTCGGCACCCTCGTCCGTGGCGAGGGTGCGCCAGTGCTCGACGGCGGCATCCCAGTCGTCGCCCTCGGGGGCATGGGGACGGCCCTTCAGGTAGGCGAAGGTGGTCTCGTCCGGGGCGACCATGCCGGCGCGGGCGCCGGCCTCGATGGACATGTTGCAGATGGTCATCCGGCCCTCCATGGAGAGGTTCCGGATGGCCTCACCGCGGTACTCGAGCACGAAGCCCTGGCCCCCGCCCGTGCCGATCTTCGCGATGACCGCGAGGATGATGTCCTTGGCCGTCACACCCGGGCGCAGCGTGCCGTCCACGGTGACCGCCATGGTCTTGAAGGGCTTCAGCGGCAGGGTCTGGGTGGCCAGGACGTGCTCGACCTCGGAGGTGCCGATGCCGAACGCCAGGGCGCCGAACGCGCCGTGGGTGGAGGTGTGGGAATCGCCGCAGACCACGGTGAGGCCGGGCTGGGTCAGACCCAGCTGGGGGCCGACGACGTGGACGATGCCCTGCTCGGCGTCGCCCAACGGGTGCAGGCGGACGCCGAACTCGGCGCAGTTGGCCCGCAGGGTCTCGATCTGCGTGCGCGAGGTGGCATCCGCGATCGGCTGGTCGATGTCCAGCGTCGGGGTGTTGTGGTCCTCCGTGGCGATGGTCAGGTCGGGCCGGCGCACCGGACGCCCGGCCAGACGCAGCCCCTCGAAGGCCTGCGGGCTCGTCACCTCGTGCACGAGGTGCAGGTCGATGTAGAGCAGGTCGGGGGTGCGGGAGGCGCCCTCGCCCTCGCCACGCACCACCACGTGTTCGTCCCAGACCTTCTCGGCCAGCGTCCTGGGCCGCGTCGTCGCCGTCGTCATGTGCCGCACCTTCCTGCTCACGCACCTGTCGGTCGTCGCCCGGCGCGGGGCGCCGGTGCTCACGGACCACTGTGGGGCGCGGCGGGGCCGTTCTCGACCACGCGGCGCGATATTCCATATCGTGAGATTTCGTCTCACATGCCGGACCTGGCCCCGGCCGGCCCGGTCACATGCGACGCACACCGACACCCCCGGTCCGTCCGAGCAGTGAGACGACTACGATCACCCCATGACCACCGAGCCCGTGCGCCCGCCCACCGAGGACGACCTCATCGGCCCCTCGCTCCACCGGCATCCCAGCGGCGTCGGCGTGGTGGACAAGTCGGTGGCGATCCTCGACGCGCTCGAGTCCGGCCCGGCCACGCTCGCCCAGCTCGTCACCGCCACCGGGATCGCGCGGCCCACGCTGCACCGGCTCGCGGCCGCCCTCACGCACCACCGCATGGTGGGCAAGGACCTGCAGGGCCGCTACGTGCTGGGCACCCGCCTGGCCGAGCTCGCCTCCGCCGCCGGCGAGGACCGGCTCACCACGGCCTCCGGCCCGGTGCTGCTGTGGCTGCGCGACGCCACGGGAGAGAGCGCCCAGGTGTTCCGTCGGCAGGCGGACTCCCGCGTGTGCGTGGCCAGCGCGGAGCGGCCCTGGGGCCTGCGCGACACCATCCCCGTGGGCGCCCGCATGTCCATGAAGGCCGGCTCCGCCGCGCAGGTGCTCCTGGCCTGGGAGGACCACGAGCGGCTCGTCGAGGGGCTGGCCGGCGCCGTGTTCACACCCACCGTCCTCGCGGCGGTGCGGCGCCGCGGCTGGGCCCAGTCCCTGGCCGAGCGCGAGCCAGGGGTCGCCTCGGTGTCGGCGCCGGTGCGCGGTCCCAGCGGCCGCGTCATCGCGGCGGTCTCGATCTCCGGCCCCCTCGAGCGGCTCTCCCGCCAGCCGGGCCGGCTGCACGCGGACGCCGTCGTCTCCGCCGCGACGCGGCTCACCGAGCTCATCCGCGCCGGCGAGGCCTGAGGCCCGCCCGCGCCACCGACGGGATGCGCCGCAGAGACACCCCGTTCTTCCCGCGTTCACCCGCGGGGCCTAGCGTCGGCCAGGTCCCCGACCGCCGTCCCCCGCACCCTCGAGGAGTCCGCCGTGACCGAGACGACCGCGCCCGCCGCCCCCGCCGAGCAGGAGGCCGCGCCGCGGCTGTCCGTGATCGGCACGGGCTATCTGGGCGCCACGCACGCCGCCTGCATGGCCGAGCTGGGCTTCGAGGTGCTCGGCGTGGACGTGGACCCGGCCAAGATCGAGCGTCTGGCCCGCGGCGAGGTGCCCTTCCACGAACCCGGCCTGCCCGAGCTGCTGCGCACCCACGTCGCCTCCGGGCGGCTGCGCTTCACCACCGACGTCGCGGAGGCGGCCCGCTGGGCGGACGTCCACTTCATCGGCGTCGGCACCCCGCAGAAGGTGGGCGAGACCGCGGCGGACCTGAGCTACGTGGACGCCGCCGTCGCCTCCCTCGCCGCGGCGATCGACCGCGACGCGCTGATCGTCGGCAAGTCGACCGTGCCCGTGGGCACCGCGCGTCGCCTGGCCGAGCTCGTGCACACCGTGCGCGCCGAGGCCGGACTGCCGGGCGAGGTCGAGCTCGCCTGGAACCCCGAGTTCCTGCGGGAGGGCTTCGCCGTGAGGGACACGCTCACCCCGGACCGCCTCGTCATCGGCACGCACGGGCCCCGCGCCGAGGGCATCCTGCGCCGCGTCTACGCGCGGCAGCTCGCGGCCGACACCCCGTGGATCAGCACGGACCTCGAGACGGCCGAGCTGGTGAAGGTGGCCGCCAACGCCTTCCTGGCCACGAAGATCTCGTTCATCAACGCGTTCTCGGAGATCACCGAGAACGTGGGCGGGGACATCGGCACCCTCGCGGACGCGATCGGCCACGACGCGCGGATCGGACGCCGGTTCCTCAACGCGGGCGTGGGCTTCGGGGGCGGCTGCCTGCCCAAGGACATCCGCGCGCTCCAGGCCCGCGTCTCCGAGCTGGGCCTGGACCGGACCATGCGGTTCCTGGCGGAGGTGGACGACATCAACCTGCGCCGCCGTGACCGCGTGGTGGACCTGGCGGTGCAGGTGCTCTCCGCGGCTCGCGACGGCCGCGTCCGCCGGGCCGACGCTTCCGGGACCGCCCCCACCCCCGCGAGCGTGCAGGTGCTCAACGGCACGCGGATCGCCGTGCTGGGCGTCACGTTCAAGCCGGACTCCGACGACGTCCGGGACTCCCCCGCCCTCGACGTCGCCAACCGTCTCTACACGGCCGGCGCCGACGTCCGGGTGTACGACCCCGAGGGCAACGCCAACGCGGCCGCCCGCTTCCCGCGGCTCGACTACGTGGACTCTCTCGAGGCGGCCGTGGACGGCGCCGAGCTGACCCTGCTGCTGACCGAGTGGCGCCAGTTCCGCGAGATGGATCCGGACGCCGTGGGCGCACGCGTGGCCTCCCGCCTGCTGATCGACGGGCGCAACGTCCTGGACGCCGCCGCGTGGCGCGAGCACGGGTGGGACGTCATCGGCCTCGGCCACCGCTTCGACCCGGAGCGACTCCTCCGCGCGGCCTGACCCGCCCGCGGACCCCGGCCCGGGCGTTCAGCCGGCGAACGGGTCCCAGCCGGACTCGGACAGGGGCCGGTGCCCGGCCGGCGGCCGGGCCCCGTCCGGCACGAGCCGGCCGATCCGCGTGAACCCCCGGGGCAGCTCGGTCTCGGGCCACGCCAGCCCCAGGAGGCCGTAGTCCTCGCCCCCGCCGGTCACGAGCGCCTCCGGGCTCGTCCCGGCCAGGGCGGCCACGCGGCGCAGGGGTGCGGCGGCCTCCGCCAGCCAGGCCTCGTCCAGCCACGGTGCCGGCGCGGGGCCGGCCCCGCCGGTGGCGGCCGCCATGCGGTGCGCGTCCTTGCCCAGGCCGTCGGAGACGTCCATGAGGGTGAGCAGGCCGGCCGTCACCGCGGCGGGCCCGAGGGCCAGCGGCGGGCGGGGTCGCAGCTGGGCGCGGACGGCGCGGGCGAGCTCCCGCGGTGACGGCCGGTCGGCGGCGGGGAGGGCGTCCGCCCGTCGCTCCAGCTCCGCGCGGTCGGTAAGCAGCAGGGTGAGCCCGGCGGCGGCCCACCCCGGCCCCGAAGGCGCGGCGGCCCGGGGACCGTCCGGCACCGCCTGGGCATGGACGAGGTCGGCGCCCTCGGCGAGCACGCGGTCCCGGTCCGCCGCGGCCGGCGTGCGGCGCAGCACGCCGCCGGGGTGCGGGTCCCCGAGCACCGTCACTGCGGCGTGGACCCGTCCGCCGGTGCCCAGGTCGCCCCCGGCCACCCGGCAGTCCGGCGCGCCGAGGTGACGCACCGCGCCCACGATGCCCGCGGCGAACGACCGCACCCAGGCGACCGGCGTCGTCGGCGGCAGGGTGAGGGCGGTGACGAGCGCGGAGGCGGTCCCGCCCATCGCGTTGACGTCCGAGAGGTTCTGGGCGACGGCCTTCCAGCCGGCGTCGTGGCCGCGGGTGCGGGGACCGGCGGGCCAGCGGTGCAGGAAGTCCGTGCCCTCCCCCATCGCGTCCGTGGAGATGAGCGTCCCGCCGCGGGGCGCGGGCACGAGGGCGGCGTCGTCGCCCGGGGCGACGGTGCCGGCGGGCCAGTGGCCGTCCCGGACGGCGGGGGCGAGCCCGGTCAGGACGACCTCGAGCAGCTCGGCCTCCGTGAGGTCGCCGACGGTCGCCCCCGCCGCAGCCGCGGGGTCGCGCATCGTCATCGGCGGCCCCGCCGGACCGGGACGCCGGAGGCCCGGGCGAGGGCGTCGCGGAAGGCGTGGAAGCGGTCCACCTCGGCGCGCACCGGGTCGACGACGAGCCGCCGGCCGACGTCGGTGGTCGCCTCCTCGAGGCGGCGGCGCGCGCGGCGTCCCCGCGCCGCGGCGGTCCACCGGGTCAGGGGGATCGCCAGCAGGGCCAGCAGCACGCCGAGCGCGAGGCCGCCGACGAGCAGCAGGGTCGGGAGGGGGAAGCCCTCGACCGTGGGCGCGGGCGGCAGGGGGAACTGCAGGTATCCGGCCAGGGCGAGGACGCCCAGCCAGCCGGCGCCGACGACGGCGGTGAGGAGGGCGAGCCACTGCAGCATGTCGAGCACGGGGTGCCACCAGCTGCCCCGACCGGCCCCGAGGTCGGTGGCGGCGATCGCCTGGTCCACGGCGCCGGGGAGCTCCTCGGCGTGCTCCCGGCCCGCGTGGCGGATGGCGGCGGCCCACGGCTCGGAGGCCCCCGCGCCGGCCGCGGCGGCCAGCGTGCGGACCGCGCCGTCGACGACGGCCCGCTGGGTGCCCGAGCGCTCGGGCAGGGAGGTGCGGTGCAGCGCGGGGTCGCGGGCGACCTCGTCCCGGTCGCGGCGAGGCGCGGCGCTCTCAGGCATCAGGTGCAGGCGCCGCAGGGGGTCCGCGCGGAAGGAGTGCATCCAGCGCAGCACGGGCCAGCTGGTGCGCTTGGCCGAGCGCAGCCGGTACGAGCCCTCGACCGCCCGGACGACGGCCGGCACACCGCCGGCCACGGCCAGCTCGCGCCCGAGCCGCTGCTCGTCCCCGGGGCCGACACCGGCCGGCTCGCCCTCGCCCGAGGCGGCGGCGAGGTCCGCGGCACGGGCCGCGACGTCCGCGCCCAGGCGCTCGGCGGCCGCGCCGCGCTGGGCGACGATCGCCGCGACCTGCCGGCCGACCTCCTCCAGGCCCTCCCCCGTGCGCGCGGACACGGGCAGCACCCGGACGTCGCCGAGGCCGTGCCCCGAGAGCATCCGGCGCAGCGAGGCCAGCACGACGTCCCGGTCACGCACCGAGAGCCGGTCCACCTGGTTGAGCAGCACGAGGGTGACGGCCGCGTGCGAGCCCATGGTCGCCAGGAACTCGCGGTGCAGCACGGCGTCCGCGTACTTCTCCGGGTCCACGACCCACACCAGCACGTCCACGTGGCCGGCCAGCCGGGAGGTGATCTCGCGGTTGCCCCGCTCGACCGAGTCGATGTCCGGCAGGTCCAGCAGGATCAGGCCGGTGGCGTCGGCGCCGTCACGGCGGCCGACGCCGAGGAAGCCGGGGCGGCCGTCGTCGAGCACGGGCGCCTCGTCCAGCAGGTGGCGGCGGCGCACGCCGAGCCAGTCGAGCAGGGCGGCCGCGCCGCCGCCCTCGCCGGTGCCGTCGCCGTGCTCCGCGTCCGGGTCCAGCCCCTGTCCCCGGCCCACGCCCCAGACCGCGGCGAGCGGTTCGGACGTGGTGGGCCGGGTGGCGGCCACGCGGGCCAGGTCGCGGCCGGTGAGCGCGTTGAACAGGGAGGACTTGCCGGAGCCCGTTGCCCCGAAGAACCCGACCACGGTGTGCTCGGCGGAGAGTGCCTGGCGCTCCCCGGCCGCGCGCACGGCGGCGTCGGCCCCGGCCACGACGTCCTCGGGCAGGCGGCCCGCGGCCAGTTCGGCGGCCTCGCCGAGGGCGTCCAGGCGGGGGGCGAGGCCGCCGAACTG
>NZ_JABFAX010000015.1:223473-236703 GCF_017168395.1 Micrococcus sp. KRD128 | reverse complement strand
GGGCGGGGGTGTCGCGGCGGCTCATCGGGGCTCCTCCCCCGCCTCGGCGGCGGACGGGGCGTGCTCGGGCCCGGTCGGGCCGTCGACGCCGGCGGCCACCCCGCGGCGCAGCACCGGCACGAGGGCGCGCAGCTCCTCGGTGGCCTGCGGCTCGCGTTCGAGGTGGAGCAGCGGCAGGAAGCGGTCCGCGAGCACGGTCTCGAGGAAGGCCCGCACGCGGCGCTCGAGCAGCTCATCGGCCCGCCGGGCCATGCGGCGCACGGCGTCCTCGCCGAAGATCGACTCGAGCAGCTTCTGACCGACGACGGCGGCGCCGCCGGCGATGCCGACCTCGATGCCCGCGAGTCCGCCGGTGGAGGCGAACGAGATGATCATGAGGGCCACGGCCGCGCCGTTCACGCCGGTGGCCGCCAGGCGGGCGCGCGTGCGCTTGCCCGCGCCCTCCTCCTGGATCAGCGCCAGCACGTCCGTCTGCCAGTCCCGCACGACGTCGGCCGCCCGCGCCGACGCGTCCGGCGTCAGGGCGCCCAGGTCGCGCCCGGCCACGAGGGCCCGGCCCGCCGGCTCGGACGCCCAGCGTCGCTCGATCTGCTCGGCGGCCGCGGCGGCCGCCTCGACCATCACGGCGTGCAGGCCGGTCTCCAGTGCGGACTCGACCTCTTCGGGCGGGGCCGGGCGCCCGCGCACGAGGGCGCCGAGGCGGTCCCGCAGCCGGCCGATCGTGGTCTCGACGCCGCGGAAGAACTCCCCCGTGCCGACGAAGTCCTGCCAGCGGGAGAGCACCTCGCCGCGCAGCAGCGTGCCGTCCGAGGTGGCCTCATGGACCCGGCCGACGGCCTGGTCCGTGGAGTCCCCCACGATCCGGGCGAGCAGGTCCGCGGCGTGCCGCTGCTCCTCCTCGGCGCGGGCCAGGTCGGCGACGCGGGCGGCCAGCTGGCCCAGCACGCCGTCCACGGTCCGGCGGGCGACGGCGCCGCGCGCCTGGGCGTCGGCGGCGAGGGTCTCGAGCCACGCGCGCAGGCCTGCGACGTGCTCCTGCGGGAGCAGGCCGCGCTCGTCGAAGCGGGTCTCGGGGATCACGTGGATCCGGGCGTCGGCGAGGCCACGCTCGGTGAGCATGCGCCGCAGGTCCGGGGTGATGTCCTCCGCCGCGCCCTCGGGCACGCGGCCGAGCACGACGGCCACGGTGATGTCGCGGGCGGCGGCCTCGTCCAGCAGCTGCCAGGGCACGGCGTCGGCGTAGCGGTGCGCCGTCGTCGTGAAGATCCACAGGTCGGCGGCCTCGAGGAGCTGCCGGGCCAGCGCGCGGTTCTGGTCCGCCACGGAGTCGATGTCCGGGGCGTCCACGAGGGCGATGCCCGAGGGCAGTGCGGGCTCGGCCACGAGCGCGACCGTGTCCATCGCGGACTGGTCGGGTTCGACGGGGCCGGCGGCCGCGTCGCGGTGCACGCTGACGCGGGCGAGGTCGGGCAGCACCCGCGGGCCCGTGAACCAGTGGGCGTCGGCGGGGTTGTGCAGCAGCAGCGGCTGGCGCGTGGTGGGCCGCAGGGCGGAGGAGCGGGAGACCTCGTGGCCGACGAGCGCGTTCACGAGCGTGGACTTGCCCGCACCGGTGGAGCCGCCCACGACGGCCAGCAGCGGCGCGTCGAGCGAGTCGAGGCGGGGCAGCACGTAGTCGTCGATCTGGTGCAGGGTGCGCTCGCGCTCGGCGCGGTCCTGCCCCGCGGTGACGGTCTCGAAGGGCAGCTCGAGCGCGGCGAGGTGCTCGCGCACGCGGCGGACGGCCGTGTCGACGCCGAGGTCCGGGGCGTTCTGATCCGTGTGTGGCACGTGGGCCATCGTCTCACGGGCGCGCGCCGGCCGCCCATCCCGCCGGCCCGGCGGACGGAGACGACGGAAGCCCGGTCCGCAGGGACCGGGCCTCCTGTCACTCGGGTGACCCCAGCGGGATTTGAACCCGCGTTACCGCCGTGAGAGGGCGGCGTACTAGGCCGCTATACGATGGGGCCGAGCGCGCTGTCCGCGTGTGCGGAAGCGATGCCGTGGAGACCTTCTTCTGCGCCTGCGTCTCCTGTTCAGGTGGCGGATGCGTTCATCCGCCCGTGCCGTTCCGGTCCGAGGACCGGGCGGCGACTGCGTGACCCCAGCGGGATTTGAACCCGCGTTACCGCCGTGAGAGGGCGGCGTACTAGGCCGCTATACGATGGGGCCGTGCGCCACGTCCGAGCGTCTCCGCCCGTGCGCGTTCATTGAGTCCGAAGACTCGCTGGGGTACCAGGACTCGAACCTAGAATGACGGTACCAGAAACCGTTGTGTTGCCAATTACACCATACCCCACTGTCGGTCAAGCATGCCTGACCGATGTGCATCATATTCATGAGCGCGGTGTTCCCGGATCTCTCCGGCAACGAGTAAGAACTCTACACCCTCCGGGCGGCGTGTGCAAAATCGGCGGATCAGGCCGCCAGCCAGGTCCGCAGCCCGCCGATCGCCCGCATCCGCCAGCACGCGTGCTCCTCGTCCCAGAGCGGCTCCTCCGCCCCGCCGTGGGCGGGGGCGTCGGGGCTCATCCACACCGGGACGAGCCCCGCCGACCGGGCCCCCTCGACGTCGTGACGCAGGCTGTCCCCCACCATGAGGGTGCGTCCCGGGTCCGCGCCCAGGCGGGAGCAGCCGGCCAGGAAGGGGGCCGGGTCCGGCTTCGGGGCCCCGGCCGTATCCGAGCCGATCAGCACCTCGACCCACTCCAGACCGAGGGCGTCGGCCTTGCCGCGCTGGTAGGTCTCCACGTTGTTCGTGACGATCCCCACGCCACGGCCTGTTCCCCGCACCTCGGCGAGCACGTCGGCGGTCGCGGGGAACAGCGCCCAGTGCCCGCGCACCACCTCTTCGTAGTCGGTGGTCCACAGGCCGTCGAGCGGGGTCACCGCGTTCTCGGGCACGCCGAGCGTGCACAGGGCGTCGGCCACGCGGGCCAGCCGCTGCTCCTCGAACGTCAGCTCCCCGGCCACGTAGCGCCCGTAGTGGCCGCCGGCGTCGGACGCGAAGGCCTCGGTGGCCTCGGCCAGCACCGCCGGGTCGACGTCGGCGGCCCCGGCCCACTGCCGACGCACCGTCGCGTCGAACGCGGCGTGCTGGGCGGAGCGCAGATCCAGCAGCGTGTCGTCCAGGTCAAAGAGGACGGCGTCCCAGGCCGGCGGCGCGCTCACGCCCCGGCTCATGCGTCGGCGGGCGGGTCCTGGTCCAGGCCCTGCTCCGCGGCGAAGCGGTCCAGACGGGCGAGCGCGGAGTCCCGGCCCAGGATCTCGAGCGACTCGAAGAGCGGCGGGGACACCTTGCGGCCGGTCACCGCGACGCGCACCGGGCCGAACGCCTGGCGCGGCTTGAGGCCCAGGCCGTCGATGAGGGCCGCCCGCAGCGCCGCCTCGATGCGCTCGGTGGTGAACTCGTCCTCGGGCAGGGCGGCCAGCGCCTCCCGAGCTGCGGCGACGGCGGCGCCCAGGTCCGCCGGCATGCCCTTGAGGGCGCCCTCGGCGGTCCGGACGTCCCGATCCGCCGTGAAGAGGAAGGCGAGCATCTCGACGGCCTCGCCGAGCAGCTGCACGCGCTCCTGCACGAGCGGAGCCGCGGCGGTGAGGACCTCCATCTCCCGCTCCGTCAGGTGCTCGCCCACGAGGCCGGCCGCGTGCAGGTAGGGCACGAGACGGTCACGGAAGTCGGCCACGTCGAGCATGCGCACGTGCGTGCCGTTGATCGCGATCGCCTTCTTCTCGTCGAAGCGGGCGGGGTTGGCCAGCACCTTGTGCACGTCGAAGTGCTCCACGAACTGCTGCGGGGTGAAGATGTCCTCGTCCGCGGAGAGGGACCAGCCCAGCAGGCCGAGGTAGTTCAGCAGGCCCTCCGGGATGAAGCCGTTGTCCCGGTGCAGGAACAGGTTGGCCTGCGGATCGCGCTTGGACAGCTTCTTGTTGCCCTCGCCCATCACGTAGGGCAGGTGGCCGAACACCGGCATGTACCGGGCGACGCCGATCGCGTGCAGGGCGCGGTAGAGCGCGATCTGGCGCGGAGTGGACGAGAGCAGGTCCTCGCCGCGCAGCACGTGGGTGATGCCCATGAGCGCGTCGTCCACCGGGTTCACGAGGGTGTACAGCGGCGAGCCGTCCGCGCGGACCACCACGAAGTCCGGCACGGAGCCGGCCTTGAAGGTGATCTCCCCGCGCACCAGGTCGGTGAAGGTGATGTCCTCGTCCGGCATGCGCAGCCGCCAGACCGGCGCGCGGCCCTCGGCCTCGAAGGCGGCGATCTGCTCGTCCGTGAGGTCACGGTCGTGACCGTCGTAGCCGAGCTTGGGGTCGCGGCCGGCGGCCCGGTGACGGGCCTCCGTCTCCTCGGGGCTCGAGTAGGACGGGTAGATGTGCCCGCCGGCCTTGAGCTTCTCGATCACGTCCGCGTAGATCTGCCCGCGCTGGGACTGACGGTACGGCTCGTGCGGGCCGCCGACCTCGACGCCCTCGTCCCAGTCGATCCCGAGCCAGCGCATCGCCTCGAGCAGCTGCTGGTAGGACTCCTCCGAGTCGCGCTTGGCGTCCGTGTCCTCGATGCGGAACACGAGGGTGCCGCCGGTGTGCCGCGCCCAGCCCCAGTTGAACAGGACCGTGCGGATCAACCCCACGTGGGGGGTGCCGGTGGGCGAGGGGGCGAAGCGCACGCGCACGGGGGTCTCGGCGTCCACCTGGGGGACGTCGGGGAAGGGGCGGGGGCGTTCTCGGACACGGGAGCGGTGGCGTCAGTCATGATGCCCCGAGTCTACGCGGGGCCCGGACGCCGCCGTCGAGCGCCTGCGTCAGCGGCGGAAGACGGTGGCGAGGACGCCGATGCCCTCGACCTCGGCCTCGACGCGCTGGCCCTCCTGGACCGTCCCGACCCCGCCCGGGGTGCCGGTCAGGATCACGTCGCCGGGCAGGAGGGTGAACATCTCCGAGGCCGCGGCCACGAGCTCGCGGACGCCGAAGACCATGTCCGCGGTCGTGCCGTCCTGGCGGGTCTCACCGTCGAGGCGGGACGTGATGCGCAGGCCGCCGGCCGGCTCCACGTCCAGCTCGGTCTCGATCCACGGGCCCAGCGGACAGGCACCGTCGAAGCCCTTGGCGCGGGCCCACTGCAGGTCGGTGCGCTGGGCGTCGCGGGCGGTGAGGTCGTTGCCCACGGTGTAGCCGAACACGACGTCGTCCACGCGGCTCACCGGCACGTCCTTGCAGATGGTGCCGATGACGACGGCGAGCTCGGCCTCGTAGGAGACCTCGTCCGACCAGCTGGGCAGGGTCACGGGCTCGTTCGGCCCCACGACGGCGGTGTTCGGCTTGAGGAAGAACTGCGGCGAGGCGGGGACCTCGTTGCCGAGCTCCTTCGCGTGGTCGGCCCAGTTGCGGCCGACGCCCACGATCTTCGAGCGCGGGATGATCGGGGCCACGAGACGCACATCCTCGAGGCGGTGCGTGGTGCCGGTGGGCTGGATCCCGTGGAAGAACGGGTCGCCCTGCAGGGCGGTGATGCTCAGCTCGGAGGGGTCGGCGTCGGCCGGGCCCTCCACGATGCCGTAGGTCGGTTCGGCCTGGTCCACGAAACGGGCGATGCGCATGGCCGCCAGCCTAGTGGGTGAGCGGCGGGCGCCGTCGCCGGGCACCCCAACCCGATGCCGACCCCGCTGACGCCGCGAGCCAGACGATTCGGCCTCGCCCGACGGTCTGGGGCGACCGATTCGTCTGGCTCGCGGGCGGATTCGTCTGGCTCAGCGGGGTGCGGTGCGGCGCGGCGCGGTGCGGGGCGGGTCGAGACCGCTCAGCAGCAGCGGCTGCCCGGATTGGCCTCCTGGCGCGCGTACTCGGCCCGCCAGAACTCCCGCTCGGTCATCGGCGCGCGCTCCGGATGGTGGGCCCGGTGGTGGGCCACGTACGCGTCGTACTTCCCCTCTCCGGAGAGCTGGCGGACCCACCAGCGCACCCGGGCCCACACCCCGGGCCGAGACGGGCCGGCCGGGCCCTCCGCGGTGGAGGGCCCGGCCGGCGTCGCGCGCGGATCGGCCACGTCAGTGACCCCGCACCGGCTGCCGGTCCGCCGGCAGGGCGTCCCACTGCCGCTGCAGCTCCTTCTCCTCGGCCGTGGCGAACAGCCCGGCCGGGGCGAAGCGCTGCGAGGGCACGTACGGGTCCTGGTGGTCGATGACCTCGGTGCCGCGGAAGGCGCGCACCGTGGCGAGCACCGACGTCGTGATGACGATCAGCGCCAGCACCAGGAAGACGATGGAGAGCGTGCCCTGGATGGCCGTGTTCCGGACCACGGCCTCCATGGCCGGCACGGACTTCGCGGCGCCGAAGCTCGTCTTCCCCGCCGCCAGCGCGTCCTGGAACGCGCGATGCTGCGCCCAGTAGCCCACTGCCGGGATGGAGGAGAAGATCTTCTGGAACGACGCCACGGTGGTGACCACGGTGATGAACGCCAGCGGCAGCGCCACGATCCACAGGCCCCGGAAGTCCCGGCGGCGCGCGACGATCGTCAGGACGACGGCGAGCGCGATCGCCGCGAGCAGCTGGTTGGCGATGCCGAACAGCGGGAACAGCGTGTTGATGCCGCCCAGCGGATCGGTGACGCCCATGATCAGCACAGCGCCCCACGCGGCCACCATGATGGCCGTGCAGACCCACGCGCCCACGCGCCACGAGGTGTCCTTGAAGCGCGGGACCACGTTGCCCAGGGAGTCCTGCAGCATGAACCGGGCCACGCGGGTGCCGGCGTCGACGGCGGTGAGGATGAACAGCGCCTCGAACATGATCGCGAAGTGGTACCAGAAGCCCATGAGCGCGTCGCCGCCCACGAGCTGGCCCATGATGTGCGCCAGGCCGACCGCGAGGGTGGGGGCGCCGCCGGTGCGGGAGACCACGGTCTCCTCGCCCACGAGGTCGGCCAGGTGGGTCAGGTCCCCGGGGGCGAGGTTCACCCCGGCCAGGCCGAGGCCCATGACGAAGTCGGCGGCGGTCTCCGGGGTGCCGCCGGTGAGGGCGGCCGGGGAGTTCATGGCGAAGTAGATGCCGCGGTCGAGCGAGACGGCGGCCACGAGCGCCATGATGGCCACGAAGGCCTCCATGAGCATGCCGCCGTAGCCGATGAAGCGGGTCTGGCGCTCCTTCTCCACCATCTTGGGCGTCGTGCCCGAGGCGATCAGCGCGTGGAAGCCGGACAGCGCACCGCACGCGATGGTGACGAACAGGAACGGGAACAGCGAACCGGGCCACACCGGGCCGGTCTGGCCCGAGGCGAACTCGGAGAACGCGGGGGTGCCGATGCGCGGCTGCACGACGACGATGGCCAGCGCGAGACCGGCGATCACGCCGATCTTCATGAAGGTGGACAGGTAGTCGCGCGGCGCGAGCAGCAGCCACACGGGCAGCACGGCCGCGACGAACCCGTAGATGATCACGGCCCAGGCGATGGTGGTGCGGTCCAGGGTGAACAGGGCCGCGCCCCACTCGGTCCCGGCCACCCAGCCGCCGCCGATGATGGCCGCCAGGAGCAGGACGAACCCGATCACGGAGATCTCGGTGATGCGGCCCGGGCGGATCCAGCGCAGGTACACGCCCATGAAGAGCGCGATCGGGATGGTCATGGCCACGGAGAACACGCCCCACGGGGACTCGCCCAGGGCGTTGACCACCACGAGGGCCAGGATGGCCGTGATGATCACCATGATCAGCAGGGTCGCGACGATCGCGGCGGTGCCCCCGACGCGGCCCAGCTCGTCCCGGGCCATCTGACCGAGCGAGCGGCCGCCGCGGCGCATCGAGAAGAACAGGACGAGGTAGTCCTGGACCGCGCCGGCCAGGATCACGCCGACGATGATCCAGATGGTGCCGGGCAGATAGCCCATCTGCGCGGCGAGCACGGGGCCCACGAGCGGACCGGCGCCGGCGATGGCCGCGAAGTGGTGGCCGTAGAGCACGCGGCGGTCGGTGGCCACGTAGTCCCGGCCGTCGGCCCGGTACTCGGCCGGGGTGGCGCGGGTGTCGTCCGGGTGGACGATCATGCGCTCGACGTACTTCGAGTAGAAGCGGTAGCCGATCGCGAACGTCGCCACGGCGGCGAACACGAACCAGATCGCGTTGATCGTCTCACCGCGGTGCAGGGCGAGCATGGTCCAGGCGACGCCGCCGAGCAGGGCGACGGCCACCCAGACGGCGATCTTCACGGGCGTCCAGCGGGGCCGGTCGGCGGCCTCGGTGGGCGGGAGGTCATCCGGCGTCGGAGCCGGATGTGGGGCGCCCTCGGCGGGCGCGGAGGAGCGGTGCGAGCTCACGGGGGTCTCCGTCCGTGGGGTGGGGTCAGACGAGGCGGTGCAGCCAGCCGTGGCGGTCCTCGACGCGCCCGGTCTGGATGCCCTCGAGCTCGGCGCGGATCTTCAGGGTCACGTCGGTCCCGCCGGCGGACTCGATCACGTCGTCGCCGTCGAGCAGACGGCCGATCGGGGTCACGACGGCGGCGGTGCCGCACGCGAAGACCTCGGTGATCTCGCCCGAGCGGACGCCCTCGGCCCACTCGGCGAGGGTGACGCGACGCTCCTCGACGGTCAGGCCCATGTCCCGGCCGAGCTGGAGGATCGAGGAGCGGGTGACGCCCTCGAGGATCGTGCCGGTGAGCGCCGGGGTGACGAGCCGGCCGTCGGCGTGCACGAAGAACACGTTCATGCCGCCGAGCTCCTCGATCGCGTCGTCGTTGTACTGGTCGAGGAACACGACCTGGTCGGCGCCCTTGGCCGCGGCCTGCAGCTGGGGCAGCAGCGAGGCGGCGTAGTTGCCGCCGGTCTTGGCCGCGCCCATGCCGCCCTTGCCGGCGCGGGTGTAGTCGCGCGAGACCCAGATGGTCACCGGCTTGAGCTCGCCGCCGAAGTAGTTGCCGGCCGGGGAGGCGATCACCATGTACCGCACCTGCCGGGCCGGGCGGACGCCGAGGAACGCCTCGGAGGCGAACATGAAGGGGCGCAGGTAGAGGGACTGGCCCGGGCCGGTGGGCACCCAGGCCCGGTCCGCCTCGAGCTGGGCCTGCAACGAGCCGAGGAACAGCTCCTCGGGCAGCTCCGGCAGGGCCAGGCGGCGGGCGGAGCGGTTCAGGCGGGCCGCGTTGGCCTCGGGACGGAACGTCCACACCGACCCGTCCTCGTGCCGGTAGGCCTTCAGGCCCTCGAAGATCTCCTGGCCGTAGTGCAGCACCGCGGCCGAGGGGTCCAGGGACAGCGGTCCGTAGGGCTCCACGCGGGCGTCGTGCCACGCACCCCCGTCCTCGTCCCAGGTCCAGTCGATCGAGACCATGTGGTCCGTGAAGACGTTGCCGAAACCGGGGTCCTGGAGAATCTCGACGCGCTGCTGATCGGACATCGGGGACAGATGCGGTTGCCGCGTGAACACGGTCTCGGACACGGTGGGATCACTCCTCGTGACGGGTGACGGATGGGGACGGCTCCGGTGCCGGGCACGACGCGCGGGGGCCACGGCGCCGGGCGTGGCACACGCCACAGGCCGTCGCCCCATCCTAGACCCGGCGTCGACGCGCCGGGCCCGCGCGTCAGACCCGCGCGACGACGTCGGCGCCCACCTCGGCGGTGGTGCCCCGCGCGCCCTCCACCCGGTCCCTCAGGTGCGCCCACACCGCGGTGCGCACGCGCGCCGCCGCGCCGGCCTCGCCCACGTGCTCGAGCAGCAGGGCGGCGGAGAGGATGGCGGCCACGGGGTCGGCGACCCCCTGGCCCGCGATGTCCGGGGCGGAGCCGTGGACCGGCTCGAACATCGACGGCGCCGTGCCCTCGACGTTGATGTTGCCGGAGGCGGCGAGCCCGATGCCGCCGGTCACGGCGGCGGCGAGGTCCGTGATGATGTCCCCGAACAGGTTGTCCGTCACGATCACGTCGAAGCGGGCCGGGTCCGTCGCCAGGAAGATCATGGCGGCGTCGACATGCATGTAGTCCCAGGTGACCGCGGGGAAGTCGGCCGCCACGGACTCCACGGTGCGGCGCCACAGGTGGCCGGCGTGGACCAGCACGTTGTGCTTGTGCACGAGCGTGAGGCGCTTGCGCTCGCCCGCGTCGGCGCGACGGAAGGCGTCCTCGACGACGCGGCGCACGCCGAACGCCGTGTTCACGGAGACCTCCGTGGCGATCTCGTGCGGGGTGTCCACGCGGATCGCACCGCCGTTGCCCACGTACGGCCCCTCCGTGCCCTCGCGCACCACGGTGAAGTCGATCTCGCCGGGCGCGGCCAGGGGGCTGACGGCGCCGGGCAGCAGGGTGGCCGGGCGCAGGTTCACGCCGTGGTCCAGCGCGAAGCGCAGCTTGAGCAGCATGCCGCGCTCGATCAGCCCGGACGGGATGCGCTCGTCCCCGGGCGCGGCACCCACGGCCCCGAACAGGATCGCGTCGTGGCTGCGCAGGGACTGAAGGACCTCGTCCGTGAGCGCCTCGCCGGTCTCGAGCCAGTGCTCCGCACCCAGCGGATACGGGGTGAGCCGGGCCTCCGGACGCCCCTCGGCACGCAGCGCCGCCTGCAGGACGGCGGCGGCCTGGTCGGTGACCTCGGGGCCGATGCCGTCGCCGCCGATGACGGCGATGTCCAAAGGGTCTGCGGAGCTGCGTGTGGTCTCGGTCATGGCCCTCAGGCTACGCGCGGCCCGCGTGAGGACCACATCGTGTGACACCCGGTCTCACCCTCCGGACGGGCTCAGTCCTCGGCGGGCTCCTCGTGCCGCGGGAAGACCGGCTGCGGGGCGGGCAGCGGGGTGCCGGGGACCAGGTCTTCGTGGAACGCGGCGAAGGACCGCGGGCCGGTGCCGGACGCGCCGGTGCGGCCGGCGTCGCCCTCGGCGGGGACGCCAAGCAGGTCCAGCAGCCGCGATGCCGAGTCGGGCATCACCGGCTGCGCGAGCAGGGCCACCCGGCGCACGGCCTGCAGCGTCACGTACAGCACCGTGCGCATGCGCGGCTCGTCCGTCTTGCGCAGCACCCACGGGGCCTGGTCCGCGAAGTAGGCGTTGACCTCGCCGAGCACGCGCCAGGTCTCCTCGAGCGCGTCGTGGAAGTCCTGCACCGCGTACGCGGACCGGGAGCGCTCCAGCAGGGCGTCGACCTGGGCCAGGACGGCGCGGTCCGCGTCGGTGAGCTCGCCCGGCTCGGGCACGGCGGCACCGCAGTTCTTGGCCACCATGGACAGCGAGCGCTGGGCGAGGTTGCCGAGGTTGTTGGCCAGGTCCGCGTTCTTGCGGCTCACCACGGCCTCGTGGCTGTAGGAGCCGTCCGCGCCGAACGGGAACTCGCGCAGCAGGAAGAAGCGGATGGCGTCCAGGCCGTACCGGGCCACCCATTCCCGCGGGTGCACCACGTTGCCCAGGGACTTGGACATCTTGGCCCCGTTGTTGTTCAGGAAGCCGTGGATCATGACGCGGCGCGGCAGCTCGAGGCCGGCCGACATGAGGAACGCGGGCCAGAAGATGCAGTGGAACCGGGAGATGTCCTTGCCGATCACGTGCAGGTCCGCCGGCCAGTAGCGCGCGAACGCCTCCGGGTCCTCGGCGGGCCAGCCCGCGCCGGTGAGGTAGTTCGTCAACGCGTCGACCCAGACGTAGGTGACGTGGTCGGCGCGCCGGTCGGCGTCGGCGGCGTCGGGGTCCGCGGGCGCCGGCAGGTCGATGCCCCACTGGAAGGAGGTCCGGGAGATGGACAGGTCCTCGAGCCCGGCCTCCACGAAGCGGATGACCTCGTTGAAGCGGTACCGGGGGGCGGCGAAGTCCGGGTGCTCGCGGTAGTGGTCCAGCAGCGGCTGCTGGTACTTGGACAGGCGGAAGAAGTAGGACTCCTCCTCCGTCCACGTCACCTCGGTGCCGGTCTCGACGGCGCGGCGCACCCCGTCCTGACCCACCTCGGTCTCGTCCTCGCCGAAGTAGCGTTCGTCCCGCACGGAGTACCAGCCGGCGTAGGAGCCGAGGTAGATGTCCCCGTTGGCCTCCATCCGCCGCCAGATCTCGCGGACGGCCTCGGCGTGGTCCGTGTCCGTGGTGCGGATGAAGCGGTCGTAGGAGATGTCCAGGACGTCGTCGTCCATCTCCCTGAAGACGGCGGCGTTGCGCGTGGCCAGCTCGAGGGCGCTCACGCCCTGCTGCTGCGCCGTCTGCTCCATCTTCTGGCCGTGCTCGTCCGTGCCGGTCAAAAAGCGCACGTCCCGCCCGTCGAGCCGCTGGAAGCGGGCCATCGCGTCCGAGGCGATGTACTCGTAGGCGTGGCCGATGTGCGGCTCGCCGTTCGGGTAGGAGATGGCCGTGGTCAGGTAGTACGGGGCGCGGGCGTCAGTCACAGTCGTCGAGTCTACCGGCGGGGCCGGGGCCCGCGCCGAGGACGACGTCGTCCGCGCCGACGTCCGGGACGCCGTCGGCGGTCACCTGCAGATGGCCCGGCGCAGGCCGCAGGTGGAGGTGGGCCCACGGGGCCACCACGAGCACGGACGCCCCGATCATCTCGGTCAGCTCCTCCGCGTGCGTCGCCACGTGGTAGGCCAGGGTGCTGCGCCCGATCCCGAAGACGAGCGGCACCGCCTCGAGGACGATCGCGCCGAAGAAGAACACCGCGCCGCCCGCCACCGTCAGCGCTCGGGTCCGGCGGGGCAGGGCGACGGTGCACAGCGCGAGCAGCCCGAGGACGACGATCGCGGCCGGCGCGCCGAGGATCAGCCACTGGAACGCGGGCAGCGGGTTCTCCCCCGCGAACGGCAGGGCCTCCCACAGCTGGCCGGCCTGCTCGTGGATCTGCGTCGATTCGTCCAGGCTCATGGCCGCCAGCAGGGCCGCGGGGGTCAGCCACGCGAGCAGGCTCCGCCGCCGATCCGCCCCCAGCGCGCGACGCACGAGACCCACCGTGGTGAAGCCCGCGGCCCCCAGCAGGAGCAGGCCCGAGCTCCACCACGCCGTGAGGTTGGCCTCGTGGTTCACGTCGAAGACCTCGCGCCACCACGGCACCTGCCGCGGGCCCAGCCCGAACACGAAGGGGAGGGCGAACGACCAGGCGGCGAGCAGGACGCTGACGCCGATCAGCCCGCCCGCCGCGCGCCGGGCCCAGCGGCCCTGCACGCCCGGAGGCGTGGCGGGGTGGGCCGCTGCGGCGCGCGCGGTCGGGGCGGGTGCGGGGCGGGGCACGGCTGGACGCG
>NZ_JABFAX010000015.1:52530-223373 GCF_017168395.1 Micrococcus sp. KRD128 | reverse complement strand
GGTGCGGGGCGGGGCTCGGCTGGACGCGACATGGACACCATCTCAACACAGGGCGACGCGCGCCGGCCCCGCGTTGCCCGCCCGGGCGTCGACGGGTCAGACGGAGAGGTCCACCTCGGCCGCACGGGCGGCGCCGATGGCCGCGGCCAGCGTGGCCGCGGTGTCCCCGGACAGCGCCCCGTCCAGGGTCAGCACGGCCAGGGCGGCGCCCTCGTCGTCGCGCGAGACGTCCATGCCGGCGATGTTCACGCCCTGCACCCCGAGGGCCTGGCCCAGGACGCCGATGACGCCCGGGCGGTCCTGGTAGGCGAACACGAGCAGGTGGTCGGCCAGCGGCACCTCGAGCTCGTGCCGGTCCACGCCCACGAGCTTCTGCACCTGGCGCGGGCCGGTGAGCGTGCCGGTGACGGCCGTCTGGGAGCCCTGCGCGGTCGCGGCGCGCACCGTGACGGTGTTGCGGTAGGACTCGGACACCGCGGTGGTGGTGAGGCGGCACTCGACGCCGCGCTGCTCGGCCAGCACGGGGGCGTTCACGTAGGAGACCTGGTCCGAGACGATGTCCGTGAACACGCCCTTCAGGGCGGCCAGGCGCATCGCGGAGACGTCGTGCTCGGCGATCTCACCGGCGATCTCCACCTCGACAGCCGTGATGGACTGCTCGCCCACCAGCGCGGTGAGCACGCGGCCCAGCTTCTCGGCCAGCGGCAGGCCGGGGCGCACGTCCTCGTGGATCGCGCCGCCGGCCACGTTCACGGCGTCCGGCACCAGCTCGCCAGAGAGGGCCAGGCGCACGGAGCCGGCGACGGCGACGCCCGCCTTCTCCTGGGCCTCGGCGGTCGAGGCGCCCAGGTGGGGGGTGACGACGGCGGAGTCGTGGGCGAAGAACGCCAGGTCCGTGGCCGGCTCGGAGCTGAAGACGTCGATGCCGGCACCCCCGATGGTCCCGGCCTCGAGCGCGCGGGCGAGGGCGTCCTCGTCCACGAGGCCGCCGCGGGCCACGTTCACGATGATCGCGGTGTCCTTCATGCGGGCGAACTGCTCATCGCCGATCATGCCGACCGTCTCGGGGGTCTTGGGCATGTGGATCGTGACCACGTCGGCGCGCTCGAGCAGCTCGTCCAGCTCGACGAGGCTCGCGCCGAGCTGCTGCGCGCGGGCGGTGGTCACGTAGGGGTCGTAGGCGAGGATCTCCATGCCGAACGCCTTCATGCGCTCGGCCACGAGCGCGCCGATGCGGCCCAGGCCGATCACGCCCAGCCGCTTGCCGTACAGCTCGACGCCCGTGTACTTCGAACGCTTCCACTCCCCCGCCTTCAGCGAGCCGTGGGCGGCCGCGATGTTGCGGGCGGCGGCCAGGATGTGGCCGCAGGTGAGCTCGGCGGCGGAGATGATGTTCGACGTCGGCGCGTTGACGACCATGACGCCGGCCTCGGTGGCGGCGGGCACGTCCACGTTGTCCAGTCCGACGCCGGCGCGCGCGATGACCTTCAGCTGCGGCGCGGCGGCGATCGCCTCGGCGTCCATCTGAGTGGCCGAGCGGATCAGCACCGCGTCGACGTCGCGCAGGTCCTCGAGGAGGCGGGCGCGGTCGGCGCCGTCCGTGCGGCGGATCTCGAAGTCGGGGCCGAGGGCCTCGACGGTGGCGGGCGAGAGTTCCTCGGCGATCAGGACGACGGGCTGGGCTGCGCTCACGGGTGCTCCTGGAGGTGTGGTGCGGTGGGATGGAAGGCGGGCCAGCCCGCGCTCCGGTCCGAGCCTAGACGCGTGACCGGGCCGTGGCCGGAATGCGACGCCGGCCCCGGAGCGCGATGCCCGGGGCCGGCGTCGGGGCTCGGGCGGCTCAGCGGGCCGCAGTGCCCTCGGTGTAGTCGTCGTCCGCGTCCTTGAGCCAGGAGAACATCTGGCGCAGCTCGCGGCCGGTCTTCTCGATCGGGTGGGCCTCGCCCCGGGCGCGGAGCTCCTTGAACTCGGGCGCACCGGCCTTCTGGTCGTCCATGAAGCGCTGCGCGAAGGCGCCGGACTGGATGTCGGCGAGAACCGCCTTCATGTTCTCCTTCACGTCGGGGGTGATGACGCGGGGGCCGGAGACGTAGTCGCCGTACTCCGCGGTGTCGGAGATGGACCAGCGCTGCTTGGCGATGCCGCCCTCGACCATGAGGTCGACGATGAGCTTCAGCTCGTGCAGCACCTCGAAGTAGGCGATCTCGGGCTGGTAGCCGGCCTCGGTGAGGGTCTCGAAGCCGTACTGCACGAGCTGGGAGGCGCCGCCGCAGAGCACGGCCTGCTCGCCGAACAGGTCGGTCTCGGTCTCCTCGGTGAAGGTCGTCTCGATGACGCCGGCGCGGGTGCCGCCCACGGCCTTGGCGTAGGACAGGGCGAGGGCGTGGGCCTGGCCGGAGGCGTCCTTCTCGACGGCGATCAGCGCGGGCACGCCGCGGCCGGCCTCGAACTCGCGGCGCACCACGTGGCCCGGGCCCTTGGGGGCGACCAGGGCGACGTCGACGCCCTCGGGGGCCTGGATGTAGCCGAAGCGCACGTTGAAGCCGTGCGCGAAGAACAGGGCGTCACCCTCCTGCAGGTTGCCGGCGATGTGCTGGTCGTACACGTCGGCCTGGACCTGGTCCGGGGTGAGGATCATGATCAGGTCGGCCTCGGCGGCGGCGGTGGCGACGTCGACGACGCGCAGGCCCTCGGCCTCGGCCTTGGCGCGGGACCTGGAGCCCTCGGCGAGGCCGATGCGCACGTCCACGCCGGAGTCGCGCAGGGACAGGGCGTGGGCGTGGCCCTGGGAGCCGTAGCCGATGACGGCCACGGTGCGGCCCTGGATGATCGACAGGTCGGCGTCGTCGTCGTAGAACTTCTTCACGGTCATGCTGTTCTCCTCACGGGATGGGTGGATCGGGACGGTCAGCGGGCCAGGGCGCGGTCGGTCATGGACCGCGGCCCCCGGGCGAGGGCGAGGGTGCCCGAGCGGACGAGCTCACGCACGCCGTAGGGCTCCATCATCTCGAGGAAGGCCTCGAGCTTGTCACGGGTGCCGGTGGCCTCGAGGGTCAGGGACTCCGGGGCCACGTCGACGACGTGGGCGCGGAACAGGTCGGCCGCCTGGACGACCTGGCCGCGGGTGGCGGCATCGGCGCGCACCTTCACGAGCAGGTGGTCGCGCTGAACGGAGGAGTCGGGCGTGAGCTCGACGACCTTGATCACGTTGATCAGCTTGTTCAGCTGCTTGGTGACCTGCTCGAGCAGGTCCGTGTCGGCGTCGACGACCACGGTGATCCGGGACAGGCCCTCGACCTCCGTGACGCCCACGGCCAGCGAGTGGATGTTGAACGCGCGCCGGGCGAAGAGGCCGGCCACGCGGGTCAGGGTGCCGGGCACGTCCTCGACGAGCACGGACAGGGTGTGGCGTTCCATCGGTTGCCCTCCTCAGTCTTCCTGGTCCCAGTCGGGCGTCATGCCCCGGGCCACCTGGATCGCGTCGTTGCTGACCCCCGCGGGGACCATCGGCCAGACCATGGCGTCGCGGGAGACCACGAAGTCCACGATCACGGGCCGGTCGTCGATGGCGAGGGCCTGGCGGATGGTGTCGTCCAGGTCCTCCCGGCGGTCGCAGCGCAGGCCCGCGGCGCCGTAGGCGTCGGCGAGCTTGACGAAGTCCGGCACCCGGGCGGTGTCGTGGCCCGTGTTCAGGTCCGTGTTCGAGTAGCGCCCGTCGTAGAAGAGGGTCTGCCACTGGCGCACCATGCCCAGCGAGGAGTTGTTGATCACCGCGATCTTGATGGGGATGCGGTTGATCACGCACGTGGCGAGCTCCTGGTTGGTCATCTGGAAGCAGCCGTCGCCGTCGATGGCCCAGACCACGCGGTCGGGTTCGCCCACCTGCGCCCCCATCGCGGCGGGGACGGCGAAGCCCATCGTCCCGAGGCCGGCCGAGTTGAGCCACTGGCGCGGCCGCTCGTAGGCGACGAACTGGCTGGCCCACATCTGGTGCTGGCCGACGCCGGCCACGTAGGTGGCCTCGGGGCCGGACAGGGCCGACAGGCGCGAGATCACCTCCTGGGGCGCGAGGAGGCCGTCCTCGGTCTCGGTCCAGCCCATCGGGTAGGTGTCCTGCAGGCGCCGCAGCACCGCCCACCAGTCGGCGAGGTCGGGCAGCGCCTCGGTGTCCGTCGCGAGCTCGGCCACCAGGTCCGGGATGATCTCCTTGACGTGGCCGACGATCGGCACGTCCGCGGTGCGGTTCTTGGAGATCTCGGCCGGGTCGATGTCCGCGTGGATCACGCGGGCGCCGGGGGCGAACGAGGGCAGGTGACCGGTCACGCGGTCGTCGAAGCGGGCGCCGAGCGTGATCAGCAGGTCGGCCTGCTGGAGCGCGGCCACGGCGGGGACGCCGCCGTGCATGCCCGGCATGCCCAGGTGCTGGGGGTGCGAGTCGGGGAAGACGCCGCGGGCGGTGAGGGTGGTGACCACCGGGGCGCCCGTGAGCTCGGCGAGGGCGCGCAGCTCCTCGTGGGCCTCGCCGCGGGCCACGCCGCCGCCCACGTACAGCACGGGGCGCCGGGCCTCGCGGATCAGCCGGGCGGCCTCGCGGATCTGCCGGGGGTGGCCGCGCAGGACGGGGCGGTAGCCGGGCAGGTCGATCCGGGGCGGCCACGCGAACTCGAACTCGCCCTGCTGGGCGTCCTTGGTGACGTCCACGAGCACGGGCCCGGGCCGGCCCGTGGCGGCGATGTGGAACGCCTCGGCGAGGGCCTGGGGGACGTCCTCGGGCCGGGTCACGAGCCGGGAGTGCTTGGTGATGGGCATCGTGATGCCCACGATGTCCGCCTCCTGGAAGGCGTCCGTGCCGATCGCGGCGGAGGAGACCTGGCCGGTGATGAACACGACCGCCTGGGAGTCCATGTGGGCGTCCGCGATGGCGGTCACCAGGTTGGTGGCGCCGGGACCGGAGGTGGCGATGGCCACGCCGACCTTGCCGGTGGCCAGGTGGTAGCCCTGCGCCGCGTGACCGGCACCCTGCTCGTGGCGCACCAGGATGTGGCGGATCCGATCGGAGTCCATGAGCGGGTCGTAGGTCGGCAGGATGGCGCCGCCGGGCAGCCCGAACACGTCCGTGACCCCCAGCTCCTCCAGGGAGCGGATGATGCCCTCGGAACCGGTCATCCGGGTCGGCTCGACGCGGGAGCCCTCGCCGGGCACCCGCGGCTCGACGATCTCGGGCCGGAGGGCCGGACGGCGCTCCTGGACCCGGGCGGTCTCCGTCGGGCGGGAGGCCGGCGTCGGGACCTGCGGGACCGCCGCGCGGGCGTCGCGGGGGGTCGTGCTCATGGGGTCACCTCACTGCGTTCGTCGCTGCGTGTCCGTCGCGGGGGCGTCGGACGGTCGTCGTTCGGATCCGTCGGGCGTCGGGGACCGTGGCCGCGTCGATGACGGATCGGGCCGGCGTGGCGGAGTCTGAGGTGGGGACACGGGCCGCCGGGTCCTTCGGGGGTGGTCTCAGTATCGACAGCCGTGCGCCCCGTCCGCCATCGACCACCCGCCTGTCTCGCAGTGTGAGATAAAGCGTCACATCGTGAGACGACCGGGCGGTCGGGGTCGGATCCCGGGCCTGAGCCCACCCTAGTCAGCGGCCGCGGGGGCGGCCGCCTTCACCCACGTTCCGTGACGGAGCACCCCGCGCACCTCGAGCTCCGGGCCGAAGACGACGGCGTCCGCTCGGCTCCCGACTCGGAGCCGGCCGACGTCGGGGAGCCCCAGGGCGTCCGCGGGCGCGGCCGTCGCCGCCCGCAGCGCGGCGTCGAGGTCGACCCCGGCGGCGACGGCGGAGCGCACCGAGCCGGCGAGCGTGGCCGTGGACCCGGCGATGGCCCCGGCTGCGCCATCCGCGCCGACCACCCGCGCGACGCCGTCGTGGACCCGGACCCGCAGGGGTCCGAGGGAGAAGTCGCCGTCGCCGCAGCCGGCGGCGGCCATCGCGTCCGAGACGAGGATCCACCGCTCCCCCGCCTCCCGGGCGACCCGCCGCACCGTGGCCGGATGCAGGTGGACGCCGTCCACGATGGTCTCGATCCCCACGCGGGGGTCCTCCAGCAGGGCGACGGCCGGCCCGGGCTCGCGGTGGTGGGCGGGCCGGCACGCGTTGTGCAGGTGGGTGGCCATCCGCGCGCCCGCCTCGATCGCCGCGCGCGTGACCTCGTAGGACGCGTCGGTGTGGCCGATCGCGACGAGGACGCCCGCCGCCCGCAGCGTCCGCACCGCGTCGAGGGCGCCCGGCAGCTCGGGGGCCAGCGTCACCATCGCGAGGCTGCCCGCGCCGGCCTCGACGAGGCGCGCGACGTCGTCGGGGGCCGGGGCGCGCAGGGACGCGGCCCGGTGCGCGCCGCGGTGCCGGGGCGAGAGCCAAGGGCCCTCGAGGTGCACGCCGGCCAGCACCCCCTCCGCGCACAGGGGCGTCAGGGCCGTCAGCTGCGCCGCGAGCGCGTCGACGTGGTCCGTGACGAGGGAGGCCACCACCGTGGTCGTGCCCGCACGGGCGTGGGCCGCGGCCGCCGCGCGTGCCGCGGCCGCGCCGGACTCGAAGGCGTGTCCGCCGCCGCCGTGGCAGTGCACGTCCACGCAGCCGGGAGCGAGGAGGCCGTCGCCGAGGTCGTGGACGGGGCCGCGGGTGCGCGGCGGGTCGCCGGTCCCGACAGCCACCACGCGGCCCTCGGCCAGGGCGATCCAGCCGGGGCCGCCGAGGCGCTCGCCGTCATGGACGCGGTCCGCGCGCAGCACCGACGGGGATGCGACGGCCGACGACGCCTGCTCGGCGCGCGGCCCGTGAGGGACCGAGGCGGGCACGGATGCACCTTCCGGGGTGGACGGGTCGATGGACGAGGGGCGCTCAGAGGCCCTGCCAGGACGGCTTGGCCTCCCCCATGTGGCGGTACTCCCCCGCGAGTTCGAGTCGCCCGGCGGCGGCCTCGTCCACGAGGACGGTCACAGGCGGGTGCAGCTGCACGTCCACGCCGCCGGCCTCGCGCAGCGCCTCCTCGTAGGCGGCGGCGTCGGGCGGGATGACGACCTCCATCAGCGCGCCTCCCGCCCGGGACGGGGCGCGGGTCCCCCGGCCCGGGCGGCGAGCTCATGCATGCTCATCCCCTGCTGGACGCGGCGTGCGGGCCGACCAGGCCTCAGCCCAGGTAGGCGCCCTCGGCGGCGGAGTGCACCAGCTTGGCGTACTTGCCCAGCACGCCCGTGGTGAACTTCGGCGCCACCGGCTCCCAGGACTCGCGGCGGGCGGCGAGCTCGGCCTCGTCCACGAGCAGGTCCATGGTGCGTCCGGCGATGTCCACGCGGATGCGGTCGCCGTCCTGCACCAGGCCGATCGGCCCTCCCTCGGCGGCCTCGGGGGCGATGTGGCCGATGCATAGGCCGGTGGTGCCGCCGGAGAAGCGCCCGTCGGTGATCAGCAGGACGTCCTTGCCCAGACCCGCGCCCTTGATGGCGCCGGTGATCGCGAGCATCTCGCGCATGCCCGGGCCGCCCTTCGGGCCCTCATAGCGGATGACCACGACGTCGCCGGCGGCGATGGTCCCGTCCTCGAGGGCGTCCATGGCGGCGCGCTCACGGTCGAAGACGCGCGCGGTGCCCTCGAAGACGTCCGCATCGAAGCCGGCGGACTTCACGACGGCGCCCTCCGGGGCCAGCGAGCCGTGGAGGATCGCGATGCCGCCGTTGGGGTGCAGCGCGTCGTCCATGGTGCGGATGACCCTGCCGTCCACCGGGTCCGGATCGAGCGCGGCCAGGTTCTCGGCGAGGGTCTTGCCGGTGACGGTGAGGGTGTCACCGTGCAGCAGGCCCTCGTCCAGCAGGGCCTTCATGACCACGGGGACGCCGCCGATGCGGTCCACGTCCGTCATGACGTACTGGCCGAACGGCTTGAGGTCGGCGATGTGCGGGGTGCGGTCGGCGACGCGGTTGAAGTCGGACAGCTGCAGGTCGACGCCCGCCTCCCGGGCGATGGCGAGCAGGTGCAGCACGGCGTTGGTGGAGCCGCCGAAGGCCATGGTCACGGCGATCGCGTTCTCGAACGCGGGCTTGGTCATGATGTCCCGGGCCGTGATGCCCTGGCGGAGCATGTTCACCACGGCCTCGCCGGAGCGGCGCGCGAAGGCGTCACGGCGACGGTCCGCGGAGGGGGCGGCGGCGGAACCGGGCAGGGACATGCCGAGGGCCTCGCCGATGGAGGCCATGGTGTTGGCGGTGTACATGCCGCCGCAGGCGCCCTCGCCCGGGGCGATGGACTTCTCGATGCGGAGCAGGTCCTCCTCGGACATGAGGCCGCGGGCACAGGCGCCGACCGCCTCGAAGGCGTCGATGATGGTCACCTGCCTCTCGGTGCCGTCGGTCAGGCGGGCGACGCCCGGCATGATCGAGCCGGCGTAGACGAACACGGAGGCCAGGTCCAGGCGGGCGGCGGCCATGAGCATGCCCGGCAGCGACTTGTCGCAGCCGGCGAGCAGGACGGAGCCGTCCAGGCGCTCGGCCATCATCACGGTCTCCACCGAGTCGGCGATCACCTCGCGGGAGACGAGGGAGAAGTGCATGCCCTCGTGGCCCATGGAGATGCCGTCCGAGACGGAGACCGTGCCGAACTCCAGCGGATATCCGCCGGCGGCGTGGACGCCGTCCTTCGAGGCCTGGGCGAGGCGGTCCAGGGAGAGGTTGCAGGGCGTGATCTCGTTCCAGGACGAGGCGATGCCGATCTGCGGCTTGCCGAAGTCCTCGTCCCCCATGCCGACCGCGCGGAGCATGCCGCGGGCGGCGGTGCGCTCCATGCCGTCGGTGACGTCGCGCGAGCGCGGCTTCATGTCGGGGGCGGCGGACGGGGTGCTGGGAGTCGACGCGGCGGAGTCCATGCCGCGGAGTCTAGTGAGCACGGCGCGAGAGGGCCGGAGCGACGTCCCAGTGTGACGGGTGCGGCGGCATGACACGTGCGGACGGGTCCGCGTACGTTGGGGTCATGGACACGCCCACCCTGCACAGACGGCTGCGCCGCGTCTTCGATGCGCGCGTGTTCAACCATGGCGACTACAACGTCGTCTACGGCCAGCCCTCGGGCTCCTCCTCCCCCCTCGTCATCGGGTACCGCCACCAGCCGCTCGAGATGCTGCTGTGCCCGTTCGACCCCACCTCCACCCCGGACGACCACGACCGCCGCACCCCGGGCGTGGCCGAGGACGACCCGCACGGCCCGGTGACCGAGGCCTCCGCAGACCGCGCCGACGTCGTCGGGGTGGGCCTGGCCAACGTGGCCACCGTGGCGGACACGGGCAGCGGCTATCAGGTGGAGACCGTCACGGGCTTCCGCACGTGGTTCGACGTCCCGGAGCACACGCGCGTCCCGGTGGGTGACCTCACGGAGGACGGCACCGCGGAGCTCGACCAGGCCGAGGACGCCACCGACTTCCACGCCTTCATGACCGCGTTCATGGATGAACTGGACCGCCTCTACGCGGCCCCGGAGCCGGACACGACGGACGTCACGCCCCCCGATTTGCACGGCGTCTGAAACCCCTGGTAGGGTTTCACCTCGTTGCACGGCGCACCGGAGAGATCCGAGAGGCGGTGCGGCACCTGCACCTCTAGCTCAACCGGTAGAGCATCTGACTCTTAATCAGCAGGTTCCGGGTTCGAGTCCCGGGGGGTGCACCACACGAAGCGAAGGCCCCGTCTCCACGGAGACGGGGCCTTCGTCGTCCCCGCTCCCCGGCAGGCCCCACCGTAGGCTTGGGCCCATGACCGACACGACCCAGCACCGCCTCCAGCCCGGCGACACGGCACCTGCGTTCACCCTCCAGGACCAGGAGGGCCGGCCCGTCTCGCTGCGCGACAGCGCGGGCAAGCACACGATCGTCTACTTCTACCCGGCCGCGTCCACGCCCGGCTGCACCACGGAGGCCTGCGACTTCCGGGACAGCCTCGCCTCCCTCACCGCGGCCGGCTACGTCGTCCTGGGGATCTCCCCCGACCCGATCGGCAAGATCATCCGGTTCGCCGAGCAGGAGGGCCTGACGTTCCCCCTGCTCTCGGATGAGGACCACGCGGTGGCCGAGGCCTACGGCGCCTGGGGCGAGAAGAAGAACTACGGGCGGACCTCCGAGGGCCTGATCCGCTCCACGATCGTTGTCGGCCCGGACGGGAAGGTCACCCACGCGCAGTACAACGTGAAGGCGACCGGCCACGTGGCCCGACTGCGCCGCACCCTCGGCCTCGACGAGGCCTGATCCGCGCCCGCAGCGCCCGGGCACCACACGGTAGGATCGGGCCTCGCCCCGTGCGCGGGGTGTGCGCGGGCGTGGCGGAACTGGTAGACGCGCTGGATTTAGGTTCCAGTGTCCTGGACGTGGGGGTTCGAGTCCCCCCGCCCGCACTCCCCGGGCCCGCCCGATCCCGACGTCACCTGCCAGAGGAGGCCGCCATGCAGCCCACTCGCCGCGCCTTCCTCGGCGGGGGCCTGGGCCTGCTCGGCCTGGGCGCGGTCGGCTGCACGACGTCGCCCGCGGCGCCGTCCACCGCCGCCCCGACCTCCTCGGGACCGGGTCGGCTGCTCGTGGTCGGCGCCCCGGCGCGGGCGCTGACGCGGGATCCGGCCCGTGCGCTAGACGTCGAGTCCTTCCGTCTGATCCGCCAGGTCTTCGAGACGCTGCTCGGCGTGGACCCGGACACCGGCGCCCCCACGCCCCGCCTCGCCGAGCGGCACGAGGAGTCCGACGGCGGCCGCCTCCACACGTTCCACCTGGTCTCCGGGGTGGTGTTCGACGACGGCGAGCCGTGCGACGCCGCCGCCGTGGTTGCGAACATCGAGCGGTGGGCCGCCGCCCCTGCGCCCGTGGACGGGACCGTCACCCCGCCCTCCTCGTTCGTCTCGGCCTTCGGCGGATACGCCGGGGACGCGGACTCCGCCTTCGCCGGCGTCGAGGCGCACGGAGAGCTCGAGGTGCGGCTGCGCCTGCACTCCCCCCGCCGTCACCTCGCGGCCGCGCTGGCCTCGCCGGCCTTCGGGATCTCCTCGCCGGCCTCGTGGGACCGCACGGTCGACGTGGACGGCTCCGAGGTCACCACCCCCGCCGGCACCGGCCCCTACCGCTGGGCCGACGCCGCGGAGACCGCCGAGCTCACGCGCGCCCACCCGGGTGCCTCGGGCGCGACGTTCCTGGTCCCCAGCGACCGCCATCGCGGCTCCGACCCGGCGGCGTCCCCGGTGGCCGTGCAGGCGTGGGGTCGGGCCTCCGTGCGCCTGCGGGAGCTGCGGCGCGGCACGGCGGACGTGATCGACGTCGTCGCCCCCGGCCAGCTGCGCCCCCTCGTCGAGGCCGGCACCCAGGTGCTGCCCCGGGACCCCCTGGGCGTGCTCTACGTGGGCATGAACCTGGACCATCCGCTCGTGCGCGCGCAGTACCTGCGCCAGGCGATCGCGTACGCGGTGGACCGCCCGCGCATCGCCGGCAGCGACGTCTTCCTCGAGGGCACCCGCCTGGCCCACGACCTCGTCCCCCCGTCCCTCGGCGTCGGCGACGAGGAGGCGCGGCGCTACGACGTCAACCCGAGCCGGGCCCGCGAGTTCCTCGGCCTGGCGGGGTACGACGGGGAGCCGCTGGAGTTCCTCTACCCGGCCGGCACGGCCCGCCCCTCCCTGCCCGAGCCGGAGCGGGTCTACGCGATGGTCGCCCACGACCTCGGCGCGGTGGGGATGCACATCGTGCCCGTGCCCGTGCCGGAGGACCAGGACTACCTGCACGCCGTCGTCTCCCGACCCACCCGAGCCCTGCACCTGATGGGCCGCACCGGCGACTACCGCGACCCGCACGCGTTCCTCGAGCCCTTCGCGCGCTCGGGCCGCGCCGAGACCGGCTACCGCAACCCGCGCGTCGTCGAGGACGTGGACGCGGCGGCGGCCGAGACCGACGACGACGCGCGCCGCGCCCTGTTCCGCCGCGTCGTCCGGGCCATGGCCCTCGACCTGCCGGCGCTGCCGCTGGTCTATCCGATCTCGGCCCTGGCCACCGGCCCGCGCGTGGCCTCCTACCCGACGTCGCCGCAGCTGGACGAGCCCTTCTCGCGCGTCAGGCTGACCGAAGGCTGAACGCACCGGTAGTACAGTGGGAGATCACGGCGCCCGGCCCGACCGCCACTGCTCGGCCTGGTCGCACTGCGCCCACCCGCCGTCGTTCTGCTTCAGGAGTTGACCGTGCCCACCACCTCGTCCACCGCCACCCACGACGTCGTCCTGATCGGCGGCGGCATCATGAGCGCCACCCTGGGCGTGCTGCTGCAGAAGCTCGAGCCCACCTGGTCCATCGCCCTGTACGAGAGCCTCGACCAGGCCGGCCTGGAGTCCTCCGACCCGTGGAACAACGCGGGCACCGGCCACGCCGCCCTCTGCGAGCTGAACTACTCGCCCATGGACAAGAACGGCCGGGTGGACGTCACCAAGGCGCTGGGCATCAACGAGCAGTTCTGGACCACCCGCCAGTTCTGGTCCTCCCTGGTGGCGGACGGCACGCTCAAGGACCCCAAGTCCTTCATCAACCCGCTGCCGCACATGTCCTTCGTGTGGGGCGACGACCACGCCGACTACCTCCGCACCCGCTACGAGGCCATGTCCGCCCAGCCGCTGTTCGCCGGCATGGAGCACAGCGAGGACCCGGAGCAGATCCGCGCCTGGGCCCCGCTGCTGATCGAGGGCCGTGAGTCGGGCCAGCGCCTGGCGGCGTCCCGCAACACCGGCGGCACCGACGTCGACTTCGGCTCCCTCACCCGCCAGCTCATCACGGCCATGGCCGGCGCCGGCGCCGAGGTGCGCTTCGGTCACAAGGTCACCGGGCTCACCCGGGGCACGGACGGCCGCTGGGAGGTCAAGGTCAAGAACAAGGCCGCCGGTTCCGAGCTCGTGGACCGCGCCCGCTTCGTCTTCGTCGGTGCCGGCGGCGGCGCCCTGCCCCTGCTGCAGAAGTCCGGCATCCCCGAGGCCAAGGGCTTCGGCGGCTTCCCGGTCTCCGGCCAGTTCCTGCGCTGCACGGACGAGTCCGTGGTCAACCAGCACATGGCCAAGGTGTACGGCCAGGCCGCCGTCGGCGCCCCGCCGATGTCCGTGCCCCACCTGGACACCCGCTTCGTCAACGGCAAGCGGTCCCTGCTGTTCGGCCCCTACGCCGGGTTCTCCACGAACTTCCTCAAGACCGGCTCCTACCTGGACCTGCCGCTGTCCGTGCGCCCGCACAACCTCAGCACGATGCTGGACGTGGCCAAGGACAACATGGACCTGACCAAGTACCTCGTGACCGAGGTGCTGAAGTCCCGGGACAAGAAGATCGACGCGCTGCACGAGTTCTACCCGGAGGCTGACGGCGGCGAGTGGGAGCTGATCACCGCGGGCCAGCGCGTGCAGGTGATGAAGCGCAAGGGCCGCTTCGGCGGCGTCCTGCAGTTCGGCACCGAGGTCGTCACCCACGCGGACGGCTCGCTCGGCGGCCTGCTCGGCGCCTCGCCGGGCGCCTCCACCGCGGCCCCCATCATGGTGAAGCTGCTCGAGCGCTGCTTCCCCGCGAAGATGGCCGGCTGGGACGGCACGCTCAAGGAGCTCATCCCGTCGCTGGGCCACACGCTCAACGACGACCCGGCGCTGCTGGACGAGGTCCGCACCGTCACGGACGCCGCACTGAAGCTGGCCTGACGCCGCGATGGGAGCGCTCGCACGGTTCTCACTCGGCCGGCGGGCGCTCGTGGCGCTCGTCACCGTGTTCATCGCGGTCTTCGGCGTCCTCTCCGCCGGGCAGCTCAAGCGGGAGCTGATCCCCCCGCTCGAGCTGCCCGTCATCTCCGTCTCGACGCTCTACCCGGGGGCGTCCCCCGAGGTCGTGGACGCGCAGGTGGGCGAGCCCCTCGAGACGGCCCTGCAGGCCGTGGAGGGGCTCGAATCCTCGCGGTCCACGTCGCAGTCCGGCTTCAACGCGGTCCAGCTGGAGTTCGCCTACGGCACGGACCTGAACCGGGCCCGGTCCCAGGTGGACCGGGTGGTCGCCAACCTGGGGCCCCAGCTGCCGGAGGAGGCGGAGACCTCGTCCTTCGCGGGCTCCGTCTCCGACTTCCCGGTGGTCTTCCTCGCCCTGTCCGGGGACGAGGACCTCAACACCCTGCGCCGCCGCGCCGAGGACGTCCTGGCCCCGCGGCTGCAGAAGATCGACGGCGTCCGCGGCGCCGACGTCCTCGGCGGCACGGATGAGAACGTCTCCGTGGTCCCGGACCCGGCCGCGCTCGCCGCCGCCGGGCTGACCACCTCCGACATCACCGACGCGCTCGAGGAGAACGCCGGCCTCTTCCCCGTCGGCCAGGTCACCGAGGGCGCGACCACCTATCCCGTCCAGGCGGGCGCCGCCGTCGAGGACCTCGAGGGCCTGCGCGGGATCGTCGTCGCTCCCTCCGGCGACGGAGAACCGCGCACCCTGGACGAGGTCGCCGACGTCACCCTCGTGGCCGCGGCCCCCACCTCCCTGACCCGCACCGACGGGGTGCCGACGCTGTCCGTCTCCGTGACCGCGACCCCGGACGCCGACCTCGTGGCGGTCTCTCAGGCCGTACGCGACGCCCTGCCGGAGCTGGCGTCCCTGGTCGGCGGCGGCGCGGACCTGACCGTGGTGTTCGACCAGGCCCCGTTCATCCAGCAGTCCATCGACACGCTGTTCCAGGAGGGCCTGCTGGGCCTGGCATTCGCCGTGCTGGTGATCGCCGTGTTCCTGCTCTCGGTGCGCTCCACCCTCGTCACCGCCGTGTCCATTCCGCTGTCCCTGCTGGCCGCCCTCATCGGGGTGGCGGCCTTCGGCTACTCCCTCAACACGCTGACGCTCGGGGCGCTGACGATCTCGATCGGCCGGGTCGTGGACGACGCGATCGTGGTGGTGGAGAACATCCGCCGGCACCTCGGCCTGGGCGCCGACCGGCGCACCGCGATCCTCGACGGCACCCGCGAGGTCGCCACCGCGATCACCGCCTCCACCCTGGTCTCCGTGGCCGTGTTCCTGCCCATCGCCTTCGTGGGCGGCCTGGCCGGCGAGCTGTTCCGGCCCTTCGCCGTGACCGCCACGGTCGCCCTGCTGGCCTCCCTCGTCGTCGCCCTGACGATCGTGCCGGTGCTGTGCTGGTGGTTCCTGCGCGCCCCGCGGCGCGGGGCCGAGACCACGGCCGCGCCCGCCGTCCCCGGCGACCGGCCCGTGGCGGCCGGCGGATGGCTCACCCGGGCCTACCGCCCGGTGCTGCGCTGGACGCAGCGGCACACCGTGGTCACCCTCGCTGCCGCCCTGGCGCTGCTGGCCGGCACGGCCGCGCTGGTCCCGCTGATCCCCACGAACCTCCTGGGCGACTCGGGACAGAACTCGTTCGTCGTCACGGCGGAGCAGGAGCCGGGGGCGTCGCTGGAGACGACGGCCGCCGCCGCCGAGCGCATCGAGCGGGTGCTGCTGGACACCGACGGCGTCGAGACGGTCCAGTGGACGGCCGGCACCGCCGCCGGTCCGATGGGGGCCTTCGGCGGCTCCTCGGCGGACCGGGCGCGGTTCACGGTGGTGACCGACCCGGATGCCGACCAAGGGGCCCTTCAGGACGGGGTGCGCGCCGAGCTCACCGGTCTCGACGGCGTGGGCGACGTGTCCGTCTCCACACAGCAGGGGCCGAGCGGCGGCCAGGACATCGAGGTGTCCGTCTCCGCCCCCGACCCGCAGGCCCTCACCGCGGCCGCCGATCAGGTCGCCCAGGCGCTGCGGCCCGTCGAGGGTGCCCGCGAGGTGACGACGCCGGCCTCGGACCTGCGCCCGACGTTCCAGGTGGACGTGGACACCGTCGCCGCCGCCCGGCTCGGCCTGACCGAGGAGGCGGTGGCCGGCCAGGCCGCCGCCGCCCTGCAGGCCGTGCCCGTGGGCGAGGTCCGCTTCGGGTTCGAGAGCTTCGCGGTGCAGCTGGGTGACCCGGAGCCGGTCGAGTCCCTCGACGCCCTGCGCCAGGTGCCCGTGGAGACGGCCGAGGGGCCCGTGCCCCTGGGGGACCTCGCCGAGGTCTCGCGGGTGTCCGTGCCCGCCCGGGTGACGTCCTCGAACGGCGAGCGGACCGCCGTCGTCACGGTGACCCCGGACGACGAGGACCTCGGGGCCGTCTCACGCCGGGTGACGCAGGCCGTGGCGGAGCTGGACCTGCCCGAGGGCGTCACCGCGGCCGTGGGCGGCGCGGCGGAGCAGCAGGCGCAGACGTTCCGGGACCTCGGACTGGCGTTGCTGGCCGCCGTGGCGACCGTGTACGTCGTGATGGTGGCGACGTTCAACTCGCTGCGCCAGCCGCTCGTGCTGCTCGTGTCGATCCCCTTCGCCGCCACGGGCGTGTTCCTGGCGCTGCTGGCCACCGGCACGCCGCTGGGACTGTCCACGATGATCGGGCTGCTCATGCTGGTGGGCATCGTGGTGACGAACGCGATCGTGCTGATCGACCTGATCAACCAGTACCGCCGCGACCGCGGAATGACCTTAGACGAGGCCATCGAGGTGGGCGCGCTCAACCGCGTGCGCCCGGTGGTGATGACGGCCCTGGCCACCGTCCTGGCCATGACCCCGATGGCCCTGGGCGTCACGGGGCACGCGGGGTTCATCTCCCAGCCCCTCGCGGTGGCCGTGGTGGGCGGCCTGGTGTCCTCCACCCTGCTCACGCTCGTGCTCGTGCCCGTGCTGTACCGGCTCACCGAGGTCCGCGGGGAGCGCCGCCTGCAGGAGGAGCGCCGTGTCGCGGCCGAGCGGGAGGCGCAGCGCGTCGCGGCGGAGCGGGCGGCCGAGCGGGAGCGCCAGGCCGAGCAGGGAAGCGCGGCCCCGTCCGAGCTCGACGCCGGACGCCTCGGCCGACTCCGGCAGCGCCTCCGCCGGCGGTGGCGCCGGGCCTGACCTCACGCGTGGCGCGGACCGGGCGGCGGGGCGCACCCCCGCCGCTCAGGCGCCGTCGTGCACCGCGAGGCTCGAGCCGCGCCGGTTCTTGCGCACCTCGAGGCGCACGCCGATCTCCTGCCTCATCCGTTCGACGTGGGAGACGAGGCCCACGGTCCGGCCGCCGGTCCGCAGGGTGTCCACGACGTCCAGGACGTCGTCGAGCGTGTCCGCGTCGAGCGAGCCGAAGCCCTCGTCCACGAAGAGCGTGTCCAGTTCGATGCCGCCGGCTTCGGCCTGCACGGTGTCCGCGAGCCCCAGGGCGAGGGCGAGGGAGGCCATGAAGGTCTCGCCGCCCGAGAGCGTGGCCGGGTGGCGTGTCTCGTCCACGTAGTGGTCCCGGATGACGAGTTCGAGGCCCTTGTTCCCGCGCCCGCCCACGGCGTCGGAGTACTCGATCGAATACCGCTGGTCCGTCATGGCGAGCAGACGCTCGGTGGCCGCGGCGGCGACCTCCTCGAGTCGCCCGGCGAGGACGTAGCTCGTCAGGGGCATCTTGAGCAGGTTCTCCCCGCCGCCACGGACGAGGTCGAGCAGCCCCCGCACCCGCGTGTGTTCGGCGATGAGCCCGGCGGACCGCTCCAGGACCTCGGTCAGGGCGGCCGACTGCCGGCGCACCGTGGCGACGAGCGAATCGAGCCGCCCGACCGCCGTCGCCCGGGACGAGCTCGTGGCCTCGGCCGCGGCGAGCGCTTGGGCAGCGGCGCGGGTCTGCTCCTCGGTCGGCGGCTCGGCGCCCGCCTCGGCGAGGGCGCGGCCCCGGCGGACGGGCTCGCTCGCCTCGAGCTCGGCGAGGCGGGCCCGTTCGGCGTCCCACTCCTGCACGGCGGCCGTGCGGGCGGCGGCGTCCGTCTCCCCGAGGCGGGCCGCGCGCGCCGCGTCGACGTCGTCGAAGTGCTGTTCGGCCAGCGCGGCGGTGAGCGCCTGGCCGGTCTCGTCGGCGACCGCCCGGGCGCGCGCGTCCTCGTCCTGCGCCGCCGCGAGGGCGGCCAGGACCCGGCGTGCGGCGGTGAGCTGGTCGCGGCGGGCGTCGAGGGTCTCGGCGTCTCCGCGGGCGGCCTCGACGGCGTCCCGCAGCTCGGTCAGCCGGGCGGCGCGGTGGGCGGCGGCCTCGGCGAGCCGGCCGTCCTCGGCCGCGAGCGCGGCGGCGGTCTCGTCGGCCCCGGCGAGCGTCTTCTCGGCGGCGGTCAGCCGGCGGCGGTCGGCGGCGAGGTCCTTCGCCGCCTGGTCCAGCACGGCCCGTTCGGCCTCGGCGCGCTCGAGCGCCTCTCGCGCGGCCTCGGGTGCGAGCCCGGCGGCGGCCTCGCGCGCCGTGCGGAGGGTCTGCTCGGCGGCGCGCAGGGCGGTCTCGGCGTCGGCCGCGGCACGGTCGGCCGCGGTCCGGGCCTGCTCGGCGTCCCGCACGTCCGCCTCGGTCACCGTGGTGTCCGCGGTGGCGGCCGGGGCCGGGTGCTCGGGCGAGCCGCACACGGCGCACGGCTCGCCGGGCACGAGCCGCTCCGCCAGCTCGGAGGCGGCCTGCTCGTACCGGGCACGCAGCAGACCGACGTGCCGTTCGGCGGCCTCACTCCGCCGCTCCTGTGCCTCCCGATGGGCCCGGGCCGCGGTCTCGACCTCGACGGTGCGGGCAGCCGCGGCCTCGGCGGCCGTGCGGCGCGCGGCGGCCTCGTCCACGGCGCGGTCCACGGCCTCCCGGGCACCGAGACGCTCGGTGCCACGTTCGACGGCCGAGCGGAGTGTCGCGACGGCCGCCTCACGCTCGGGGCGGGACCCGACCAGGGCGGCGCGGTCGCGGTCGATCTCGGCCCGCCGCTCCGCCGCGGCGGCCGCCTCCTGCTCCAGCTCGCGCATCCGGTCACGGTCCCGGACGGCGCGCACCACCGCCTCCGCGGCGCGCTCGGCCTCCCCCAGCGCCTGGCGGGAGGCGGGCGCGTCGGCGGCCCCGTCCGCCCGGGCGGCGGCGAGCCACGCCGCCGCGATCGGCTCGTCCTCGACGTGCGCCAGGGCCTGCGTCACCGCCTCCGACGCGGTGCCGGCGACGTCCGCCGCCGCGGTGGCACGCTGCGCGGCGGTGAGCACCCGCCCGGCGCGCTCATGGGCGTCGACGGCGCGGCGCCGCGCCGCGGCGGTCTCGGCCTCGGCGTCGTGGTCGCGTCGACGGCGCCCCCACGCCTCGGCCGCGGCCAGGTCCCGCCCGCGGGTCTCCAGCTCACGCGCCGTCACCCGAGCCTGCTGCTCGGCGGCGCGGGCCATGGCGAGGCCGGCCCGTGCGTCCTCCTGGGCGCGACCCGCGCGCTCGGCGGCGAGGGTGAGCAGCCGCTCGTCCGTGTCCGGTGACGGCTCCGGCGCATGCCAGTCCGGGCCGAGCGCCTCGTGGAGCGCCTCGGCCAGCTGCGCCCGCGCGGTCCGGGCCACGTCCGCGTCCACGGCCACCGCGGTGTCCAGCCGGGCCGTCTCGCCGCGCAGGTGCTCCTCGACGCCGTCGAAGCGCTGCGTGCCGAAGAGCCGCCGCAGCAGGGCGCGGCGCTCATCCGACTTCGCGGTGAGGAACTGGGCGAACTGCCCCTGGGGCAGCAGGACGACCTGCATGAACTGCTCGGCGTCCAGGTGCAGGACGTCCGCGATCTGCTGGCCCACCTCGTCCGCCCGGGTGAGCGGCGCCGTCCATTCCCCGGCCACGCGTTCCCGCAGGGAGACCGTGGCCTGCGTGGTGACGGTGGCGCCCCCCGCCGCGCTGCGTCGCCGGCGGGGCCGCTCGTGCCTGGGCGAGCGGACCACCTCGAAGCGCCGGCCCTGCACGGTGAACTCGACCTGCACCTCGGGGATCACCGCGCCGGGCTCGCGCAGCGTGGTCACGAGCGACTCGGCCGACCGTCCGCCCGGCACGGTCCCGTAGAGGGCGAAGCACAGCGCGGCCAGCACCGTGGACTTGCCCGCGCCGGTGGGCCCGTCCAGCAGGAACAGGCCGGCCGCGTTGAGCCGGTCGAAGTCGACGTCCTGCGCCTGGGCGTAGGGCCCGAGCCCCTCCAGGCGCATCCGGTGGATCCTCATGCGCGCACCTCCGCCGCGCGGGCGGCCTCGAGGGCGTCCCCCAGCAGGTCCCGCTCGGCCTCGCTGGCCGGCCGCTGCCGGACGTGGTCCACGAAACCGACCGCGAGCGCGTGGTCCGAGGGCGCCTGCCGCAGGACCTGGGCGTAGGTCCGCTCCCGGGCCCGCCTCCCGCCGACCGGTTCGTGGCGGAAGACGAGCACGAAGGGGAACCGCGTCTTGAGACGCTCCAGGGCCCGCTCGGGGCGGTCGTCGTCGGTGACGGTGACCTGCACCCAGCACTGCTCCGCCCACGCGAACTCCGGGGACTCCAGCAGGTCCTCGATCGGCCCGGACAGCACCGCCAGGCGCCGCCCGGCGTCCCAGTCCACGGCCTCGACGTCGGTGACGGCCCCGCCCGTGACGTGGACGAGCCAGCCGCCCTTGCGGTGGCCCGCCTCGGAGAAGGAGTACGGCAGCGGAGAGCCGGAGTACCGCACGTGCTCGGCCAGCCGCTGGCGGCCGTGCAGGTGGCCCAGGGCCGCGTAGTCGAGCCCGTCGAACACGGAGACCGGCACCTGCCCCAGCGTGCCCACCAGCATCTCGGGCGGGGCGTCCGGCTCGACGTGCTCCCCCTCGCCGATGTCCCGTTCGGACTCGGAGCCGTGGCCCCCGGCCGCGAACAGGTGGGCCAGCACGACGCCGGCCACCGGCTCCGGCGCCTCGGCGCGGCGGGCGGCCAGATCGGCGTGGACACGGCGGACCGCCTCCGTCAGCACGGCCGTGTGGTGGGGCGCCACGCCCCAGGCCGGTCCCTGGTGACGCGGTTCGAGGTAGGGGATGCCGTAGACGGCCACGGTCTGGCCTGCGCCGCCGTCGACCCCGGGCTCGGTGAGCAGCACCGGGCGGTCCAGCTCCGCGGCGTCCGCGCGCACGTGCACGCCCGCGGCCGCCAGGAGTCCGCCGCCGAAGCCGAGGCGCACCGCCGAGTCGTGGTTGCCGCTCGTGAGCACCACCTGGGCGCCAGCCGCGTGCAGCCGGGTGAGCGTCCGGTCCAGCAGCCGGACGGCGTCCGACGGCGGCAGCGCGCGGTCGTACACGTCCCCGGCCAGCAGGACGGCGTCCACGCCGCGCTCCGTCACGGTCGCGACCAGGGCGTCCAGGACCTCCTCCTGGGCCTCGAGCAGCCCGGTGCCGTGGAACGACCGGCCCAGATGCCAGTCCGAGGTGTGCAGCAGGATCATGCGGCCCACTCTAGGGAGGGTGCGGACGGGATAAGCACGACGCCGCACGGCTCGTACGATGGCGACATGTCCGCCACCGCGCCCGATCCCACCGCCTCCTCGTCCACGCCCCTGCCCGGCCCCGAGCACGCCGACCGGGTCCTGGCCCTCCTCGCGGCCGGTGCCGCCGGGGACGCGCTGGGCGGCGTCGTCGAGTTCACCCCCGCGTCGGGGATCGCGGCGGTGCACGGCCCCGCCGGCGTCACCGACGCCGCGGACCTGCTCGCCCAGGAGGGCGCCCACGCCCTGCCGATCACCGACGACACGCAGCTGACGCTGTACGTGCTCGACGGCCTGCTCGAGTGGATCGAGTGGCAGAACGACGGCGTCCCGGCCGATCCCGCCGCGTGCGTGTGGCTCGCGTGCCTGCGCTGGTTCGCCACGCAGGACGGCGCGCTGCCCGAGGGCGCTCCCCCGGCCCCGCCCCGCTGGATCGACGCGCACGCGGAGCTGAAGGTGCGCCGCGCGCCGGGCACCGCGTGCCTGAGCGGGCTCGCCGAACCGGGGATGGGCCTGCCGGGCGACCCGCACAACCCGGGCTCGAAGGGCTGCGGGACGGTCATGCGCTCGGCCCCGTACGGGATGGTGCCGGGTCTCGAGGACCCGCACGTCGTGTCCCTCGCCCGCCAGGGGGCCGTCCTCACGCACGGCCACCCCACCGCGTGGGTCGCGGCGGCCGCGTACGCCCTCGTCATCGCGACCCTGCTGCGCGGCCTGGACCTGGCCGCCGCGGTCGCGCACGCCCGCGCGTGGCTCGACAGCCTGGGCGAGGAGGCCGAGGAGACCCGCGCCGCCGTCGCCGCGGCGGTCGACCTGGCCGGCACCGTCGACGCCGACCCCGGCGCCCCCGGCGCCCTCCCCACCGCGCTGGGCGAGGGCTGGGTCGCGGAGGAGGCCCTGGCCATCGCGCTGTATGCCGCGCTCACCGCGGAGGCGGCGCACCCGGCCGATCCGGCGGCGGCGCTCGCCCTGGCGCTGCGGATCGGCGTGAACCACGACGGCGACTCCGACTCCACGGCCTCACTGGCCGGGCAGGTGCTCGGCGCGGCGCACGGCACCGCCGTGTTCGGCGCGCACGACCCCGCGGACCGCGCCGCGGCCGAGGCCTCCGTCCCGGGGTGGATCGCCGAGCGCGAGGTCGTCCTGGAGGCCGCCCGGCGCTGGAGCGCCGCGACCACCTGAGCGGTTCAGCGCGCGGCGACCGGCCAGTTCCCGTCGAGCATCTGCAGGAACTCCCCCTCGGAGACCAGGGCGATGGCCTGCCCACGCTCCCGCCGGCGCAGGGCGTCCCGCGTCTTGCGGTGCGCCAGCGCCGTAGTCACGGCCTGCGGTGCCCCGTCCTCGGCGCGCGGGCGGTGCAGGTCCGCGGCCTCGAAGCCGTCCCCCACGACGAGCATCGTGGTGGCCGCGCCCACCCGGTTCGCGGTCTGCGCGCCGTGCGCGGCCGCGCGCGTCTTGGCACTCTGACGCGACATGCCGATGCCGCCCGTGAACACCACGGTCTGGCCGAACAGGGGGTGGCCCGGGTCGGCGGCCGGGTTCGGAAGCGGATTGACGCCCTCATCCGGCCAGCGCATGAAGTCGGGCATGGCGCGTTCGTCCCGCAGCGGGACCCGCGCGTCGAAGACGCCCTCGGTGCGCCGGGCCTGGCGGGTGACCTTCGACTCGGCGCCCGATCCCGCCGCCTTGGGGGCGAGGACGCTGACGCTCAGCCCCTGGGCCCGCATCAGGCGGTCGACGCCGCGGCCGGCCGGCGCGTCGGTCAGCCCCGGCAGGACCTCCGCGTCGGCCGGCGGCGCCCCCAGCACGCGCCGGCCGATGTCCACGAGGATGGCCGCGCAGGCCTCGGCGTCGGCCAGTGCGTCGTGGTGGCGTCCCGGGGTGAAGCCGGCCTCGCGCGCCGCGGAGGGCAGGGCGTACGAGGGCAGGTCGTAGACCCGGCGCGCCAGCACCAGGGTGCACACGAACTCCAGGCCCGGCACGTCCCGGCCGGAGACCTCGAGGCCGGACTCGATGACGCCGACGTCGAAGCCCGCGTTGTGCGCCGCGAGCACGTCCGTCCCCACGAAGTCCGCGAGCTCGTCGTACACCTGCGCGAACCGGGGGGCGGCCAGGACGCGGTCCTCGGTGATGCCGTGGATGCGCACGTTGCGGGGATCGAACCGGTCGAAGCCCACGGGCGGACGGATCAGCCACTCGGCACGGTCCACCATGACCCCGTCCCGCACCCGCACGGCGCCCACGGCACACGGCGAGCCGCGGAAGCCGTTGGCGGTCTCGAAGTCGATCGCGGTGAAGTCCAGCCCCGGCACGGGGGCGCGCCCGCCGCTCACGGGCGCGCGTCGAGCGCGTCCACCAGGTAGGGCAGCAGGGCGCGGAAGGCGTGCCCCCGGTGGCTGATCGCGTTCTTGTCCTCGGGGCTCAGCTGCGCGGTGGACACGTCCCGGCCCTCGGGGCGCAGGATCGGGTCGTAGCCGAAGCCGCCGTCCCCCACGGGCTCGCGCAGCAGCGTGCCGGGCAGGCGGCCGTGCTCGACGTGCTCGACGTGGATGGCCCGGGTGCCCGCCGCGTCCGGGCCGCTGGGGACCGCGAGCGCGGCGGCGCACACGAACTGGGCACCCCGATGCTCGTCCGGCACGTCGGCCAGCTGGGCCAGCAGCAGCTCGAGGTTGGCACGGTCGTCCCCGTGGCGCCCGGCCCAGCGGGCCGAGAAGATCCCGGGGGCGCCGTGCAGCACGTCCACGGCCAGACCGGAGTCGTCCGCGACGGCGATCAGCCCGGTGTGCGCGGCCACGGCGCGGGCCTTCTTCAGCGCGTTCTGGGCGAACGTGACGCCGTCCTCGACGACGTCCGGGGCGCCCACGGCGCCCGCGTCCACCACCGCGGTCTCCACGTCGAGGCCGGGCACGGCGCCGGCGAGCAGCTGCCGCAGCTCGCGCACCTTGCCCGCGTTGTGCGTGGCGAGCACGATGCGGGCGCCCTCCGGCGCACCCGACGACGAGGAGGCGGCCGGCCCGCTCACGCCCGGTCCTCCGTGGCGGCGGCCAGGGTCTCGGCCTGGATGCGGGCCAGCTCGCCCGTGCCGATCAGGGCCAGGTCCAGCAGGGTGTCCAGCTCGGCGCGGGTGAACGGCGCGCCCTCGGCGGTGCCCTGCACCTCCACGAACTCCCCGGCGCCGGTGACGACCACGTTCATGTCCGTCTCCGCCTTCACGTCCTCCACGTATGGCAGGTCGAGGACGGGCACCCCGTCCACGATGCCCACGGACACCGCGGCGACGGAGTCCTTGAGGACGGCGGCGCCCGTGGCGAGGATCCCCTCGCGCCGCGCCCAGGCCACCGCCTCGGCGAGGGCGACGTAGGCGCCCGTGATGGCGGCGGTGCGGGTGCCGCCGTCGGCGTCGAGGACGTCGCAGTCCAGGACGATGGTGTTCTCCCCCAGGGCGGACAGGTCGATGACGGCACGCAGGGACCGGCCGATCAGGCGGGAGATCTCGTGGGTGCGCCCGCCGATCCGGCCCTTGACGGACTCACGCTGGCTGCGCTCGTTGGTGGCCCGCGGGAGCATCGCGTACTCGGCGGTGACCCAGCCGGTCCCCTCGCCCTTGAGCCAGCGCGGCACGCCCTCGGTGAAGGAGGCGGTGCACAGCACGCGGGTGTTCCCGAACTCGATCAGGGCCGAGCCCTCCGCCTGCCGGGACCAGCCCCGGGTGATGGTGATGGGGCGCAGCTCGTCGACGGCGCGGCCGTCCGGGCGGGGGGCGGTGGTGGCGGGAGAGCTCATGGCCTCCAGTCTAGGCACGCCCTCAGACGCCGTAGCTCAGCCCCGAGACGGCGACGGCCAGCGGGCCATCGTACACCGCGCGGGCCTCCTGGACGGCGCGCTGCGGATCGTTCCACACCGGCAGGTGCGTGAGCAGCAGCTTCCGGGCCCCGGCCTGCGCCGCCGTCTCGCCGGCCCGCCGGCCGGTCAGGTGGACGCCGTCGATGCCGTCGTCCCGGCCCTCGTGGAAGGCCGCCTCGCACAGGAACATGTCCGCGTCCCGCGCGGCCTCGACGAGCCCCTCGCACGCGTCGGTGTCCCCGGAGTAGGTGAGCACGCGGGTGGTGAGGCCGCCGTCGTCGTCGACGCGGTCCACCTCGACCCGGATCGCGTAGGCCTCGTCGATGGGGTGGCGCACGGAGACCGGGGTGAACCGGAACGGACCCAGCCGCTCGGTGCGGCCGGCACTCCAGCACCGGAACTCGAAGTCCTGGTGCATCCCCGGCTCGGGGTCCATCCCGTACGCCTCGGCGATGCGGTCGGCGGTGCCGGCGGGTCCGTAGACGGGCAGCCGGCCGCGGCCCCAGCCGGCCGGGTTCCAGCGGATGGCCACGTGCATCCCGCACAGGTCCATGAAGTGGTCCGGGTGCAGGTGGGAGAGCAGGATGCCGTCCAGGTCCTCGAGATCGACGTAGCGCTGCAGCACGCCGAGGGCGCCGTTGCCGAGGTCCAGCAGGATCCGCCACGTGCGCGGGGTGACGCCGTCCTCGGCCACGCCCTCGGCGGTCAGGAGGTAGCACGAGGCGGGCGAGCCCGGGCCGGGGAAGGACCCGGAGGCCCCGATGATGGTCAGCTTCACGTCACACCCTCCTGCTCGGCACCCAGCCGCACGGAGGCCGTCGAGCGCGTCGGGACCGGCGCGGCCGCGGGGCGGGGCGCGCCGATCGTCTCCAGGCGTCGCACGGACTCGACCTCGGGTCCGAGGAAGCGGCGCGCGAGGGCCTGGAAGTGGTCGGGGTCGCCGGTGGCGGCGAAGCGGTGGCGGGTGGCCTGGCCGGAGCCCGCCGCCGAGTGGGGGTGCTCGAGGCCGAGGCGGACCAGTTCCCGGTAGAGGTCCTTGGCGGTCTCCTCCGCGGAGGAGACGAGCGTGACGTCCTCCCCCATCACGAGCGAGAGCGCGCCGGTCAGCAGCGGGTAGTGGGTGCATCCCAGCACGAGGGTGTCCACGCCCGCCGCACGCAGCGGGGCCGTGTACTCCCGGGCGGTCTCCAGCAGTTCGGGGCCGGTGGTGATGCCGGCCTCCACGAACTCCACGAACCGCGGGCACGCGACCGAGGTGATCTCGAGGTGCGGGGCGGCCGAGAACGAGTCCTCGTAGGCGCGGGACCCGACGGTCGCCTCGGTCCCGATCACGCCGATCCGGCCCGTGCGGGTGGCGGCCACGGCGCGGCGCACGGCGGGCTGGATCACCTCGATCACGGGGATGCCGTGGCCTCCCGTGTAGCGCTCGCGGGCGTCGCGCAGCACGGCGGCCGACGCGGAGTTGCACGCGATCACGAGCGCCTTGACGCCGCGCGCGACGAGCTCGTCCATGATCGCCAGGGCCAGGGCCCGCACCTCGGCGATGGGCCGCGGGCCGTACGGCGAGTGCTCCGTGTCGCCCACGTAGAGGATGGACTCGTGGGGCAGCTGGTCCATGATCGCCCGGGCCACGGTCAGCCCGCCCACGCCCGAGTCGAACACGCCGATCGGCGCGGCGGCGTCCACGACGGTGCGCCGGCCGATCACTGCTCGTCCTCCGCGTCCCCGGCGCCCGGCGCAGACTCGTCCGATCCCTCGGGCAGCTCGCTGAGCATCTCCGTCATGAGCGTCTCCAGCAGCCACGAGGTGAAGTTGTAGAGCAGGGCCATGGTGGACTCCACGTCCTCCGCGCTGCGCCAGTCGTCCACGGCGTGCACGCGGGCGGCGTCCTCCTCGGTCTCGACGCCCAGGCGGGCGGCGAGGACGAGGCGCACGTCGTTGAGCGCGCGGCCGAAGGCCGGCGCCTGGTCGTGCGGCACCTCCACGCGCGTCGAGCGCAGCAGCTCGAGTGCCAGGCGCGCGTCCGCGAGCTTGCCCTCGGACAGGGCGTCCTCGGTCAGGGCCCGGTGGGCGCCCTGCTCGGCGGCGCCGGCCTGGGGCATCGCATCCGGCAGCAGGCGGGCGACGGCCGGGTCGGCGGGGGCCGAGCGCTGCGGCTCCGGGCCCTGGCTCAGGTGCAGGCCGGAGACCAGCCCCCAGAACGCGGCGTCGGACGCGTCCAGTCCGGCCACGGGGCCCGCGTCCTCCGCGGCGGACGCGGAGGGCGGCGCCGCCGGGATGTCCTCGGGCGTGTCGACGCCGTCGTCGGCGGCCACGGCCCCGGTGGGGTCTGCCTCGGCGGGGCGCACGTCCGCGCGTCGGCCCTCGAGCAGGGCGACGACGTCCCTGACCAGCCCGCGCAGCAGGCGCACCTCCGGCAGCTCCAGCTGCGCCGTGTACCCCCGCCGCGTCCAGCGGAACCGCTCTGCCATGCCCCTCCTCAGTCCTCCGCCTGCTCCAGCGTGGCCCACAGCCCGTAGCCGTGCATCGCGCCCACGTGCAGCTCGGCCTTCTCCTTGGTGCCCGTCGCCACCACGGACCGGCCCCGCTCGTGGACCTCGAGCATGAGCCGCTGCGCCTTGGCCGCGGAGTAGCCGAAGTGGGTGCGGAACACGTAGGCGACGTAGCTCATCAGGTTCACCGGGTCGTTCCACACCACCACGTTCCACGGCCGGTCCCGGGCCGTGTCCTCGTGCGGCCGCTCCAGCAGGGCGGTGTCGGTGGCGCCGGCGGGGACGGACTCGCCCGGCGCCGGACGCACGGCGCGCGGCGCGGACGGATCGTGGCGGGTCAGCACGGACATGCGCCCCAGTGTACGAGGCGGGCGGGCCAGGACCGGCCCCGCGACGGTCCACTAGGGTGGGCGCGTGAGCCAGAACCCCGTGCCCAGCGCCCCGCGGACCGCCGACGACTGGCAGATCCCCACGGCGCTGATGACCGACCACTACGAGCTGACCATGCTCCAGGCCGCGCTGAAGGCCGGCACCGCGCACCGCCGCTCCCGCTTCGAGCTGTTCACCCGATGCCTGCCCAGCGGCCGCCGCTACGGCGTGGTGGCCGGCGTGGGCCGCGCGCTGGAGGGCCTGTCCCGCTTCCGGTTCGACACGCCCGAGCTCGACTTCCTCGCGGACACCACCGCCCTCGACGACGCCACGCTGGCCTGGCTCGCCGACTTCGAGTTCACGGGCGACATCGTGGGCTACGCCGAGGGTGAGGCCTACTTCCCGCACTCCCCCCTCCTGCAGGTGGAGTCGACCTTCGCCGAGGCGTGCATCCTGGAGACCTACCTGCTCTCCATCTACAACTACGACTCCGCCGTGGCCTCCGCCGCCTCCCGCATGACGGCGGTCGCGGACGGCCGCCCGTGCGCCGAGATGGGCTCGCGCCGCACGCACGAGGAGTCCGCCGTGGCCGCGGCCCGCGCCGCGGCCATCGCGGGCTTCACCGCGACCTCGAACCTCGAGGCGGGCCGCCGGTACGGCATCCCGACCGTCGGCACCGCCGCCCACTCCTTCACCCTGCTGCACGACACGGAGCGCGCCGCCTTCGAGGCCCAGGTCGCCGCGCTCGGAGCGGACACCACCCTCCTCGTGGACACCTATGACGTGGAGCAGGGCGTGCGCACCGCGGTCGACGTGGCCGGCCCGGCCCTGCGGAACGTCCGGGTCGACTCCGGCGACCTCGTGATCCAAGCTCACCGCGTGCGCGAGCTGCTCGACGAGCTGGGCAACACCGAGACCGGGATCATGGTCACCTCGGACCTGGACGAGTACGCGATCGCCGCCCTGCGCTCCGCCCCCGTCAGCTCGTACGGCGTGGGCACGCGCCTGGTCACCGGATCCGGCGCGCCCACCGCCTCCATGGTCTACAAGCTCGTGGCCCGCCAGGACGACGACGGCACGTGGGTGGACGTGGCCAAGGCCAGTTCCGGCAAGGCCAGCCGGGGCGGCCGCAAGGAAGCCGCGCGCCGCCGCGACCGGCGGGGCCGGGCCACCGCCGAGGTGATCGGCGTCAACCGCGGCGCCGCGCCCGACGCCGACGACCGTCCCCTGCTGCATCGTTTCGTGCACGCCGGCGAGCTGGCCGAGGGCTGGACCGGCCCCGAGGCCGTGACCCGCGCCGCCGAGCGGCACGCCGCCTCCCTGCGCGAGCTGCCCGCCTCGGTGGGCCGCCTGCAGCCGGGCGATCCCGCCATCCCGACCATCTTCCTGGAGGACTGACCCGTGGAGAACCTGAACCGCGCCCTCGTGATCGTGGACGTGCAGAACGACTTCTGCGAGGGCGGCGCCCTCGGCGTGACCGGCGGAGCCGCCGTCGCGGCCGGGGTCAGCGAGCACCTGGCCGAGCACGCGGACGCCTACGCGGCCGTGGCCGCCACGCGCGACTGGCACGTCGACCCGGGCACGCACTTCGCCGCGGCCACCGGCGCTGAGCCGGACTTCCGCACCACCTGGCCGGTGCACTGCGTGGCCGGCACCACCGGCGCCGAGCTGCACCCCGACCTGGACGTCGAGCACCTCGACGCCGAGTTCCTCAAGGGCCTGCACACGGACGCCTACTCCGGCTTCGACGGCGCCCTCGGCGAGCCCGACGCCGTCCCCACCGGGGCCGCGGGCGAGCGCCCCTCCGGGACCGTCGGCCCGTATGGGGCCACCGCCGTGGCCGCGGCCGCCGTCGAGTCCGGCGCCCCCGGCCTCGACGAGTGGCTCCGTGAGCAGGGCGTGGACGCGATCACCGTGGTGGGCATCGCGACGGATCACTGCGTGCGCGCCACCGTGCTCGATGCCCTCGACGCCGGCTACGAGGTCACGGTGCTGACCGACCTGGTGGCCGGCGTCGACGAGGCGGCCGCCCAGGCCGCGCTCCACGAGATGGAGGCCGCCGGGGCCATCCTGGCGACCTCGTGAGCGGGTTCGGCCCCGAGCGGCGCCCGCGTCGCCTCTGAGGCGCCGCACGTCGGGACAGTGACGAAAGTCACGACGTGCGGCATGATGGGGGCACGCGGCCCCGGCGGGCGTGCCGGAGCCGGTGCCCGACGCAGAGGAGGAGAGCAGCCATGACCGACTCCCCCATCGCCGCAGACCGGGACGGCATCCGCTACCTCTCCGGCGCCATCCCGGCCGCCGACGACGTCCGCGCCCTCTACGACTCCGTCTCCTGGTCCGCCTACACGGCGGACATGGACACGCTCATGGGCGGGCTGCAGGGCTCGGCCACCGTGGTGACCGCCTTCGACGGCGGCCGTCTCGTCGGTCTGGCCCGCGTGGTCTCCGACGGCCACACCATCGCCTACCTGCAGGACATCCTCGTGGATCCGGGGCACCAGCGCCGCGGCATCGCCTCCGAGCTGCTGCGCCGCGTCTTCGCCCGGTTCGGCCACGTGCGTCAGCACGTGCTGCTCACGGACACCGAGGAGCGCCAGCGCGCCTTCTACGAGGCCCATGGATTCCGCGAGTCCCGTGACGTGGAGGGCGACGAGCTGCGCGCCTTCGTGCGCTTCCAGTCCCGGGACGGCTGACCCCGGCGCGCGGGCGCCCGCGGCGCTCCCGACGGATCTCAGGTCCGGCCGACGAACCACCCGCGCAGGGTGCTCAGCCGCTTCTCCAGCTGCTCGCGGGAGGCCTGGGCCACGGCGGGGCCGCCGGAGATCTCCCGCAGGCGGTTGTGGATCACCCCGTGCGGCTGGCCGGAACGGGCCGCCCAGGCGGACACCGTCTTCGACAGCTCGGAGCGCAGCTCCTTCATCCGCCGGTGGTCCACGACGTCGGCGGGCTCGGCCGCCTGCGCACGCGGCCGGCGCTGGATCTGCTCGGCCTGCCGCTGCCGCAGCAGGGCGGAGACCTGCTCGGCGTCCAGCAGGCCCGGGATGCCAAGGAAGTCCTGCTCCTCCTCCGAGCCGACGGCGCCGCCGAGGCCGAACTCGCCGCCGTCGAAGAGCACCTTGTCGAAGCTGGCCCGGGACTCGAGGGCCTCGAACTTCTCCCGCGTCAGCGCGTCCGAACCGCTCTCGGCCCGGTTGGCCTCCGCGATGAGGTCCTCCTCGGGGGCGTCCTCGAGGTCCTCGACCTCGACGGCGCCCTCCTTGCGGTCCAGCGCGTGGTCCCGCTCGAGCTCCATCTCGTTGGCCAGCAGCATGAGCGCGGGCACGGACGGCAGGAACACCGAGGCGGTCTCCCCACGCCGGCGGGAGCGCACGAAGCGGCCCACGGCCTGGGCGAAGAACAGGGGCGTGGACGTGGACGTGGCGTACACGCCCACGCACAGGCGGGGCACGTCCACGCCCTCGGACACCATGCGCACCGCCACCATCCACCGCTCGTCCGACGCGGCGAACTCCTCGATGCGATCCGAGGCGCCCTTGTCGTCCGAGAGGATCACGGCCGGCCGCTGGCCGGTCAGCGCCTCGAGCTGCGCGGCGTACGCGCGCGCGTCCTGGTGGTCCGTGGCGATCACGAGGCCGCCGGCGTCGGGCACGTTGCGGCGCACCTCGCTGAGCCGCCGGTCGGCCGCGCGCAGCACGGACGGGATCCATTCGCCCGCCGGGTCCAGCGCGGTGCGCCAGGCGGAGGCGGTGATGTCCTTCGTGGCGGCCTCGCCGAGCTGAGCCTCCATGACCTCGCCGGTGGAGGTCTTCCACCGCATCTGCCCGGAGTAGGCCATGAAGATCACCGGGCGCACCACGTGGTCCCGCAGCGCCGGGCCGTAGCCGTACGTGTAGTCCGCCTTCGACCGCTCGATGCCGTCCGCACCGAGTTCGTAGCGGACGAAGGGGATGGAGGCGGTGTCCGAGCGGAACGGGGTGCCGGTCAGGGACAGACGCCGCGTGGCCGGCTCGAACGCCTCACGGATGCCCTCGCCCCAGCTCAGGGCGTCGCCGCCGTGGTGGATCTCGTCCAGGATCACCAGCGTCTTGGCGGCCTCGGTGCGGTTGCGGTGCAGGACGGGCTTGTTCGCCACCTGGGCGTACGTCAGCGCCACCCCGCGGTACTCGGCGCCGTGCCGCCCGTCGGCGTTCTTGAAGTTCGGGTCGATGGCGATGCCGACGCGCGCGGCGTTGTCCGCCCACTGGCGCTTGAGGTGGTCCGTGGGCGCGACGACGGTCAGCCGCTGCACGACGCCGGAGTCCAGGAGGATCTTGGCTACGCGCAGCGCGAACGTCGTCTTGCCCGCGCCGGGGGTCGCGACCGCCAGGAAGTCTTGCGGGGCGGTCTCGAGATAGCGCTCCAGCGCCTCCTGCTGCCACTGGCGCAGCTTGGGGGCCGTCCCCCACGCCGCGCGCTCGGGCATGGCGGGGGGAAGGTCCTCGCCGATGTGGAACAGGTCGTGCTGGACGCTGCCGTCCGGGATGCCGCTCGTCAGGGAGCGGCCGTCAGCCACGGCCGCGGCCTCCGAACCAGCCGCCGCGCTTGCCGCCACCGTCGCCGTCGCCGCCGTCCTGCGGCTCGCGCAGACCCTCGTAGATCTCCTTGCACGTGGGGCACACGGGGAACTTGTTGGGGTCCCGGCCCGGCACCCACACCTTGCCGCACAGGGCGATCACGGGGGCGCCGGTGACGGCGGACTCCGTGATCTTCTCCTTGCGGACGTAGTGGGCGAAGCGCTCGTGGTCGCCCGGCTCGATCTCCTGGCGCAGCTCCTCACGCTCGAGGACGGACGTGCCGCCGCCGGCGGGCGCGAAGGGGTCGTTCAGGTCGGGTTCGCCGGTCACACTCATGCGGGCCAGTCTAGCCGCGCCCCTCAGAAGGCGGCCACGGCCTGGTAGGTCTCGGCCTGCGCGCGGTCGTACCAGCGCGCCCCCAGGCGCACACCCAGCCACAGCGCGACGGCACCCCACGCGAGCCCGAGCGCCACCGTCACCCAGCCCCACACGGCGGCCCCGGTGACGAGCCGGAGGACGAAGGGCACCAGGAACGGCACCGCGAGCGCCAGGCTCACCAGCATCGCGGCGCCCTGGACGAGCATCGTGCGCATGGCCGCGCCCTGCGGTGTCTTGAACGGGCTGTCCCCCGGCTTCGGAACCGGGTAGACGAAGCGGGCGGAGAGGAAGGCGGACAGCCCGGCGGTCGTCCCGAACAGGCCGAGGGCCAGGCCCAGCATCGGCGCCAGGAGGGACCAGTCCCCCGCCGCCGCCACCGTCGCCGTCGTCACGAGGAGGATCATCGGCACGCCCCAGCCCGCCAGGCCCAGGACGCGGCCCCAGCGGTCGTCCACGCCCCGCACGCCCGAGACGACGTGCAGGTGGAACGCCGTGTGGTCGTAGGCGATGTCCGCGGAGATCGAGTAGGCCAGGGACCAGGCGGTCATCGGCCCGAGGACCAGCAGCAGGCCCAGTCCGGGACCCCCCTCCGTGGCCATGCCCCCGGTGAACCACAGCAGGATGGCCGTGAGCGGGATGATGACGAGCCCGGCCGCGTACCGCGGGTCGGCCAGCCAGTAGCGCTGGGCGCGGGCCGCGATCGCGGTGCGCGGGCCCGTGGCCGGCCGGCCCAGCCAGCGCAGCGGCGTCGGGTCCGCTCCCGCGGCGACGCGGCGGGACCGGCCGCCGCCCGCGGCCACCGGCTCCACGGTGCGGCGCACGGCCAGGTGCCACAGGGCCAGGGCGGCCAGGCACCAGGCGGCCGCCACCGCGAGGTGGAGCGCGACGGCGGCGCCGCGGCCCTCGGCGGCCGCCCACGCCGCGGCGGGGCCCGCCCCGAACGGGGTCCACACCGCGCCGCGGGCGACCTGGGGCGCAATGCCCAGGAAGTCCTCGAACGACGCGATGGCCCGCGAGAGGGCGACGCCGCCGAGCATGAGCGGGATGAACAGCAGGACGGAGACGACGTCCCGCACCCGGCGCCGGCTCGCGTAGGCGGCCAGGAGGCCGGCGAGGCCGGAGCCGCTCGCCACGGCGGTCACCGCGGTGAGCGCACCCCCGGCCAGGCCCGCCGCCAGCACGGCCGGCCGGTCCCACCAGCTGGCCCCCAGGCCCAGCAGCACGGCCAGCGTGGCGAGCCCGACCGGCGTCGTGAAGGCGCTCAGGACCAGCCCGGCGATGAGGGTGCGGGCCGGGACGGGGAAGAGCACGAAGCTGTGCGGGTCGAGCGTGGCGTCCACGCCCGTGACGAACGGCGGGAGGATGAGCCAGCCGAGCACCACGACGGCGGCGACCAGCACGGTCGTGGCGCCGCGGGCCTCGACCGGCAGGGCGGGCAGGCCCGTGACCAGCAGCGTCACCGCCACGGCGGCCATGCCGAGCACGTACAGCGCGCCGACCACGCTCATCACCAGGGTGAACGGGGACCGGCGCCACTGGTTCAGGGTCAGCGTCCAGCGCAGTCGGACGAGCGTCAGAGCCATGCCAGCCCCTCCGAGCCGTGGCGGCCGCCGACGAGGTCCACGAAACGGTCCTCGAGGTCGCGCCCGTCCCGGACCTCCTCGAGCGTGCCGGCGGCCCGCAGCGTCCCGGCCGCGATCACGGCGACGTGGGTGCACATGCGCTGGACGAGGTCCATCACGTGGCTCGAGACGATCACGGTGCCGCCCCGCTCCACGTACGAGTGCAGGATGTCCCGGATGTTCGCGGCGGAGACCGGGTCCACGGCCTCGAACGGCTCGTCCAGGACGAGCAGGTCCGGGGCGTGGACCATGGCGGCCGCCAGGGACACCTTCTTGGTCATGCCGGCGGAGTAGTCGGCGACGAGCGTGCGGCCGGCGTCCTCCAGGTCCATCACCCGCAGCAGGTCCGCGGTCCGCTCGGCCACGGTGTCCGCGTCGAGGCCATGCAGCAGCCCGGCGTAGGTCACGAGCTGCGCGCCCGTGAGTCGGTCGAAGGTGCGCACGCCGTCGGCGAGCACGCCGACCCGCCGCTTGGCCTCGAGGGGCTGCTCCCACACGTCGACGCCGTGGATCCAGGCACGGCCGTGGTCCGGGCGCAGCAGCCCGGTGGCCATCGACAGGGCCGTGGTCTTGCCCGCCCCGTTGGGCCCGACCACCCCGAAGAACGAGCCGGCCGGGACGTCCAGGTCCAGCGTGTCCAGCGCCAGCTTGTCCCCGAACCGCTGGGTCAGCCCGCGCGTGACGAGGGCGAGGTCCGGATCGGGGGTGTCGGCCGCACGCCGACGGGCGGCGGCCGCCAGGTGGGCGGGGACAGGCTCGGGCGCATGGGGAGTCATGCCTGGGACGTTACCCACCGTCAGGCGGACACGGCGTCCTCCTCAGGGATGAACCGTGGATCCCTCAGAACAGCGCTGCGGCCAGCCGGCGCCGCGAGGCCTGCACGCGGGGGTCGTCCGTGCCCACCACGGTGTAGAGGTCCACGAGGTGGGCGCGCGCCGTCTCACGGTCGTCGCCGGGGTGGAGGGCGATGAACCGCACGAGCCGGTCGAAGGCGTCCTCCACGTGGCCGCCGAGCACGTCCAGGTCGGCGACGGCGAGCTGGGCGGCGACGTCGTCCGGGCCGTCCGCGGCGGCCGCGCGCACCGCCGCGGCGTCGGCGTCGCGGGTGCGCAGCATGAGGCGGGCCGCGGACAGGCCCTGCTGGGCCACGGCGTCCGCGGGGCTGTCGGCCAGCGCCGCCTCCCACGCCGAGACAGCCCCGGGCAGGTCGTCGGCGGCGAGGGCCTCGTGGGCGGCCCGGTGCAGCGGCGGCACGGGCGGAGCCTCCGCGGCCGCGGCGCCGGCGTCCTGGCGCGCCGGGGCGACCGCGGGCACGGTGCCGGCGACGCCGTTCTGACGGGCCACCTCGAGGATCTCCCCCATGAGCTGGCGCAGCGTCTCCTCCGGCACCTCCTGATTGACCAGCGGCACCGGCTGCCCCGCCACCACGGCCATGACCGCGGGGCCGGCCCCCAGACCCAGCGCCTGCAGCACTGCGGGCTCCTTCGCCACGTCCAGACGCGCGAGCACGAGCCGTCCCGCCTGGGCGTCGACCGCGTCCGCGAACTGTCGGTAGAGCGCCTCGCTCGCCGCGTCCCCGGGCACATGCAGGTGCAGCAGCACCGGCACCTGGGCGGAGAGCTGGACCAGCTGCTGCAGCAGACCCTGGTCGGCGTCCGCGATGACCCACGAGCCGCCGCCGGCGCCGGCGTCGGTCCCCGGCACGGTCCGCCCGGCCGGGGCCGGGGTGCCGAGCGAGGACAGGTCGACGGCGCCGCGCAGGTGGGACGGGGCGTCGGAGGGGGGCTGGGCGGTCACGTCGGTCACGATCCTTCCGGTCCGGGTCCGCCCCGTCGTCGGGGCGAGGGGCGTTGTCGCTGGGCCCCACGGTAGCCGCCCGGGGGCGGCGCGGTCAGGCCGGGGCCCTGACGTACGCTGAGCGCGTGGAGGAGAAGGAGACCGCATCCGGCCCGGACACCGCAGGCGTCCGCGCCTCAGCCGAGCCCGAGGGCGCCGAGCAGCCGCCCGTGGCCGGCATCCCCGCGCAGCCGGTCGAGGTGGCCGCCGCGCCGCCGTCGCACGGGCCGACGCCCGCCGGTCGTCGTCGACTGCTCCGCCTGGGCTCCGTCCTGCGGCGGCGCCGCCCCTTCCTCGCGGAGGACCGGGTGGACCCCGAGCCGACCCCCGCCGACGGCGCCGAGGATCGGGCGGTCGCGGCCGTGGCCGTCGAGTCCCCCGTGCTGACCGGCTTCCTGCTCGCGGTGGGCGTGGCCCTGGCCATCGGCGTCGTCTCGGTGCTGCGCACGAACGGGCAGCTGATCGTGTGGATCGCCGCGGCCCTGTTCATCGCCCTGGGCCTGGACCCACTGGTGCGCCGGGTCGAGTCATGGGGCGCGCCCCGCTGGGTCGGCGTGCTCACGGCCGCGCTCGGCCTGGCCGCCGTGGCCGGGGCGTTCGTCGCCCTGCTGGTCCCCACGGTGATCGAGCAGTCCACGCAGCTGGTCCAGGACCTGCCGGCCATCATCGACGGGGTGATGAGGGCCGAGTGGTTCGTGCAGCTCGACGAGGAGTTCCACCTCCAGGAGGCCGTCCGCGCCCAGACCGAGCGCCTCGCCGCCGACGGCGCCGCCGTCACCGACCTGTTCGGCGGGCTCCTCGGCTTCGGCCAGACCGTGCTGAACGCCGTCTTCTCGGTGCTCGTGGTGGTCGTGCTGACGCTGTACTTCCTGTCCTCCCTGCCGCACATGAAGTACTGGGCCTACCGGCTCGCACCGCGCTCGCGCCGGCCGCGCATCGAGGCGCTGTCCGAGCAGATCACCTCCTCGGTCGGCCACTACGTGATGGGCCAGTCCTTCGTGGCCGCCCTCAACGGCGCGGTGGCGTTCACGGCGCTGGCCATCGCCGGCGCCCCCTTCGCCGTCCTGCTCGCCGCGATCGCCGCCTTCATGGCCTTCATCCCGCTGGTGGGCGCCGCGATCGGCGGCACGCTGCTGACCCTCGTGAGCCTGCTGACCTCGTGGCAGACCGCCGCCGTGTTCGCGGCCATCTACTTCGTCTACCTGCAGATCGAGGCCTACGTCATCTCGCCGCGCGTCATGGCGCGCGCGGTGTCCGTGCCGGCGGCCGTGGCCGTGATCGCGGTGATCGCCGGAGGCGCGCTGCTGGGCGTCCTCGGCGCCCTCATGGCGATCCCGCTCGCCGCCGCGCTGGCGCTGGTGGTCCGCGAGGTCTTCATCCCCCGCCAGGACGCCCGGTAGGCCCACGACGGCGGCGCGGCCCGGACCGTCGCGGTCAGCGGCCCGGTCGGGTGCGCCAGCACACCGGGTGCCAGTGCCGCCGGTCCGCCCCCGCGTCCTCGTCCCCCATGATCCAGTCGGCGCGCCAGGCCACGAGGTGCGCCTGGCCCTGCCGGATCACCCGGCCGCAGCCGGGGCACGTGTAGTCCTTGACCGCGCGCCACGCGGGGATCTGCCGGACGTGCCATCCGCCGTCGGACCCGGACTGGCGCGAGTAGCCCGCGTCCAGGCCGAGGAGCTCCTCGAGCGGGTCGGCGCGCCCCGGCGACGGCCGGGACCGCCGGGAGGCGCCGGAGGCCCCGCGCTCGCTCCGCCGAGGCGCGGACGAGCGGCGGGGGCGGTTCGAACGGGGCATGCCTCCATGCTGGCACACGAGCCGGTGGGCGCGGTCCGCCTAGGATGGACCGGTGCGACTCGTCATTGCCCGCTGCTCCGTGACCTATGAGGGCCGCCTCAACGCCCACCTGCCCACCGCCACCCGTCTGCTCATGGTGAAGGCGGACGGCTCAGTGCTGGTGCACTCCGACGGCGGCTCCTACAAGCCCCTCAACTGGATGTCGCCGCCCGCGACCCTGCACGTGGAGGAGCCCTCCCCCGACCAGGCCGACCAGGGAGTGACGCAGGTCTGGCGCGTGCAGGCCAAGAAGTCCGACGACCGGCTCATCGTGCTCATCGAGGAGGTCCTGGCGGACGACTCCCACGAGCTCGGCGTGGATCCCGGCCTCGTCAAGGACGGCGTGGAGGCGGATCTGCAGCGTCTGCTGGCCGAGCAGATCAGCCTGCTCGGCGACGGCCACACCCTCGTGCGCCGCGAGTACATGACGGCGATCGGCCCCGTGGACATCCTGGCCCGCGACGCCGACGGCGGCACCGTGGCGGTCGAGCTCAAGCGCCGCGGGGACATCGACGGGGTCGAGCAGCTCACCCGCTACCTCGAGCTGATGAACCGGGACCCGCTCCTGGCGCCCGTGCGCGGCGTGTTCGCGGCCCAGCAGATCAAGCCCCAGGCCCGCACCCTCGCCGAGGACCGCGGCATCCGCTGCGTCACCCTCGACTACGACGCGATGCGCGGCGTCGACGACGCCGAGTCCCGCCTGTTCTGAGGCGCCGGGCGGGCTCAGCGGCGCCAGAAGGACGACGCCGCGGACGGCCCCGCCTCGCTCCAGGCGCGCAGGGCACCGGCGTCGTCGGGGTCGACGACGACGCGCACCGGACGTGCGCCGGCGCTCAGCTCCAGGACGGTCCGGCCGGCCTCGTCCGCCGGGAGGCGGTCGATCTGCAGGCGGCTCCGGTCCCCGCTCCAGCGCTCCCGGGAGAGGCGCCAGCGCCCGGTGAGGCGCAGACGGGACTCGTCGTACAGGCCGATCACACGCTCACGCCCCGGGCCCTCCCGCTCCAGGACCGCCGGGAAGGCGGCCGTGACACGGGCGAGGGCCCGGCGCCGCATCACCAGGGCGAGTGTCGACAGCACGATGACTGCCACCACGGTCGCCGAGGCGATGAGCACCGGGCCCTCCACCGTCAGGTCCTGCCGCGCCGCGTCAGGCCGCCGCGGCGTCGCCCAGCCGGGCGGACGTCGCGGCGATCACGACACGGTCGTGGTCCACGGAGAAGAAGCCGCCGTGGGCCTGCGCGGTGACGGTGCCGCCGTCCGTGGTGCGCACCACGACCTCGCCGTCGCCGAGGACGGCGAGCATCGGGGTGTGGCCCGGGAGGATGCCGATCTCACCGTTGACGGTGCGCGCCGACACGGCCGACGCGGCGCCCGACCAGATGGACCGCTCCTCGGAGACGATCTCGACGTTGAGCTCAGCCATGATCGATCAGCCCTCGGCCTGGATCTTGGCCCACTCGCGCTCGACGTCGTCCAGGCCGCCCACGTTGTAGAAGGCCTGCTCCGCGACGTGGTCCAGGTCGCCGTCGGCGATGGCCTTGAAGCCCTCGACGGTGTCCTTGACCGGCACGGTGGAGCCCTCGACGCCGGTGAACTGCTTGGCGGTGTAGGTGTTCTGCGAGAGGAACTGCTCGATCTTGCGGGCGCGGCCCACGGTGATCTTGTCCTCCTCGGAGAGCTCGTCCACGCCGAGGATCGCGATGATGTCCTGCAGCTCCTTGTTCTTCTGCAGGATCTGCTTCACGCGGATGGCCACGTCGTAGTGGTCCTGGCCCACGTACTGCGGGTCGAGGATGCGCGACGTCGAGGCCAGCGGGTCCACGGCCGGGTACAGGCCACGGGACGCGAGGTCACGGGTCAGGTTGGTGGTCGCGTCCAGGTGCGCGAACACGTTGGCCGGGGCCGGGTCGGTGTAGTCGTCCGCGGGGACGTACACGGCCTGCATCGAGGTGATGGAGTGGCCGCGGGTCGAGGTGATGCGCTCCTGGAGCACGCCCATCTCGTCCGCCAGGTTCGGCTGGTAGCCCACGGCGGAGGGCATGCGGCCCAGCAGCGTGGAGACCTCGGAACCGGCCTGCGAGAAGCGGAAGATGTTGTCGATGAACAGCAGCACGTCCTGGTTCTGCACATCGCGGAAGTACTCCGCCATGGTCAGCGCGGACAGGGCCACGCGCAGACGCGTGCCCGGCGGCTCGTCCATCTGGCCGAACACGAGGGCGGTGTCCTTCAGGACGTCCGCCTCGTCCATCTCGACCCAGAGGTCGTTGCCCTCACGGGTGCGCTCGCCGACGCCGGCGAACACGGAGGTGCCGCCGAAGTTGCGGGCCACACGGGTGATCATCTCCTGGATGAGCACGGTCTTGCCCACGCCGGCGCCGCCGAACAGGCCGATCTTGCCGCCCTTGATGTAGGGGGTCAGCAGGTCGATGACCTTGATGCCGGTCTCCAGCATCTCGGTGGAGCCCTCGAGGGAGGCGAAGTTCGGCGCCGGGCGGTGGATCGGCCAGCGGTCCTCGGCCTGCAGCTGCGAGGACGGCATGTCCAGGGTCTCGCCGAGCACGTTGAAGATGTGGCCCTTCACGGCGTCGCCGACCGGCACCGAGATGGGGGCGCCGGTGTCCACGACGTCGGTGCCGCGCACCAGGCCGTCGGTGGACTGCAGGGAGATGGCACGGACCATGTTGTCGCCGAGGTGCTGGGCGACCTCGAAGGTGACCGTGCGGCGCTGGCCGTTGAGGTCGATCTCAGTGGTCAGCGCGTTGTAGATCTCCGGCATCGCGTTGGCCGGGAACTCGGCGTCGATCACGGGGCCGATGACGCGGGACACGCGTCCGGTGGCACCGCCGGTGGGGGTCCCGGTGCCCTGGTCAGTGATGGTGGCAGTCATCTCTCTCACTTCTATCGTGTGTGGATGGCGAGTCTGGTGAGTCCCGAACGGGCTCAGGAGTTGTTGAGCGCGTCCGCGCCCGCGATGAGCTCGGTGAGCTCCTGGGTGATCTCGGCCTGACGGGCGTTGTTCATCAGGAGCGTGTAGTCCTTGATGAGGCTCGTGGCGTTGTCGCCCGCCGACTTCATGGCGCGCTGACGGTTGGCGAGCTCCGAGGCCGCCGACTGCAGCATCGCGTTGAAGATGCGCGACTCGATGTACTTGGGCAGCAGCGCGTCGAGGACCTCCTCCGCGTCCGGCTCGTACTCGTAGAGCGGCAGCACCTCCTCGGCGGTGGCGGCCTCCTCCTCGACGACCTCGAGGGGCAGCAGGCGCACCACGTGGGGGTTCTGCTTCACGAGCGAGACGAACTCGGTGAACACGACGTGGATCTCGTCCACGCCGCCGTCCGCCGTGTCCGTGAGGAACGCGTCCACGAGCACCTCGCCGATCTCGGCGGCACGCTCGGCGACGGGGGCGTCCGTCTGACCGGTCCACAGCTTCTTGTAGCCGCGGCCGCGGAAGTCGAAGTACGTCTGCGCCTTGCGGCCGACGACGTACACGTCCACGTCCTTGCCCTCCTCGCCGAGGCGGGTGAGGAGCTGCTCGGCCTTGCGCAGCACGTTCGCGGAGTACGCGCCGGCGAGGCCGCGGTCCGAGGACATGATGAGCACGGCCGCCCGGGTCGGGTTCTCGGGCTCCGTGGTGAGGACATGATCGATGTCGTGCTGGCTCGACACGGCCGAGACGGCGCGGGTGATCGCGTTCGCGTAGGGCAGCGACGCGCTGACGCGCTCACGTGCCTTGGTGATGCGGGACGTGGCGATCAGCTCCATCGCCTTGAAGATCTTCTTCATCGACGACGTCGACGCGATCTTCTGACGGTAGACCCGGATCTGGGCTCCCATGGTGGTCCTTTCCCTGGCGGGAGGGCGGCCCGGCGTCGTCCCCGTGGGGTCCGACGCCGGACCGCTCCCTCACCGACCGGCGGTCAGCGCTTCTGCTTGGTGATCTGCTCCTGCGCGACCTGGTCCTGCTCGATCGCGCGGTGCTCCTCGTGGCCGGCCTGCACGCCGCCGTCCTCGGAGGACTGGAAGCCCTTGGAGAACTCGGCGACGGCCGACTCGAGCGCGGACACGGTGCCGTCCTCGAGCTTGCCGGTGGAGGCGATGTCGGTCAGGACGGAGGTGTGGCGACGCAGGTGGTCGATGAACTCGCGCTCGAAGCGCAGCACGTCCTGCACCGGCACCTCGTCGAGGTGGCCCTTGGAGCCGGCCCAGATGGACACGACCTGCTCCTCGACCGGGTAGGGCGAGTACTGCGGCTGCTTGAGCAGCTCCATGAGGCGCTCACCGCGGGCGAGCTGGCGGCGGGTGGCCGGGTCCAGGTCCGAGGCGAACATGGAGAACGCCTGCTGGTCGCGGTACTGCGCCAGGTCCAGCTTCAGCGTGCCGGAGACCTTCTTCATGGCCTTGACCTGGGCGGCGCCGCCCACGCGGGACACCGAGATGCCCACGTCCACGGCGGGACGCTGGTTGGCGTTGAACAGGTCCGACTGCAGGAAGATCTGGCCGTCGGTGATGGAGATGACGTTGGTCGGGATGTAGGCCGACACGTCGTTCGCCTTGGTCTCGATGATCGGCAGGCCGGTCATGGAGCCCGCGCCCATCTCGTCCGAGAGCTTGGCGCAGCGCTCGAGGAGCCGGGAGTGCAGGTAGAAGACGTCGCCCGGGTAGGCCTCGCGGCCCGGCGGGCGGCGCAGCAGCAGGGAGACGGCACGGTAGGCCTCGGCCTGCTTCGACAGGTCGTCGAAGATGATCAGCACGTGCTTGCCGCCGTACATCCAGTGCTGGCCGATGGCCGAGCCGGCGTAGGGGGCGAGGTACTTGAAGCCGGCCGGGTCGGACGCCGGGGAGGCCACGATGGTGGTGTACTCCAGGGCGCCGTGCTCCTCCAGCGTGGCGCGGACGCCGGCGATGGTGGAGGCCTTCTGGCCCACGGCCACGTAGACGCAGCGGACCTGCTTCTCGACGTCGCCCGACTCCCAGTTGGCCTTCTGATTGAGGATCGTGTCGACGGCGATCGCGGTCTTGCCGGTCTGGCGGTCACCGATGATCAGCTGACGCTGGCCACGGCCGATCGGGATCATGGCGTCGATGGCCTTCATGCCGGTCTGCAGCGGCTCGTGGACCGACTTGCGCTCGGTCACGGTCGGCGCCTGCAGCTCGAGGGCACGGCGGCCCTCGGCCTCGATCGGGCCCAGGTCGTCGATGGGCTGGCCCAGCGGGTCCACCACGCGGCCCAGGAAGGCGTCGCCCACCGGGACGGAGAGGATCTCGCCGGTGCGCTGCACCTCCATGCCCTCGCGGATCTCCTGGAACTCGCCGAGGACGACGACACCGATCTCGCGGGTGTCGAGGTTCTGGGCCAGGCCCTGGATGCCGTTCTCGAAGCGCAGCAGCTCGTTCGCCATGACGGAGGGCAGACCCTCCACACGAGCGATGCCGTCCGCCGCGGAGATGACACGGCCGACCTCGGTGCGATCGGTGCCCGACGGTTCGTACGATGCCGCGAAATCGTTCAAGGCATTGCGGACATCGTCAGCGTTGATGGTCAATTCGGCCATCTGCAGTCCCTGCTCTCTGTGCTTGGTGATCATCGACGTGACGATGATGCTTACGTTCGTGGGTGTTCCGGATGCGGGCGGGAGCCGGCCTCAGCCGGCCATCCGCCGCTGGAGGTCGTGGAGGCGCGAGGCCATGGACCCGTCGACGACGTCGTCGCCGACCTGGACGCGGATGCCACCCACCACGTGGGGGTCCACCGTCACGTCCATGACGAGATCGCGGCCGAAGGCGCGGCGCAGGCCCAAGGCCAGCCGCTCCTGCTGCTCGGCCTCGAGCGGCCGGGCCACGGTCACCTCGGCGATCCACTGGCGCTGCCGCTCGACGACGACGTCCGCGGCCTTGCGGATGGCGGCGGACGGCTTCAGGCCGCGCGGAGCCGCGACGGCGCGCTCGACCAGCAGTCGGCCGGCCGGGCTGGCCGACTCGCCCAGGAGACGGCCGGCCAGAGCGGCCCGCGCCTCGAGGGGTGCGTGCTGATCGGTGAGCGCCCGCTGCACCTCGTGCGAGTCCTCCACCGTGCGGTTGAAGGCCAGCAGCTCGCCCGAGAGGGCAGCCAGGCCCGCGTGTCCGCCGCGTGCGGCCTCCGCGGCGGCCGCGTGCGCGGCCACCGTCTCGAGGGCGTCCCCGAGATCGCGCTCCGCCGACCAGCGGCGGCCGGCCAGGTCCTTGAGGACCTGCAGTGCACCGGGGGTCACCCGGGCGCCGAACAGCGAGTCGACGAGGCCGTGACGGCGCTCGGTGGTCCAGGCGGGGTCGGTCAGGGCGCGGCGCAGGGCGCCGTGCTCGTCCACCACGTCCAGCGCGCCGAACAGCTCGCGTGCCAGGGCCACGCCGCCCTCGTCCAGCACCGGACCGACGGCCTCCAGGGAGGCGGCCAGGGAGTCCCTCGATGCGCCCGTCATCATTCGGCGACACCTGCGCTCTGGTGACGGTCCAGGTCAGCCAGGAAGCGGTCGACCACGCGCTGCGAGCGGGCGTCGTCCTCGAGGGACTCGCCCACGATCTTGCCGGCCAGGGTCGTGGCCAGCGAGCCGACCTCGCCCTTGAGCTGCGCGGCGGCCTGCTGACGCTCGGCGGCGATCTGCGCCTGCGCCTGCTCGGAGATGCGCGTCGCCTCGGCGGTCGCGCGCTCGCGCGCCTCGGCCACGATCTCGGCGGCCTCGGTGCGGGCATCCTCGCGGATGCGGTTCGCCTCGGTGCGGGCGTCCGCCAGCTGCGACTCGTAGTCCGCCATCATCGCGTTCGCCTCGGCCTGGGCCTTCTCAGCCTTGGCCAGACCGCCCTCGATCGCCTCGACACGGTCCTGGTAGGACTTCTCGAGGGTCGGGACGATGAACTTGATGACGATGAACATGAGCAGGGCGAAGCCCACCACGACGACGAGGATCTCCCACGGGTTGGGGATCAGGGGGTTGGCCCCCTCAGCCGCCGCGAGGATCAGTCCGTTGCTGATCATGTTTCAACCATCCTTCGGTCAAGAGTCCTGTGGAGAGGGAGCACCGACGGTCTCACCGTGCGGGCGCTCCGTGGACGCGGCGCGTCAGGCGCCGATGACGAAGGCGAAGACGAGGCCCAGGATGGCGAGGGCCTCGGCGAGCGCGAAGCCCAGGAGGGCGATCGGCTGCAGGATGCGCTGGGCCTCCGGCTGACGGGCGACGCCGTTGATGTAGGCGGCGAAGATCAGGCCCACGCCGATGGCGGAGCCGATGGCGGCGAGGCCGTAGCCGATCATGTTGAGCGAACCGTGCAGTTCCATGGTGTTCCTTTCACGAGGCCGAGGTGTCCGGCCGGGTTGTGGAGGGTCGGCCTCCCGGGTGGTCCTCCTGCGGAGGGCCGGGAAGACTGGTGGCGGGCTCTCCCGCCGTACCGCGGCCGCCTGGGTCGTGCCCGAGGCGGCCCCGGAAGATCAGTGGTCGTTCGCGTCGATCGCGCCCTGGATGTAGATCGCGGTCAGCAGCGTGAAGACGAAGGCCTGCAGGTACATGATCAGCAGCTCGAGGAAGTACAGGGCCACCGAGCCGAGGATGACCAGGATGCCGGTGCCCTGCAGGGCCAGGCTGCCGGTCTGCGTGATCAGGTAGGCGGCGCCGGCGCCGGCGAGCATCACGATCATGTGGCCGGAGAGCATGGTGGCCATCAGACGCAGGGAGTGGGTCAGGGGGCGCACGATGAAGTTGGAGATGATCTCCAGCGGCACGAGCAGCGGCAGGATCCAGCCGGGCACACCGGAGGGCACGACGGCCAGCTTCAGGTAGCGCACGCCGTGGCGCTTGATGCCGACGCCGATCCAGATCGCGTAGACGATGAGGGCCAGGCCGTAGGCGGCGCCCGCGTGGGAGAAGGTCGGCAGCTGCAGCACCGGGATGGCGCCGAACAGGTTGTTCAGCAGCACGAAGAAGAAGATGGCGAAGAGCAGCGGGACCCACTGCTTGAAGTTCTTCTCGCCCAGGATGTCCTTCGCGATGTCGTTCCGGACGAAGGAGTAGCCGGACTCGGCGAGCCACTGGGCCTTGCCGGGCACGAGCCGGGGACGGCGCATGGCCCACGCGAAGAAGGCGGTGATGAGCACCACGGAGAGCAGGACGAGCAGCATCTGCTTGCCGAAGCCGGTGCCGTACTCCGCACCCCAGGGGAAGATCTCCGGGAGGTGACCATCAGAGATGGTGGGGGGCACGAATGATGCGTTGGCCAGCACGAGGGTCAGCACGCGGTTCCTCTCCGAAGTGATGCAGTCGACGGGACCGCAGCCTCGTCCCCGGACCACAGGCGGGCGCCGCGACATTGCGGGGGTACCGGTGCGATGCGAGACACGGATGGCGGCAGATGGGCGCCGTCGAAGTGTTCGCCGCCAACGATACCAAACGGTGACCCGTGCTCCGTACCGCAGAAGGGGCCCACGGCATGGCCCGCGGCTCCGTGTCTTCGCCCCTCGGACGGGTCAATCGGCGTAGATCCCGCGGCGGGTCCGGGCGAAGACGAGGACCTCCGCGGCCTGCCAGACGAGGATCGTCACGAGGGCGGCGATCGCCGCCGCGTCCGGCCGGACCCAGTCGGGGCGGGGCAGGACCCCCAGCAGCACCGCGAACACCGCGATCTTGAGCACGAACAGCCCCACGCTGACCGGCAGCGCCGCCTCGCGCGCCCGGTCCCAGACGAGTGCCGTCGTCACCCCGGTGAGCGCCGAGAGCGCGAGCACCGCGCCGCCGCCCAGCAGGGCGCTCCCGGCCGCCTCCCCGCCGGCGGAGAGCAGCCACGCGGCGCACGTGATGGCCAGGGCAGCCCCCGCCGCGGCCAGGGACCACCCGAGGATCCCCCACCAGCCACGGCGGTTCTCCCAGCGGCGCCGGCGTCGGCGACCTCCCGCCCCGGTCACGCGTCCCCCCGCTCGTCCGGGTGGGCCGCGGCGTCGTTCCGGACCGCGCGACGGCGCTCCACGATCGGATGCAGGGTGAGGTAGCCGGCTCCGGCCAGGGCCACGGCGAGCACGGGCAGGACGATCATGTGGTCCACGAAGTTCAGGGACACCGCGCCCCAGGCCACGAGGAACGCCCAGAGCCAGAGCAGCGCGACGGCCTGCGCCTGGGTGTAGCCGCCGTCCACGAGCTTGTGGTGCAGGTGCCCGCGGTCCGCCGAGAAGGGGCTGGTGCCCTTGGCCGTCCGCCGCAGCACGGCCAGGGCGAGGTCCGCGAGCGGCAGTGCGAGGACGGCGACGGGCAGCAGGATCGGCATGTAGGCGGGGACGTTGCGGAAGCGCATCCCGTCCAGGGCGTTCACGTCCGCGGTCACGGCGACCGCGGCCGCGGCCATCAGCAGGCCGATGATCATGGCCCCCACCTCGCCCATGAAGATGCGGGCCGGGGCCAGGTTCCACGGCAGGAAGCCCACGCACGCGCCGACGAGCAGGGCCATGAGCAGGGTGGCGAGGTTGGCGTAGTCGAACTGGTTGATGGTCCGCGTCAGCAGATACGAGTAGACGAAGAAGGCCGAGCCGCCGATCAGCGCGACGCCCGCCGCCAGGCCGTCCAGACCGTCCACGAAGTTGATCGCGTTCATCGTCAGCACCACGGCGAACACCGTGAGGATGACCTGCGTGGTCTCGTTCCCCACCGGGACCCAGCCCACCGGCATCGCCTCGATGCGGATCCCGCCCAGGGCCACCGCGAGTCCGGCCAGCACCTGGCCGGCCATCTTCACCCACCAGCGCAGGTCCCACATGTCGTCGGCGATGCCCACGACGAGCACGACGGCGACGGCGACCAAGAGCCCGCGCATCGCGGCGTCGTCCGCGTAGATCCCCTGGAGGAACGGCACGACTCCCCCGACGGCGAATCCCACCAGCACGGCCGCGGCCATGGCCACGCCGCCCAGCTTCGGCACGGGGTGCCGGTGCACGTCCCGCTGGCGCAGCGGGGTGAACACGCGCGCACGCAGCCCCAGCCGGCGCATGAGGGGCGTCAGGGCCCCGCAGGCGACGGCCGTGACCACGACCAGGACGAGATACGCGCGCATGGGGGCCTGTCAGGCCTCCCGGTCGGCGGGACGCGCCGCGGCGGCGTTGTCGGCCGCGATCCGTTCGGCGGCGACCGGCGGCTCCTCGCCCTCGGCGAGCAGGTCCGGCACCACCGCGCGCAGCTCCTCCAGGGGCACGGAGCCCTGCCGGGCCACCCGGAACGGGGTGACGGTGCAGTCCACGATCGTCGAGGGATCCCGGCTCTCGCGGGGGCCGGCGTCGAGGTAGAGGGCCACGGACTCCCCCAGCATCGAGCGGGCGGCGTCGGCGGTGGTGGCGGCGTCCATGCCGGTGCGGTTCGCGCTGGAGACGGCCATGGGGCCGACGGCGTAGAGCAGCTCGCGGGCCACCGCGTCGTCCGGCACGCGCAGGGCGACGGTGCCGCGGGTCTCGCCGAGGTCCCAGGTCAGCGTGGGCTGGGACTTGAGGATGAGCGTGAGGGCGCCGGGCCAGAAGCGCTCGGCGAGGGCCTCGGCCTCCTCCGGCACGTCGTACGCGAGGCCCGCCATGACGCGGCGGTCCGCGATGAGCACGGGCGGCGGCATGGTGCGGCTGCGGCCCTTGGCGGCCAGCAGCACGGCCACGGCCAGCGGGGAGAACGCGTCCGCTCCGATGCCGTAGACGGTGTCCGTGGGCAGGACCACGCAGCCGCGGTCCGCGAGGACCTCGCGGGCGCGGGCCACGGCATTCTCGAGGGCGGCCGGATCCGAGACGTCGATGAAGTCACTCACGTCGGTCATTCTTCCACCTCCGCGCCCGCCGCGGCGTCGCAGGACCGGCGCGCCGTCAGGAACCGGTCTCGTCCGGTGAGGTCCTGGTGCACTCGGACGCCCGTGAACCGGGGGTCCGCGCCGAGGGTGGCCAGGAGCGCCGGGCCCTGCGTCTCGTGGTGCTCCATGGCGAAGAGGCCGCCCGGGGCGAGCAGGTCCGCCGCCCGGTGCGCGATGGCCCGCGGGATCCGCAGCCCGGGCGCGTCCCCGCCGTAGAGCGCCCGCGCCGGGTCCAGTCGGGCCTCGGGCTGGGCGGGCACCTCGGCCTCGGGAACGTAGGGCGGGTTGCTCACGACGACGTCCACGCGGCCCTCGAGGTCCGGGCATGCGACAAGGGCATCACCTTGTCGCAGGTCGACCCCGCGCGGGGCGAGGTTCCGCCGGGCCCAGTCGGCCGCCGTCGGGTCGAGCTCGACGGCGGTGACGGCGAGTGGGCGGCCCCGTGCCTCGCCCCACGCCGCGACGGCCGCGGCGATCGCGCCGGAGCCGGTGCACAGGTCCACCACCACGCCCGCCGTGGGCCGCACGGCCAGGTCGGCCACGACGGTCTCCACGAGCAGCTCGGTCTCCGGTCGCGGGATGAAGACCCCCGGGCCGACCGCCAGGTCGAGCCCGTGGAAGTGCGCGACGCCGGTCAGGTGCTGGACGGGCTCGCGGGCGGCGCGGCGCCCGACGAGCGCCTCGAACGCCGCCGCCTGCGCGGGCTCGGCCACGGCGCCGGCGAACACCCGGGCCAGCAGCGCGCCGCGGTCGAGGCCGAGCACGTGGGCCAGCAGCAGCTCGGCGTCCACGCGCGGCGAGTCGATGCCCGCCGCGGTCAGGCGGGCGGCGGCGTCGCGCAGCAGCGCGGACCAGGCCGGTGCGCTCACGCGTCCGCGCCCAGCGCGGCGAGCCGGCGCTCCTCGTCGAGGGCGAGGCAGGAGGCGATCACGGCCTCGAGGTCGCCGTCGAGGACCGCGTCGAGGTTGTGCGCCTTGTAGCCGGTGCGGTGGTCCGCGATCCGATTCTCCGGGAAGTTGTAGGTGCGGATGCGTTCCGAGCGGTCCATGGTGCGCACCTGCGCGGCGCGCGCCGCGGAGTCCTCGGCGTCCTGCTCCGCCCGCTGCCGCTCGAGCAGCCGCGACCGCAGCACGCGCAGCGCGGCCTCGCGGTTCTGGATCTGGGACTTCTCGTTCTGCATGGAGACGACGATCCCCGTGGGCAGGTGCGTCAGACGCACCGCGGAGTCGGTCGTGTTGACGGACTGGCCGCCCGGCCCGGAGGAGCGGAAGACGTCCACCTTGAGGTCGTTCGGATCGAGGTGGACCTCGTCCGGGGCGTCCACCTCGGGCAGCACGAGCACGCCGGCGGCGGAGGTGTGGATGCGCCCCTGGGACTCGGTGACGGGCACGCGCTGCACGCGGTGCACGCCGCCCTCGAACTTGAGCCGGGCGTAGACGCCGTCGGCCGGGTCGGCCGCGCTCCCCCGCACCGCCACGTGGACGTCCTTGTAGCCGCCCAGGTCGGAGTGCGTGGCGGAGAGGACCTCCGTCTTCCAGCCCCGGGATTCGGCGTAGCGCAGGTACATGCGCAGCAGGTCGCCGGCGAACAGGGCGGCCTCCTCGCCGCCCTCGCCGCCCTTGATCTCGAGGATCACGTCGCGGGCGTCGTCGGGGTCGCGCGGGATCAGCAGCCGGCGCAGCCGTTCGGCGGCCTCCGCCTCGGCCGCCTCCAGACCGGGCACCTCGGCCGCGAACGCCGCCGCGTCGTCGTCGCCGGCCGCGGCCAGCTCCCGCGCGTCGGCCAGCTCCTCCGCGGCCGCCGACCAGGCGCGGTGGGCCGTCACCACGGCGCCGAGCTCGGCGAACCGCCGGTTCAGCCGCCGGGCGAGCGCCGGGTCCTGGTGCACCGCCGGGTCGGACAGGCGCGCCGTCAGCTCGCGATGCTCCGCCAGGAGCCGCTCCACGGCCTCGCGCCGCTGCTCCGAATCGAACACGTGCGTGCCTCTCCTCCTCCGGCCTCAGGGGGCCGGGCTGTCCGACGCGGACGGCCCCGCCCCGTCCGGCGGAGACGAGCTCCCCCGGACGGGACGGGGCCGTGCGACGGGACGGTCAGTCGTCGCCCTTGGACCCCAGCGTGGTCTTGGAGACCAGCATGAGGAACTCGGCGTTGGACGCGGTGTCCTTGATCTTGTTGGTGAGCAGGTCGAGGGCCTGCTGCTGCTCGAGGCCGGAGAGCACCCGACGCAGCTTCCACATGATCTTGACCTCCTCCTGCGAGAGCAGGGCCTCCTCGCGGCGCGTGCCGGACGCGTTGACGTCCACCGCCGGGAAGATGCGGCGCTCCGCGAGGTGGCGGGACAGGCGCAGCTCCATATTGCCGGTGCCCTTGAACTCCTCGAAGATCACCTCGTCCATGCGCGAGCCGGTCTCGACCAGCGCGGTGGCCAGGATGGTCAGCGAGCCGCCGTTCTCGATGTTGCGGGCGGCGCCGAAGAACTTCTTCGGCGGGTACAGGGCCGAGGAGTCCACACCGCCGGAGAGGATGCGGCCCGAGGCCGGGGCGGCCAGGTTGTAGGCGCGGCCCAGGCGGGTCATGGAGTCGAGCAGCACGACGACGTCGCGGCCCATCTCCACGAGGCGCTTGGCGCGCTCGATGGCCAGCTCGGCGAGGGTGGTGTGGTCGTCCGCCGGGCGGTCGAACGTGGAGGCGATGACCTCGCCGTCCACCGACCGCTGCATGTCGGTGACCTCCTCGGGGCGCTCGTCCACGAGCACCATCATGAGGTGGACCTCGGGGTTGTTCGTCTTGATCGCGTTGGCGATCGACTGCAGGATCATCGTCTTGCCGGCCTTGGGCGGGGAGACGATGAGGCCGCGCTGGCCCTTGCCGATGGGGCTGACCAGATCGATCACGCGGGGGCCGATCAGCTTGGGATCGGTCTCCAGGCGCAGGCGCTCCTGCGGGTACAGCGGCACGAGCTTGCCGAACTCCACGCGCTGCGGGTGCTCGACGGCGGGCTGGCCGTTGACCGAGGAGATCTTCACCAGGGCGTTGAACTTCTGACGGTTGGAGCCGCCGCCGTGGTGCTGCTGCTTCTCTCCGTCGCGCGGGGCGCGGATCGCGCCGACGACGGCGTCGCCCTTGCGCAGACCGTACTTCTTCACCATGGCCAGGGAGACGTAGACGTCGTTCGGGCCCGGCAGGTAGCCGGAGGTGCGGACGAACGCGTAGTTGTCCAGCACGTCGAGGATGCCGGCCACGGGCTGCAGGACGTCGTCCTCGGTCAGCTCGGTCTCGTCGACCTCGGGGCCGCCGCGGCCACGGCGGTTGCGGCCGCGCTCGTTGCGGTTGCGGCGGTTGCGACGGTTGCGGCCGCCCTCGTCGTCGCGGTCGTCGCGGCGGCTGCGGTCCCCGCGTCCGCCGTCGCCCCGGCCGCCGTCCTCGGACTTGTCGCCGCGCTGCTCGCGCGAGCCGTCACGGCCGTTCTCACGGTCCCGGTTGTTCTCGCGGCCGTTCTCACGGTCGCGGCCGTTGTCGCGGTCCCGCCCGTTGCGGCCGTTGCGGCCGCGGCCGTTCTCGCGCCCGTTGTCGTCACGGTCCTCCCGGTCGCCGCGGCGGTCCGCGCCGTCCTCGCCCTGGGCGCCGTCGGAGCGACGGTCCTGACCCTGCTGGGCGTCGTCGTCGCCGGCGCGGCGACGACCGCGGGAGCGGCGCTCGGACTGCGGGCGGTCCTCGCCCTCGTCGCGGGCCTCGGACCCCCCGGACCGATCCTGGTCCGAGGCGGTCTCACGGGGGGCCTGCTCCGTCTGGTCCTCGCGGGCCTCGGCCTGGGGCTGCCCGTCCTGGGCGGCGGCGGCCGGAGCGGAGGTGTCGGCGTCGGCGCGGCGCGAGCGGCGGCGGGCCGGGCGCTCGGCGGCCGGGGCCGCGTCCTGAGAGGACGCGGCGGCCGGGGCGGCCTCGGCGGCGGGGGCCGCGGTGGCCTGGGCCGCGCGCTCGGCGGCGTCGCGGTCCGCCACGGAGCCGCCGCGCTGGTGGTCGGAGATCGCGGTCACCAGGTCGGCCTTGCGCATGCGCGAGCCGCCGGCGATGCCGAGCTGAGAGGCCAGGGCCTGGAGCTGGGCGAGCTTGAGCGAGGCCAGGCCACCGCCGTTCGTCGGCGTGGTCTGTTCCGTGGATTCGGTCACGAAGGTTCCTTCTCCCTCGAATGCGGCCCGGCGGCGCGTGGCGCGTCGGGCTGCGGTGTGCATCCGGTCGGGCCGCGCAGCGGCGCCCCAGAAAACCGGGTTTCATGGTGTGAACTCAGCAGTGGCGCCTCCCCTGATCGTGCGCAGTCGCTGCGTGACGGGGCGGAGGCGTCCGGACTCGACCGAGCCGGAGGGGGTCCCGCACGCCGACCGTGCGCAGCACGGGATGGATCGCGGCGGGGTTCCGGCCGACGGCGCACGGTGCGTCCGGCCGTCACTGGCCCGGGCACCGGAGACCCGGGCCGCGCGAGGCGGTGGGGTCAGCCGTGGTGGAGTGATTCCACCCTAACACCGTCCACGGCCACGCACGGCACCAGCACGCGCCAGGAGGCCGCCCCGGCCGCCGTCAGAGCACGCGCCGCCTCCGCGGCGTGCTCGGCCGCCTGGACGCCGTCGCACAGCGCGAGCACCGTGGGACCTGCGCCGGAGACGACGGCGGCATGGCCGCGCCCGCGCAGCCCCGCGACCAGTGCGGCGCTGGCCGGCATGGTCACGGCGCGCGGCTCCTGGTGCAGCCAGTCCCGCGTGGCGGCCAGCAGCAGCGCGGGGTCCTCCGCCAGCGCGTGGACGAGCAGCGCGGCACGGCCGGCCTGGGCCGCCGCCACCGCGTGGGGCACCTCGGCGGGCAGCACGCCCCGGGCGACGTGGGTGGACAGCTCGGTGTCCGGGATCGCGACCACCGGCACCACGCGCTCGTGCAGCCGCAGCGGCGCCGTGGCCGGGCCGGGCACGTCGTCACGGGTCCAGGAGACGGTGGCCCCGCCCACGAGCGCGGGGGCGACGTTGTCCGGGTGCCCCTCGAAGCGGGTGGCCGCCTCGAGCAGGTCCGCGGGCGCCCGGCGCAGCGCGGCCGGCAGCAGGGCCTCGGCCGCGGCGTAGGCCGCGACGACGGCGGCCGCGGACGAGCCGAGCCCGCGGGCGTGCGGGATCCGGTTCACGGCGCGCAGGTGCAGCCCCGGCGCGGTGAATCCGCGGTCCCGCAGGTGCTCGTGCGCCAGGCGCAGGATCAGGTGCGCGCCGTCCCGCGGCAGGGTGGCCGCGCCCTCCCCCTCGACCTCCGCGACGTCGGGGCCCGCCACGACCGTGAGCGTCACCTCGTCGCGCAGCTCCAGGGCCAGGCCCATCGAGTCGAAGCCGGGGCCGAGGTTGGCGGAGGTGGCGGGGACGGAGACGGACGCGGCGGTCCCGGGCGCCAGCGGCTGCGGTGCGGCCATGGCTCAGCTCAGGCCGAGCGCCTGGGCGACGGTGACCACGTCGAACGGCACCGAGCGCGGGGTCACGTCGGCGCCGTCGGCGCCGCGCAGGGCCCACTGCGGGTCCTTGAGGCCGTGGCCGGTGACGGTGATGACCCAGCTCTTGCCGGTCGGCACGTTCCCGGCGGCGTGGTGCTTGAGCAGCCCGGCGACGCCGGCGGCGGAGGCGGGCTCGACGAACACGCCCTCCTTCGCGGAGAGCCAGCGGTGGGCCTCGAGGATCTCCTCGTCCGTGACGGAGTCGATCATGCCGCCGGACTCGTCGCGGGCGGCCTCGGCCTGCTCCCACGAGGCCGGGTTGCCGATCCGGATGGCGGTGGCGATCGTGTCCGGGTCGGTCACGGGGTGGCCCTGGACGATCGGGGCGGCGCCCGCGGCCTGGAAGCCCCACATCACGGGGGTCTTCGTGGCCACCGCGGGCAGCTCGGCGTCCGAGGCGCCCTCGTGCGGGTTCACGTAGGGGGCGGCGTACTCGCGGTAGCCCTTCCAGTACGCGGTGATGTTGCCGGCGTTGCCCACGGGCAGCAGGTGGTAGTCCGGGGCGTCGCCGAGGGTGTCCACGACCTCGAACGCGCCGGTCTTCTGCCCCTCGATGCGGGCCGGGTTGACGGAGTTCACGAGGAACACGGGGTAGTTCTCGGCGAGCTTGCGGGCCACCTCGAGGCAGTCGTCGAAGTTGCCCTGCACCTGGAGGATCTCCGCGCCGTGGGCCACGGCCTGGGACATCTTGCCCATCGAGATCTTCCCCTCGGGCACGAGCACGGCGCACGTGATCCCGGCCTGCGCGGCGTAGGCCGCCGCCGAGGCGGACGTGTTGCCAGTGGATGCGCAGACGACGGCCTTCGCGCCGTCCGCGACGGCGGCGGTGATCGCCATGGTCATGCCGCGGTCCTTGAAGGAGCCGGTCGGGTTCATGCCCTCGAACTTCACGTGCACGGTGCCCTGCACCAGCTCGGAGAGGTGGGGGGCGTGGATGAGCGGGGTGCCGCCCTCGCCGAGGGTGATCACGCGCGTGTCCTCGGTGACGGGCAGGCGGTGGGCGTACTCGCGGACGACGCCGCGCCACTGGTGGGCCATGGGTCAGTTCCCTTCGACTCGGAGGACGGACGCGACCTCGTGGACGACGTCCAGGGCGGCGAGCGCCTCGACGGTGGCGTCGAGGTCGCGCTGCCGCGCACGGTGGGTGATCAGCCGCAGGGACGCGCCGGGTGCGTCCTCGCGCTCGGACGGGACCTGGCGCAGCGTCTCGATGGAGACGCCGTGCTCCTCGAACACCCCGGCGACGCGGCGCAGCACGCCGGGCTGGTCCGCCGCGCGCAGCACGACCATGAAGGAGGTGTGGGCCTCGGCCGGGTCCAGGGCGGGCAGGGCGGTGACGGGGGTGCGCAGGCGTGCCGGGCCGCCGCGCACGATGCGCTGGGCGATCGAGACGACGTCGCCCATCACCGCGGAGGCGGTGGGGGCGCCGCCGGCGCCGGGACCGTAGAACATGAGCTCGCCGGCGTTCTCGGCCTCCACGAAGACGGCGTTGAACGCCCCGCGCACGGAGGCCAGCGGGTGCTCCCGCGGCAGCAGGGTGGGGTGCACGCGCAGGACCGCGCCCTGGGCACCGTCGGCGGCGCGGCCGCGCTCGGCGATCGCCAGCAGCTTGATGACGTAGCCCGCCTCCGCGGCGGCGACGTTGTCCTCGGCCGTGATCGCGGTGATGCCCGCGACGGCCACCTGGTCCAGGGTGTACGGCGCGCCGAACGCGATGGTCGCCAGGATCGCGGCCTTCGCGGCGGCGTCGTGGCCCTCGACGTCGGCGGTCGGGTCGGCCTCGGCGTAGCCGAGCCGCTGGGCCTCGGCGAGGGCGTCGTCGAAGTCCGCCCCTTCGGAGTCCATCCGGTCGAGGATGAAGTTGGTGGTGCCGTTGGCGATGCCCATCACGCGGGTGACGCGGTCGCCGCCCAGGGAGTCGCGCAGCGGGCGCAGGATCGGGATGGCGCCGGCGACGGCGGCCTCGAAGCTGAGCTGCGCGCCGGTGGCGGCGGCCGCGGCGTACAGTTCCTCGCCGTGCTGGGCCAGCAGCGCCTTGTTGCCGGTCACCACGGACGTGCCGGCGGCGAGGGCGCGCAGGATCAGGGTGCGGGCCGGCTCGATGCCGCCCATCAGCTCGATGACGACGTCCGCGCCGTCCACCAGCGCCTCGGCGTCGGTGGTGTAGAGCGCCGGGTCCGCCTGCCAGTCGCGCGTCGCACCCGTGTCCCGCACCGCGATGCCCGTGAGCTCGAGGTCGGCGCCCACGCGGTCCCGCAGGATGTCGGCGTCCTCGGTGAGGATCCGGGCGGTCTGGGACCCCACGGTCCCGCCGCCCAGCAGGGCGACCTTGAGGGCGGTGGGGGCGTCGGTGTGCTGGGGCATGGTCCTCCGGGGTCAAGCATCGGGGTCGGTGCCGCGCGATCACGCGGTTCGGCTGGCCTCGAATCTAGCGCGGCGCCCCGGCTCGTCCCGCCGCGCGACACTCGGTGTCCGCAGAGCGGGACGGACCCACCCGGGCCCGCGGCCGGCTTCCGGGTGCGCCTCACCCGCTGCCTCAGCGGGCGAGGCGCGGATCGGCCTCGCGGGCGAACAGGTCCTCCTGCGTCTCGCGGCGGACGATCACCCGCGCCTGCCCGTCGGAGACCGCGACGACGGCCGGGCGGGCCAGCGCGTTGTAGTTCGAGGACATCACGTGCGTGTACGCGCCCGTGGCCGGCACGGCCAGCAGGTCGCCGCGGCCCAGGTCGGCCGGCAGGTACACGTCGCGGACCAGGATGTCGCCGGACTCGCAGTGCTTGCCCACCACGCGGGAGAGCACCGGCTCGGCCTCCGAGGTGCGGCGCGCGGAGACGGCGGTGTAGTCGGCGTCGTAGAGCACGGGACGCGGGTTGTCGGACATGCCGCCGTCCACGGCGACGTAGCGGCGGGCCGCGGTGCCGCCGTCGGGGGCGTCCACGTCCACGGTCTTGGTCACCCCGACCGTGTAGAGGGTCAACCCCGCGGGGCCCGAGATGGCCCGCCCCGGCTCGAGGGAGATGCGCGGGCACGTCAGGCCGAGGCGCTCGACGGTCTTCTGGACGTCGTCGGCGAGGGCGTCGGCGATCTCCGCGGCCGGGCGCGGCTCGTCCACGGCCGTGTAGGCGATGCCGTGGCCGCCGCCGAGGTCGAGCTCGGCCAGCTCCACCCCGTGCTCGGCCTTGACCTCGGCGAGGAACTCGAGCACGCGTCCGGCCGCCAGCCCGAAGCCCTCGGCCTCGAAGATCTGGGATCCGATGTGGCAGTGCACGCCCAGCAGGTCGATCGACTCGGCCGCCAGGGCCGCGGCCACGGCGACGGCGGCCGGCGAGCGGCCGGCCACGTTGCCGTCCCGGTCGGTCGAGGCCGGGGCCAGGGAGAGCCCGAACTTCTGGTCCTCGTGCGCGGTGGCGATGAAGTCGTGGGTGTGCGCGTGCACGCCCGGGGTCAGCCGGAGCATCACGGGGGCGCGGCGGCCGGCCTCGGCCGCGAGCGCGGCCAGGTGGGTGAGCTCGTCGAGCGAGTCCACGATGATCCGACCCACGCCCGCCTCGAGGGCGGTGCGCAGCTCGGCGTCCGACTTGTTGTTGCCGTGCAGGCCGATGTGGGCCGGGTCGACGCCGGCGGCCAGCGCGATCGCCAGCTCGCCGCCGGAGGCGGTGTCCACGCGCAGGCCCTCCTCGGCGGCCCAGCGGGCGGTGGAGAGGGTGAGCATGGACTTGCCGGCGTAGTAGACGTCCGCTCCCCCGCACAGGTCGGCGAACGCGGCGTCGAAGCCCTCGCGGAACGCGCGGGCGCGGGCGCGGAAGTCGTCCTCGTCCACCACGAGCAGCGGCGTGCCGAACTCCGCGGCGAGCGCGCTCGCGCGCAGGCCCTGGACGGTGAGCTCGCCGTCGGCGGCGCGGTCCACGCCGGCGGCCCACAGGCCGGGCACGAGCGCGTCCGGGTCCCCCGGCGCGGGAAGCCAGGCGGGCGCGAGCGGGGAGGCGGGGGCGGGCTGCGGCGTCGTCATCCGGGCGCTCACATCTTCTCCGGGGCGGACACGCCGAGCAGGCCCAGGCCGTTGGCCAGCACCTGGGCGGTGGCGTCGTTGAGCCACAGGCGGGTGCGGTTGAGGGTCTCCACGGGACGCGGCGTGCCGTCGTCGGTGGGCATGGGGACGATCCGGCAGGCGGCGTACCACGAGTGGTAGGCCCCGGCGATCACCTCGAGGTGGCGGGCCACGCGGTGGGGCTCACGCAGGCGCGCCGCCGCGGCGACGACGGCCGGGAACTCCGCCAGCTGGGCCAGCAGCTCGGACTCGGTGGCGTGGGTGAGCAGGGCGGCGTCGAACTCGGAGCGGTCCACGCCGTGGGCCTGCGCGGTGCGCGCCGCGCCCGAGGCACGGGCGTGGGCGTACTGCACGTAGTAGACGGGGTTGTCGTTCGTGGTGGAGCGCAGCAGCTCGGGGTCGATCGTCAGGGGCGAGTCCGCGGGGTAGCGGGCCAGGTCGTAGCGCAGGGCGTCGCGGCCGAGCCACTCCACGAGGTCCTTGAGCTCGATGATGTTGCCGGCGCGCTTGGAGAGCTTCGCGCCGTTGACCGAGATGAGCTGGCCGATGAGGATCTCGATGTTCGTCGCCGGGTCGTCTCCGGCGGCGGCGGCGATCGCCTTGAGGCGGTTCACGTAGCCGTGGTGGTCGGCGCCGAGCAGGTACACCTTCTCCTCGAAGCCGCGGTCGCGCTTGTGGAGGTAGTAGGCGGCGTCGGCGGCGAAGTAGGTGGGCTCGCCGTTGGCGCGGATGAGCACGCGGTCCTTGTCGTCGCCGAAGTCGGTGGTCTTGAGCCACACGGCGCCCTCGCGGTCCTCGATGTGGCCCTGTTCGCGCAGCCGCTGCACGGCCTGCTCGATCGCGCCGGAGTCGTGGAGCGTCTGCTCCGAGGTGAACACGTCGAAGTGCACGTCGAAGGCGGCGAGCGTGTCCTTGATGTCCTGCATCTGGAGCCGGTACGCGGCCTCGCGGACCACCGGGCGGGCGGCCTCGTCCGTCAGCTCGCGCACGTCCGGGTGCTCGAGGGCGACGGCGTCGGCCAGCTCCTGCACGTACGCGCCGGGGTAGCCGCCCTCGGGGACGTCGCGGCCGTGCAGGCGGGCGAGGACCGAGTCGGCGAACACGTTCATCTGGTTGCCGGCGTCGTTGACGTAGTACTCGGCGGTGACGTCCGCGCCCGAGGCGCGCAGCAGGCGGGCGATCGCGTCGCCCAGCGCGGCCCAGCGGGTGTGGCCGATGTGCAGCGGGCCGGTGGGGTTGGCGGAGACGAACTCCATGTTCACGGTGTGCCCGGCCAGGGCGTCGTTGCGGCCGTACTCCGGGCCGGCCTCGACGATCTCGCGGGCCAGGGCGCCGGCCGAGGCCGCGTCCAGGGTGACGTTGAGGAAGCCGGGGCCGGCGACGTCGACGGCGGCGATGCCCGGCTTCCCGGTCAGGCGCTCGGCCACGAGCCCGGCGAGGTCGCGCGGGGCCATCCCGGCCTTCTTGCCCAGCTGGAGGGCGACGTTGGTGGCCCAGTCGCCGTGCTCGCGGCTGCGGGGTCGCTCCACCTTCACGCGCGCGGGGGTGATCTCCCCCCGCAGCTCGGCGGGGAGGTCACCGGCATCGACGGCGTCGGTGAGGACAGCGGACAGCAGGGCGGAGAGGTCTTCGGGCTTCACCCGCGCAAGTCTACGGAAGGGCCGCCGCGCCCGTGCGCGTGCGAACGAACCCTGCGAGATGGCCCCCTCCGGCCCGCGGTGAGGGCCCTTTCGCAGGGTTCGTCGGGGTGGGGGGTCAGGCGGGCCAGGCGGCGAGGCCGCCGGCGAGGGACAGGACGCGCCCGCCGGCGCTCGGGTCGGCCCCGACGACGGCGTCCCGCGCCCGGGCCGACCGGGCTCCGGCGGCGCAGTAGACCACCAGGACGCGGTCCTGCCCGGGCGCGAGGGCCGCCGGCTCCGCGAGGACGGCCTCGAGCGGGACGTGCCGATCGGCCACCGCCGCGGGGGCCTCGACCCGGCGCAGGCGGCGTTCCCAGTCCTCGCGGACGTCGAGCAGGGTCAGGGACGCGGCCCGGGCGGGGTCGGCGAGCAGGGCGGTTAGCTCGGTGGGGGCGATCTCCCCGCCCGCGGCGCCGCAGGCCTCCGCCGAGCCGGGGGCACCGGCGTCGTCCGGGCGGGGGGCCTGGGCCGTGTGGGCGGACAGGTCCGTCACGGGGAGCCGCTCGGGGTCGGCCACGAGCCGCAGCTCACGGAAGCGCATCGTCAGGGCGTCCACGGAGAGCAGCCGCCCGGCCAGGGGCTCACCCACCCCGGAGAGCAGCTTGATCGCCTCGGCCGCCATGAGGGAGCCGATGATCCCGGGCAGCACCCCGAGCACCCCGGCCTGCGCGCATGAGGGCACCTCACCGGGTTCGGGCCGCTCCGGGAACACGTCCCGGTACAGCGGCCCGCCCGGGGCGAACACGCTCACCTGCCCCGCGAACCGCAGGATCGCGCCCCACACCACGGGCACGCCGGCGATCTCGCACGCGTCGGCCACGAGGTAGCGGGTCGCGTAGTTGTCCGTGCCGTCGAGCACGAGGTCCACGGCGCCGACCCGCTCGAGCGCGTTGGCGGCGGTCAGGCGTTCGCGGTGCTCGACCACGCGCACCTCGGGGTGCAGGCCGCGCATCGTCGCGGCAGCGGAGGCGGTCTTGGGGCGGCCGAGGTCCGCCTCGGCGTGGATCACCTGGCGGTGCAGGTTGGAGCGGTCCACCACGTCGTCGTCGATCACGTGGACCTCCCCCACGCCCGCGGCGGCGAGGTACGTCAGCACGGGCGCCCCGAGGCCGCCGGCGCCGACCACGAGGACGCGGGAGCGCAGCAGCGCCAGCTGGGCCTCGGGGCCGAAGCCGTCCAGGCTCAGGTGGCGGGCGAAGCGCTCGAGCTGTGTGTCGGACAGTGCGGTGAGGTCGCGGGGCTCACGGGCCGCGGGGTCCGGGGCGGCGGTCACCGCTCGCCCTCCTCCGCCGTGACCCGCCCGGCCATCGGCGAGGAGGCCAGGGCGTGCTCGCGGCGCGGGATGCGCCCGGCGCGGCGGGCGTGGAAGCCCGCCTCGAGCGCGAGCCGGCACGCGTGGGCCATGCGGGCGGGCTCGGCGGCGCGGGTGATCGCGGAGGCGGCGAGCACGGCATCGCAGCCGGCCTCCATCGCCAGGGCGACGTCCGAGGCCGTGCCCACGCCGGCGTCGAGCACGATCGGCACGGAGGCGCGCGAGACGATCAGCTCCAGGTGTGCGCGGTTGAGGATGCCCAGCCCCGAGCCGATCGGCGATCCCAGCGGCATGACGGCGGCGGCGCCGGCCTGCTCGAGGCGCAGCGCCATGGCGGGGTCGTCCGAGGTGTAGGCCAGGACGGTGAAGCCGTCGGCGGCGAGCCGCTCGGTGGCCTCGAGGGTCTCGACGACGTCGGGCAGCAGGGTGCGCTCGTCGGCGATGACCTCGACCTTCACGAGGTCGGTCTCGAGCGCCTCGCGGCCGAGCCGGGCGGTGAGCACGGCGTCCCGGGCGGTGTAGCAGCCGGCGGTGTTGGGCAGCACGTCGATGCCGAGGCCGTCCAGCAGCGCGACCAGGCCGTCACGGGTGTCCGCGGACCAGCGGCGCAGCGCCACGGTGGTGAGCGTGGTGCCGGAGGCGACGAGGGCGCCCTCGAGCGCGGTGAGGTCGGTGATGCCGCCCGTGCCCATGATGAGCCGGGAGGCCAGGTCGTAGCCGCCGATCCGCAGCGGCGGGATCGCGGGGGCGGCGGGCGGGGTACGGTGCTCGGCCATCGCTCAGCCCCCCTGCACCGCGGTGACGACGTCGACCTCGTCCCCGGCGGCCAGCGCCCGGGTGGCCCAGGCCGACCGGGGCACGACCTCGCCGCCGACCGCCACGGCCACGCCGAGCCGCCGCCCGTCCGCGGCGGCGCCGTCGTCGCCGACCGCGCGCCCGGTGACGTGCGCGACGACGTCGCGGACGGTGGCCACGGCCAGCTCGGCGGGCTCTCCGTTGAGGGTCAGGGTGAGGGTGCTCATGCGATCTCCTTCAGGCGGGCGTGCAGCAGCTCGAGGATCCGCCCGGCCGCCCAGGGGGCGAGCAGGATCCCGTGACGGTGGAAGCCGGTGGCGACGACGGCGCCCGGGGCCTCGGGCACGGCGAGCACGCGCGGGGCGTCGTCGGGGGTGCCGGGGCGAGCGGCGGTGGTGATCTCGACGAGCTCGCACTCGCGGACGGCGGGCAGGATCGCGGCGGCGTCGGCGAGCAGGTCCAGCACGGCCCCGGCGGAGGTGCCGGCCAGGCCGTCCTCGCGGGCCGAGGCGCCGACCACGAGGGTGCCGTCCGCGCGGGGCACGAGGTAGACCTGGCGCCCGTGGACGAGGCCGCGGACGGTGCGGGTGATCAGGTGCGACTCCCCCGGCAGCAGCTGCTCGGGGCGCACCCGCAGGCGCAGCACGTCGCCGTGGACGGGTCGCAGCGGGACCTCGACGGCGGTGGCCGCGCCGCCGATCCCGCGGTGGCCCAGGCCCGCGGCGAGGACCGCGCCGTCGGCGGTGAGGACGCCCCCGTCGGCCAGCGTGAGGCGCACCCCCTCGCCCTCCGGGTCGGCGGCGGTGACGCGTCCGGCCACGAACCGGGCGGCGGGTCCGGCGCCGACCGGGAGCGGGCCGCCGTCGGGTCCGGTCTGGGCGCGCAGGGCGGCGACGCAGGCGGCGGCGAGCCGGCGTGGGTCCACCTGATGGTCGTCCGGGGCGTCGAAGCCGGCGGCCAGGCCCGGGGCCAGGGCGGGCTCGGCGCGGCGCAGCGCGCGGACGGAGACGGGCTCGACCCGGCGGCCGAGGACCGAGGCGTGCTCGAGCACGTGGTCCCACGCGCGGGCGTCCGAGGGGTCCGCGGCCACGATCCAGGCGCCCTGTGCGAGGAAGCCCGTCTCCACATCGGTGAAGGCGGCGAGCAGGTCCACGAGGGCCGGGTAGGCCTCCCAGCCGGCCTGCAGCAGCGGGGCGAGGTCGTCCTGGCTGAACTGGGTCTCGGCGAGCGGCGCGAGCATCCCCGCCGCGGCGTGGGTGGCCCCGGCCACGGCGTGTGGGCGCCCGGCGGCGTCCAGCTCGGGGGCGATCAGGGTGACGGCGTGGCCTGCGGCGCGCAGACGCACGGCGGCGGTGAGGCCGATGATCCCGGCCCCGACGACGGCCACGTGCACGGACCGGTCCTCCTCACGGCGGCATGACCCGCATCGAGTGGTGATGGTCGGCCGCGCCGGCGCGATGCGCCCCTGCGGCCCTCTCAGCCCGGCGTGTGCGGCCCGGGCTCCCATGGAACAGCGGCCAGTCTGCCACAGTGGGCGCATGCACTCCCCCGATCCGCTCCTGATGACCGCGGCCGGCCGCGACGACGGCGGCACCGGCCCCGGCGCGGGCCGCCGCGCCCGCCTCGCCACCTCCCGGCTGTACGTCTGCACCGACCTGCAGCGGTTCCTGCGCCCGGACGGCACGCTCGACACGGCCGCGTTCGCTCACTTCTGCGCGGCGGCGTTCCGCGGCGGAGTGGACCTGATCCAGGTGCGGGACAAGGCCGTGGACGTGGCGGTCGAGCTGGCCGCGTTCGCCGTGCTCCTCCCGCTGGCCCGGGAGCACGGGGCGCTCTCGGCCGCCAACGATCGCGCCGACGTCGCCGCCCTGGCCGGGGTGGACGTGTTCCACACGGGCCAGACCGACCTGACCACCGCGCAGTGCCGCGCCCTGCTGGGCCCGGACGTGGTGCTCGGCCGCTCGTGCCACACCGGGGCACAGGTGCGCACCGCCCGCGCGGAGGACGGCCTGGACTACTTCTGCACGGGGCCGGTGTGGGCGACGCCCACGAAGCCGGGTCGGGCCGCCGTCGGACTGGAGCTGCCGGCCCTCGCCGCGCGCCTGGACACCGAGGACCCGGCGGGGGCGCGGCCGTGGTTCGCCATCGGCGGCGTCGACGCGGACCGGCTGCCCGAGGTCCGCGCGGCCGGGGCGGAGCGGATCGTGGTGGTCCGCGCCGTGACGCAGGCCGAGGACCCCGAGGCCGCGGCCCGGACCCTGCGCGGGGGCCTGCCCGGCTGACGCGCCCCGCGGGGAGGTCACGGACGGGCCGTCCTGATGGTGTAGAGTCGACGAGTCCGCAACGCGCTCGACGCGTCGCGAACCCCCGCCTCCGTAGCTCAGGGGATAGAGCGTCTGCCTCCGGAGCAGAAGGCCGCAGGTTCGAATCCTGCCGGGGGCACGAGCGAACAGAGCCGGACCCCCGTGGCGACACGGGGGTCCGGCTCTTCCGCGTTCTGCGGCCCCGGGCGCTTGAGCGGAGCGGGAGGTCCGGGTCACCGGCATTCGAGGCGGGAAATCGACCTCATGGGACGTCCCGCGGTGCGCATTCGCCGGATTTCCCGCCTCGAACGTGTCGAAGCCCGGAGGTCCCGCGCACATCAGCCCCGCTGCGCGTGACCGTGGTCCACGGGCCCGTGCCACGTCGGCCGCGAGGCGTCCCCGACCGCGAGCGCCTCCCCCGCCCGCATCGCGTCGGCCAGCCACGGCTTGGCCCGCTCGAGCGCGTCCTCCCAGCTCAGGCCCGCGCCGGTCAGCGTGGCCAGGGCCGAGGAGAGGGTGCAGCCGGTGCCGTGCGAGGCGCGGGTCGCCACGCGCGGGCCGCGCACCTCGTGCACGGCCCCGTCCACGCGCACGACGGCGTCCGGCACCTCCGCCGCCTCGGCCTCGTCCAGGTGCCCGCCCTTGAGCAGCACCGTCACGTCGTGCTCGGCGGCCAGGCCCCGCGCCGCGTCGAGGGCGGCGTCCCAGTCCGTCGCGTCCCGCCCGGTCAGCCGGGCCAGCTCGGGCAGATTGGGGGTCACCAGGTGCGCCGCCCGCAGCAGCCGGGACCACGCGGCGCGCCCGTCGTCGTCGCCCACCGCGGTGAGGGCGTCCCCGCTCGAGGCCACCATGACCGGGTCCAGCACGACGACGGCGGGCCGGGTCTCCTCGAGCCAGCCGGCGACGGCCCCCATGAGCTCCGCCGTGCCGAGCATGCCGATCTTCACGGCGTCCACGGCGATGTCGGCGGCGATGGAGTCGAGCTGGGCGCGCACCACGTCCACCGGCATCGGGTGGACGGCCTGCACGCCCTGCGTGTTCTGGGCGGTGATCGCGGTGATCGCGGTCATCCCGTAGCCGCCCCATGCGGCGATGGTCTTCAGGTCGGCCTGGACACCGGCGCCGCCGCCCGAGTCGGAGCCGGCGATGCTGAGCACGCGGGGGACGGCGGGGGTCATGCGGGGCTCCTTCGGGTCGGGGCGGATCGGCCGCCCGGGCCGGGCCGATCCCGCCCATGAGAATGTAGTCGCATGTCCCCCGTCACAGAGAGCTCCCCCGCGCACCCCGGCCGAGCCGAGGAGTCGGCGCCGCTGCGGCCGACCTCCCCGCTCGGGATCGCCGCCACGTTCATCGGCACCACCATCGGCGCGGGCTACGCCTCGGGCAACGAGATCCTGCAGTACTTCGTGAGCTTCGGCCTCTGGGGCGGCACGGGGGCGCTCGTGATCGCCGGCGCGCTGTTCTTCCTGCTCGCGGTGATCGTGCTGCGGCTGGCGCAGAAGCTGCGGACCACGGACATCCACCGGATCGTGAACCCCACGACCTCGCGCGTGCCCACCTGGTTCGCGGACCTGTGCATCACCACGTCCCTGCTGGGGACGCTGGTGATCATGCTGGCCGGGGCCGGGGCGGCGGTGCACACCGCGTTCGGGCTGCCCTCGCTCGTGGGCTCGCTGGTGATGGCGGCCGTCTGCGTGGTCTCGGTGCTGGCCGGCATCACGGGCCTCGTGCGCGTCCAGGCCGTGGTGGTCCCCCTGATCATCGTGGTCGCCGTCGGCGTCGCGGTGTGGGGGTTGGTGAACCCGGGGGCCGCGGTGGACGACGTCGCCGCGCTCGTGACCTCGTCCCCGCTGATCAACCAGTGGTGGCTCTCGGGTGTGCTGTACGTGGCGTTCAACATCCAGCTGGCCTACGCGGTGCTCGCCCCGATCGGGCAGGAGAGCTCCTCGTCGGGGCGCTCCCTCGTCGCCGGGGCCGGGCTCGGGGCCCTGGGCCTCGTGGTGATGGCCGGCGCGGTGATGGCCGCGATGACCGCCCACGCCCAGCTGATCGGCCGCGCCGAGCTGCCCATGGTCGAGCTGGCCGCCATGATCGGCGGCTGGGCCGCCCTGCTGTACACGGTCGTCCTGCTGCTGGCGCAGTTCACGACGGCGGTCTCGTGCCTGTACGGCGGGGTGGAGCGCATCGCCCTGCTGTCCTCGATGCGACGCGTGCCGGGCTGGGTCATCGCCGTCGTCACGGCCCTGGCCGCCACCCTGCTCTCGAGCGTCGGCTTCTCCGACCTCGTGGGCACCGTCTACCCCGTCCTCGGCTACGCCGGCATCGTCATCATCGTGATGCTCGTCGTGACGTGGATCGTCGAGCGCACCACGGTGCGCCGGCGGGCGGCCCGCGCGGCGCGCGCCTGAGCGGCCCGCCGCATGGCCGCTGCCGGCGGCGGTGAGGCCTCGCAGGGGACGTGCTAGGGTCGCTCGCATCCCACGGGAGCCCCACGGCACGGGGCTGAGACCGGGCTGACGCCGCCCGGAGACCGTCTGAACCTGTCCGGGTCATTCCGGCGAAGGAAGAAGGAGCCGCGGCCATGTCCGTTTCCGAGCGCACCCCCCTGCCCGCAGCCGAGTCGACGGCCGAGGTCGTCGCCGAGGAGAACTACCCCACGCACCGTCTGGGCTGGCTCGAGGATGCCGAGCACGGCATCCGCGTGCCCGTCACCGAGGTCCACCAGGACGACTCCCCCGACGGCACGCCCAACGCGCCCCTGACCGTCTACCGCACCACGGGCCCGGGCTCCGTGCCCGAGCGCGGCCTGCCCGCCCAGCGCGCCGAGTGGATCCGCGCCCGCGGCGACGTCGAGGAGTACGAGGGCCGCGAGCGCGACCTGCTCGACGACGGCCGCTCGGCCGTGCGCCGCGGCGCCGCCTCGCAGGAGTGGGCCGGCGAGCGCCGCGCCCCGCTGCGCGCCCAGGAGGGCGCGCGCGTCACCCAGATGCACTACGCCCGGCGCGGCGAGATCACCCCGGAGATGCGCTACGTCGCCCTGCGCGAGGGCGTGGACGTGGAACTGGTGCGCTCCGAGGTCGCTGCCGGCCGCGCCATCATCCCGGCGAACGTGAACCACCCCGAGTCGGAGCCGATGATCATCGGCAAGGCGTTCGCCGTGAAGGTCAACGCGAACATCGGCAACTCGGCGGTGACATCGTCGATCGCCGAGGAGGTCTCGAAGCTGCAGTGGGCCACCCGCTGGGGCGCGGACACCGTGATGGACCTGTCCACGGGCGACGACATCCACACCACCCGCGAGTGGATCCTGCGCAACTCCCCCGTGCCGATCGGCACCGTGCCGATCTACCAGGCCCTCGAGAAGGTCGGCGGCGACCACCAGGCCCTGACCTGGGAGATCTTCCGCGACACCGTGATCGAGCAGTGCGAGCAGGGCGTGGACTACATGACCGTGCACGCCGGCGTGCTGCTGCGCCACGTGCCGCTGTCCGCGGACCGCGTCACCGGCATCGTCTCCCGCGGCGGCTCGATCATGGCCGGCTGGTGCCTGGGCCACCACAAGGAGAACTTCCTCTACGAGAACTACGACGAGCTCTGCGAGATCTTCGCGCGCTACGACGTCGCGTTCTCCCTGGGCGACGGCCTGCGGCCGGGCTCCGTGGCCGACGCCAACGACGCCGCCCAGTTCGCCGAGCTCGACACGCTGGCCGAGCTGACGGAGCGGGCGTGGGCGTACGACGTGCAGGTCATGGTGGAGGGCCCCGGCCACATCCCGCTGCACCTGGTGCGGGAGAACGTGGAGCGCCAGCAGGAGCTGTGCAAGGGCGCCCCGTTCTACACGCTCGGCCCCCTCGTCACGGACATCGCCCCGGCGTACGACCACATCACCTCGGCCATCGGCGCCACCGAGATCGCCCGCTACGGCACCGCGATGCTCTGCTACGTCACGCCCAAGGAGCACCTGGGCCTGCCGAACCGGGACGACGTGAAGACGGGTGTGATCACCTACAAGATCGCCGCGCACGCCGCCGACGTCGCCAAGGGCCACCCCGGCGCCCGCGACCGCGACGACGCGCTGTCCAAGGCGCGCTTCGAGTTCCGCTGGCGCGACCAGTTCGGCCTCGGCCTGGACCCCCAGCTCGCCGAGGAGTACCACGACGAGACGCTGCCGGCCGAGCCCGCGAAGACCGCCCACTTCTGCTCGATGTGCGGGCCGAAGTTCTGCTCCATGCGCATCAGCCAGGACATCCGCAGCGAGTTCGGCGGCGCGTCCGAGCAGGCGCGGATCGCCGAGGCCGGCATGGCCGCCAAGTCCGCGGAGTTCCGGGCCGCCGGCGGGTCCGTGTACCTGCCGGAACCGAGCCTGCGCCGGCCCGAGGGGGACGCGGTGCTCGCGAGGGACTGAGCGGTCCGTGCCGCGGCGCGAAGGCCAGGACTCCGGCTCCGCGACCACGTCCACGAGCCCCCACGTGACTGCCCTCCCTGGCAGGGCGGCTCGAGTGACGAGGTCCGGCTGTGCCTCCTGCACAGGTGTCCGCAGACGGCGTGGCGTCCCCGGGCGTCGCGTTCCGGCTCCGGATGTCCGGGGCCGCTCCTAGGCTCGGGTGCATGAGCGCGCACCACGCCGACGACAGCCTCCCCACCCCCGCCGAGGATCCACCGGCGGGCGGGCGACAGGCGCCACCGAGTGGCGTCGTCGTGGGTGAGGACGGGCGAGCTCGCCCGCCGTGGGCGGCACGGGATCCGCTGCTGCGGGAGTACTACGACACGGAGTGGGGCCTGCCCGTCACGGACGAGCAGGGCCTGTTCGAGCGTCTCGTGCTCGAGGCGTTCCAGTCGGGCCTGAGCTGGCGGACCGTCCTGGCCAAGCGGCCGCGGTTCCGGGAGGTGTTCGCGGGCTTCGACCCGGACGCCGTCGCGGCGTTCGGGGACGCGGAGGTCGAGGCGCTGCTGGCGGACCCCGGCATCATCCGGAACCGGCGCAAGATCGAGGCCGCGATCGCGAACGCACAAGCCGTCGTCGGGATGCGCGGCGAGCGGTTTGCCCCGCTGCACCCGGGCTCCCCCGGCGCGGGCCCCGCCTGGCACGGCGACGGCGACCGGCCGGCCCGCGGCCTGCCGGGGCTGGTCTGGACTCACCAGCCTGCCGCGACCCCACGGCCGGAGACGGTGGCGCAGGTCCCCTCCACCTCGGACGAGTCGCGCGCGCTCGCGAGGGCGCTGAAGGCGCACGGCTGCCGATTCGTGGGGCCGACCACGTGCTTCGCCCTGATGGAGGCCGCCGGGATCGTGGACACCCACCTTCTCGGCTCCTGGCGAAGAGGGGCGTCCGGGATCTGGGAGTGAGCGGGGGCCTCCGGCAGGATGGGGACCTCAACGCAGGACGTCCACACGAAAGGGTGACGACTGATGACCACCACCTCCGCCTCTCAGGGCTACCGCGCGATCAACCCGGCCACCGGGGAGCTGCTGAAGTCCTTCGACAACGCCACGGATCAGCAGATCGCCGACGCCCTCGACGCCTCGCAGGCCGCCTACGAGCAGTGGTCCCAGAAGTCGGTGGCCGAGCGGGCCGCCGTCGTGAAGCGGATCTCCGAGCTACTGGCCGAGCGCTCCAAGGACATCGCCGCGCTGATCACCACGGAGATGGGCAAGTCTCTCGGCGCGGCAGTCGGCGAGGTGCGCTACGGCGCCCAGATCTTCGGGTACTACGCGGACGAGGCCGAGGAGCTGCTCGCGGACCAGCGGATCAAGCAGTTCTCCGGGCAGGAGGCGTTCATCCAGAGGCTGCCGATCGGCCCGCTGCTGGGGATCATGCCGTGGAACTTCCCGGTGTACCAGGTGGCCCGTTTCGTGGCGCCGAACCTCGTGCTCGGCAACACCATCCTGCTGAAGCACGCCGAGATCAACCCGCAGGTGGCGCAGCTGCTGGAAGAGCTCTTCACCGAGGCCGGACTGCCGGAGGGCGTGTACCAGAACGTGTTCGCCACCCATGACCAGATCTCCACGATCATCGCCGATCCGCGCGTGCAGGGCGTGTCCCTCACCGGTTCGGAGCGGGCCGGCGCCGCCGTCGCCGAGCAGGCCGGCCGGCACCTCAAGAAGGTCGTCCTCGAGCTCGGCGGCTCCGATCCGTACATCGTGCTCTCCGCGCCGGACGCCCGCGCGGCCGCCCGCGACGCACTGGCCACCCGGATGGGCAACTGGGGCCAGGCCTGCAACTCGAACAAGCGCATGATCGTCATGGAGGACATCTACGACGACTTCGTGGACGAGCTGGTCCAGCGCTCCTCGGCGATGAAGCCCGGCGACCCGACCTCGCGTGAGGCCGACGTCTACGGCCCGCTGTCCTCCGAGTCCGCGGCCGACGGGCTCACCGAGCAGATCGCCGCGGCCAAGGAGGCCGGCGCCACCGTCCACGTGGGCGGCGAGCGCGTCTCCGGCCCCGAGGGCGAGGGCTTCTACGTCTCCCCGGCCGTGATCACGGACGTGGACCAGGAGAACCCCGCCTACACGCAGGAGCTGTTCGGCATGGCCGCCGTGGTCTACAAGGTGTCCTCGGCCGAGGAGGCCGTGGCGCTGGCCAACGACTCCCAGTACGGTCTCGGCGGCGCCGTGTTCTCCACGGACCTGGACGAGGCCAAGCGCGTGGCCGGCCAGCTCGAGGTGGGCATGGCGAACGTGAACCTCGCCTCCGCCGCCGGCGCGAACCTGCCCTTCGGCGGCGTGAAGCGCTCGGGCTTCGGCCGCGAGCTCGGCCCCATGGCCGTGGACGAGTTCGCCAACAAGCGCCTGTACGCGGTGCAGGGCCCGCTGGAGGGCTGACCCGGGGCCGGGCTGGCCGGGCGGGTCCCCCGCTCCGGCCGGCCCGTCGGCCGCCTGAGGCACACAGAGTGGTCACGACATGCCGTCACCGGACTCCGGTGACGGCATGTCGTGACCACTCTGTTCGTCGGGGCCTGCCCGTCGGCCCCTCAGCCGCGCAGCGGGACGGTCGCCAGCACCTCGTGCAGCGGCCCGCCGGACCGGCCCTCACCGAGCCGGGACGCCACGACCTCGACCTCGTCGGCGGTCCACTCCGGCCCGCGGTACACGGCGAGCGCGTGCACGGCCTCGGCCAGCAGGACGGTGGCCGGCGCCGGCGGACGGGGCTCGCCCCGCCTCCGACCCCGAGGTCGGGGCGCGGCGCCCGAGACCCGCGCCACGGTGAGGTGGGCGCGCCGGCGGTCCCGGCCGTCGTCGTCGGCGAGCCACGGTTCCGCCAGGAGCGCGCCGAGCTCCCGGACCTGCCCGCCCGCTCGGAGATGGGTATAAGAGACAGCCCATCCAGAGCGTGCGGTGGGAGAACTCCCCCGCCCCGGCCAGATGCAGGTCCAGCGGCGCGTGTCCCGCCGCGATGCGGCCGGCGTCGGCGACGACGTCGTCCACGGCCCCGGCGGGCACCTCCGGGTGGAACGCCAGCGTCAGGTGCCGCTGCTCCCGCTCGGTCCAGCGCAGCGCGCGTCCCGCCCGGTCCCGGACGCCGTCGAGGGCCGGCTCGACGTGGTCGAGCACGGCCCTCGGCGGACGGATCGCGAGGAAGAGCATCACGCCTGCGCGCGCGGATCCGCGGCGGCTGCGGTCGAGCCCCCGGCGGCGTCCCGCGCCATGGTGGCCGGGGCCACGTCCGGGTGCGGCTCGCGGCCGGCCACGATGTCGATCGCGCCGGTGAACTCGGCGTCGATCCGCCGCTGCACGCGGCGCGAGCGCTGGGTCACGAGGGACACCACCACACCCACCACGAGGGCGGCGACGAAGCCCGGCAGCAGCTCGTACAGGCCGAACCACTCCCACGTCTCGGCGCTGGCCTCGGACCACACCCAGGCGACGGCGGCACCGGTGACCATGGCGGCCATCGCCCCCCACGAGGTGAACCGCGGCCAGTACAGGGCGAGCAGGATCACGGGGCCGAAGGCGGCGCCGAAGCCGGCCCACGCGAAGGAGACGAGCTCGAGCACGGAGGAGTCCGGGTTGAGGGCGAGCAGACCCGCCACGAGCGCCACCACCAGCACGCCGATGCGGCCGAGCCACAGGGTGAACGTCGGGGAACCGGTGCGCCCGCGCAGCATGTAGAGGTCCTCCACCAGGGCGGAGGAGCACACGATCAGCTGCGAGGAGAGCGTGGACATGATCGCGGCGAGGACGGCGGCCAGCACCAGGCCGGCCACGAACGGGTGGAACATGATCGAGGCCAGCACGAGGAACACGGTCTCCGGGTCCTCGAGCGTGGTGCCGGGGTTGGCCTGGAAGTAGGCGATGCCCACGAGGGCCACCATCACGGCGCCGAACACGGACAGCGCCATCCAGCCGATGCCCACGCGCCGGGCGACGGCCGCGTCGTGCGGGGTGCGCAGGGCCATGAAGCGGACGATGATGTGCGGCTGGCCGAAGTAGCCCAGGCCCCAGGCGAGGGAGGACAGGACGCCGATCAGCGTCGCGTTCTCGAACATCGAGAAGTGGTTCACTCCGCCGCCGGCGGCGTCGGCGGCGCGGATGCCCTCGACGACGGCGTCCCAGCCGCCCATGGTCAGGATCACGACGATGGGCACGGCCAGCAGGGAGAGGAACATGAGGACGCCCTGGGCCACGTCCGTCAGCGAGGCGCCGAGGAACCCGCCGAACAGGGTGTAGAGCACCGTGATGCCCGCGACCACGAGCATGCCGGTGAGGTAGTTGATGTTGATGCCCTGGGCGTAGAAGGAGTCGGGGCCGAAGGTGGACTCGACGAACTTGCCGCCGGCCACCATGCCCGAGGAGACGTAGAAGGTGAAGAACACGAGGATGATCAGGCCGGCCACGATCCGCAGGATGTGCGTGCGGTCCTTGAACCGGTTCTCGAGGAAGGACGGGATGGTGATCGAGTTCCCGGCCACCTCGGTGTAGGAGCGCAGGCGGGGGGCGACCACGCGCCAGTTCACCCACGCGCCCACGGTCAGGCCGACCGCCATCCAGCCCTCGACCAGGCCCGCGGCGTAGATTGCGCCGGGCAGGCCCATCAGGAGCCACCCGGACATGTCGGACGCGCCCGCGGAGAGCGCCGCGACGGACGGCTTCATGTCGCGTCCGGCGAGCATGTAGTCGTCGAGGTCGGTGTTCTTGCGGGAGGCGTACAGGCCGATCGCGATCATCGCGAGGAAATAGAGGCCGATCGCCGCTAACAGGAAGACGGTGTTCGTGTCCATGGGCTCCAGAGAATCACATCCGGACTCTCAGCCCCAGTCCCGGATCCGTCCCGGCCGGGTCGGCCCGGGCCCCCGCGCGCCTAGGATGGAGGCCGTCATGACGCAGACTCCCCCGCCCTCCACGCCCGCCGCGCAGCCGTCGGCGACGCCCCACGACGCCGCCGCGATCACGTTCCCCGAACACCTGCCGGTGGCGGAGCGCCGTGAGGAGATCATGGCCGCGATCCGCGACCACCAGGTGGTGATCGTCGCGGGCGAGACCGGTTCGGGCAAGACCACGCAGCTGCCGAAGATGTGCCTGGCCCTCGGACTCGGGGAGGCCGGCTCGATCGGCCACACGCAGCCCCGGCGCATCGCCGCCCGCTCCGTGGCCGAACGCATCGCGCACGAGCTGGGCGAGGAGATCGGACAGACGGTCGGCTACCAGGTCCGCTTCACGGCGCAGACCTCGAAGGCCACCCGGGTCAAGGTCATGACGGACGGCATCCTGCTGGCCGAGATCCCCCACGACCCGCAGCTGCGCCGCTACTCCGTGATCATCGTGGACGAGGCCCACGAGCGCAGCCTCAACATCGACTTCCTCCTGGGCTACCTGCGCAACCTGCTGCCCCAGCGCCCGGACCTGAAGGTGATCATCACCTCGGCCACCATCGACCCTGAGCGCTTCGCCCGGCACTTCGGCCGCCCCCTGGCCGAGGGCGAGGACCATGCGGATGCGGTGGAGGCCGACGACGGCGGCCGCGTGGTCCCGGCGCCGATCATCGAGGTCTCGGGCCGCACCTACCCCGTCGAGATCCGCTATCGGCCGCTGACCGACGAGCCCTCCCCCGACGACCCCGAGGACGACGCGGACGACGCCGCCGAGACGCGCGACCCCCTCGACGCGATCGGCGACGCCGTCCTCGAGCTGGCCGCCGAGCCGCCGGGCGACATCCTCGTGTTCCTGCCGGGCGAGCGGGAGATCCGCGAGGCCGCGGACCACCTGACCGGCGTCGTCGCCGGCACCACGCGCCTGGCCGGCACGGAGATCCTGCCGCTGTTCGGTCGCCTGTCCATGGCGGAGCAGCACCGCGTGTTCGGCCGCGCCGGGGCCGGGGTGCGCCGGCGGATCGTGCTGGCCACGAACGTCGCCGAGACCTCCCTGACCGTGCCGGGCATCAAGTACGTGATCGACACGGGCACCGCGCGCATCTCGCGGTACTCCCACCGCACCAAGGTCCAGCGCCTGCCGATCGAGCGCGTCTCCCAGGCCAGCGCGAACCAGCGCGCGGGCCGGTCCGGCCGCACCTCGGACGGCATCGCGATCCGCCTGTACTCGGAGGAGGACTACCTCTCCCGCCCCGAGTTCACGGACCCGGAGATCCTGCGCACCTCCCTGGCCTCGGTGATCCTGCAGATGCTCTCCCTCGGCGTGGCCCGCACCCCGGGCGACGTCAAGGAGTTCCCCTTCGTCCAGCCGCCGGACGGCCGTCAGGTCACCGACGGCGCCACCACGCTCACCGAACTCGGCGCGCTCGAGGCCGGCGGTGCCCGCGCGGGCACCATCACCCGGGTCGGACGCCGCCTGGCCCGTCTGCCGGTGGACCCGCGGCTGGGTCGCATGATCCTCGAGGCCGGTGAGCGCGGCTGCGTCCGGGAGGTCATGGTGATCGCCGCGGCCCTGACCATCCAGGACCCCCGCGAGCGCCCCACGGAGCAGCGTGAGGCCGCGGACGAGCTGCACCGCCGGTTCGCGGACGAGAACTCGGACTTCTCCGCGATCCTGAACCTGTGGGCGTACCTGCGCGAGCGGCAGCAGGAGCTCTCCGGCTCCCAGTTCCGCAAGCTGTGCCGCCGTGAGCACATCAACTGGCTGCGCGTGCAGGAGTGGCAGGACCTGGTGCGCCAGCTGCGCCAGCTCGCCAAGGACGTGGGCCTCACCGTCGAGGCCGGACCCGTGGACCCGGTGGGCCGGCACGAGGCCGTGCACAAGTCCCTGCTCACGGGCCTGCTCTCGCAGATCGGCGCCTACGACGAGCGCCGTCGCGAGTACGCGGGCGCCCGCGGCACCCGCTTCGCCGTGTTCCCCGGCTCCGCCCTGTTCAAGAAGCGCCACCCGTTCGTCATGGCCGCCGAGCTCGTGGAGACCTCCCGGCTGTGGGCGCGCACGGTGGCCCGGATCGAGCCGGAGTGGGCCGAGGAGGTCGCCGGCCACCTTGTCAAGCGGACCTACAACGAGCCGCACTGGTCGCGGCGGGCGGGTTCCGTCGTCGCGCGCGAGAAGGTGACGCTGTTCGGCGTCACCCTGATCCCGGACCGCTCGGTCCGGTACGGCCGGATCGACCCGGAGCTCTCCCGCGAGCTGTTCATCCGGCACGCCCTCGTGGAGGGCGACTGGCGCACGCGCCACCGGTTCTTCGCCCGCAACCGGGCCGCGCTCGAGGAGGTCGACGCCCTCGAGACGCGCCTGCGCCGCCGCGACCTGCGAATCGGGGACGAGGACCTGTTCGCCTTCTACGACGCGCGGATCCCGGGAAACGTCGTCTCCGAGCGGCACTTCGACGCGTGGTGGAAGAAGGCGCGCCAGGATCAGCCGGACCTGCTGGACCTCGACGTCGCCGCCCTGCTCACCCAGGACGCCGAGGACCTGGACACCGACGCGTTCCCCACCACGTTCACGTATCCGATGCCCGGCGGCGACGTGGAGCTCGACCTCGAGTACACGTTCGACCCGACCGGCGCGGCCGGCACCGACGGCGTGACCGTGGCCGTGCCGATCCTGCTGCTCAACCAGGTCTCCCCCGGCCCCTTCGCGTGGCTGGTCCCCGGCCTGCGGGTCGAGCTCGTCACCGCCCTCATCAAGGCGTTGCCCAAGGCCGTGCGCAAGAACCTCGTGCCCGCCCCGGACGTGGCCCAGCAGCTCGTCGCGGACCTCGAGGCCCACGCCGACCCGCTGCGGGACGAGCTGCCGGACGCGCTGTCCGCGGCCGTGCGCCGGGTGCGCGGCGTGGTGGTGGAGCCCGGACTGTGGGCCCCGGACGCGGTGCCCCTGCACCTGCGGATGGACTACCGCGTCGTGGACGCCCGCGGCGCCGTGATGGGCGCCGGCCAGGACCTGCCCGCGCTGCAGGCCCGGCTCGCGCAGGCCAACCGCTCCGCGATCGCCGCCCGGCTCGCCGGCACCGACGACCCCGCCTCGGCCCGGCCGGGGCCGCGCCGCACGGGCCGCGGCGGCCGGGCCCAGGCCGACGGGCGGGCCGGGGCCGAGGGACGCCGTCGCCCGGAGGGCCCCGGGCGGTCCGGCGCGACGCCGGCCTTCGAGGAGCGGCACGGGCTGACCTCATGGAGCATCGGCACGGTGCCGCGGACCGTCTCCACCGCGGCCGGGGCGCGTGGCCCCGCCATCACGGGCTACCCGAGCCTGGTGCCGGAGACCACGCCCGACGGCGGCCCCGCGGCCGGCCTGACCGTGGCCCGGTCCGCGGATGACCAGGCGGCCTGGCACCGGGCCGGGGTGATCCGGCTGCTGCTGGCCACCCTGCCCAGCCCCCAGCGCTACGTGCTGGACCACCTGGACAACCGGGAGAAGCTCACCTTCACCCAGAACCCGCACGGCTCGGTGGACTCCCTCGTCGCGGACTGCACGCAGGCCGCCGTCGACCGTCTCGTCGGGGACGAGCTGCCGTTCGACGAGGCCGCGTTCCGTGCCCTGTTCGACCGGGTGCGGGCCGACCTGATCGACACGGTCTTCGCCGTCACGTCCCTGGTGGAGCAGGTGCTCTCCCGGGCCGCGCAGGTGCGCCGCCGGCTCAAGGGCTCGGTCTCGCTCGCCCTCGCGCCGGCGCTGTCGGACGTGAAGGCGCACCTCGAGCAGCTCGTGTTCCCCGGCTTCGTGGCCGCCACGGGATGGGAGCGGCTGCAGCACCTGCCGCGCTACCTGCAGGGCATCCTGACGCGCCTGGACCGGTTGGACGCCGGCGGCCACCTGCAGCGCGACGGGCAGCACATGGCGGTGGTGCAGGGGCTCGAGGACGAGTTCGACGCCGCCGTCGCGGCCCACCGCGCCCGGTTCGCGGGCACGCCCGTGCCCGCGGAGCTGGAGCGGGTGCGCTGGCTCATCGAGGAGCTGCGCGTCTCGTTCTTCGCCCAGGAGCTGGGCACGGCCGTCTCGGTCTCCGAGAAGCGGGTGCGTCAGGCGCTCGCCCGGGCCACGCGCGCCTGAATCGGGTCCGGGCGGCGCGGCCCGTCAGTCCTGCGGGACGACCTCGCCGTGGCCCAGGTCCCGCAGGGCCGCGCGCAGGCGGGCGGCGGCGTCGTCCAGGTCCGCCGGATCGGGGGCGTTGTCCACGCGGGCCAGGTCGAAGTCGGCGAGCGAGGTGGAGGGCCACACATGCACATGCAGGTGCGGGATCTCGTAGCCGGCGATCATGAGCCCGGCCCGGCGCGCGGAGAACGCCGCCACCTGCGCCTTGCCGATCTGCTGGGCGACCGTCGTCAGGTGCGTGACCAGCGCCGGGTCGACCTCCACCCATTCGTCCACCTCCGCACGGGGCACCACGAGCGTGTGCCCCGGCTGGAGCGGCGCGGCGGACAGGAACGCGACGCATGTCTGGTCCTGCCACACGAAGCGGGCGGGCAGCTCGCCGGCGACGATCCTGCTGAAGACGGTGGCCATGGGGATCCTCCTGAGGGGTCGGCGGGGCGGGGCCCCGGGGGTCGTCAGTCCCGGCCGGACGCGCCGTCGGGCTCGGGGCCGACCGCGACGGCGTTGGACGGGTCCTGGACCCATGCTGACCACGAACCCGGGTAGAGCGCCACTCCGGGTCGCCCCGCGACGGCCAGGGTGAGCACGGCGTGCGCCGCGGTGATGCCCGAACCGCAGTACACGGCCACGGGAGTGGCGTCGTCCACGCCGACGGCGTCGAACCGCTCCGCCAGCTCCGCGGCGGGCCGCAGGCGACCGTCCTCGGCGATGCTCTCCGCCGTGGGCACGTTCCGCGCCCCGGGGATGTGACCGGCCACGGGGTCGAGGGGCTCGACCTCCCCGCGGTAGCGCTCGGCCGCCCGCGCGTCGAGGAGCAGACCGCCGGAGGCCATCGCCTCGGCGCCGGCCGTGTCCACGACGGGCATGCGGCCCCACGACGGCCGGGCGGTGCCGGGCACCGGGATGACCTCGCCGGGCTGCAGGGGCAGGCCCGCGGCGCGCCACGCCTCGAGGCCGCCGTCCAGGAGCACGGAGTCCCGCAGCCCCGCGTGGCGCAGCAGCCACCAGGCGCGCGCGGCGGACAGGCCGTGGTCGTCGTCGTAGACCACGATGGTGTCGCCCTCGTCGATCCCCCACATCCGCACGGTCTCCGCGAACTGGCGCGCGTCCGGCAGGGGGTGGCGCCCCGCCGCCGGACCGGCGTGGCCGGCGAGCTGGCTGGGCAGGGAGACGTAGACGGCGCCGGGCAGATGGCCCTGGAGATAGGCGGCGTGGTCCGGCCCGCCCCCCGTGGCCCGGAACCGGACGTCGAGCAGGATCACCCGGTTCGGGCGGCATCGGCCCGGCTGGGCGTAGGCAGGGCCCCCGGGCACCGGCGGCAGGTCCTCGACGGGGGCCAGGCCGAGCCAGCCGGCCAGCACGTCCACCGTCACCAGGGTGGGCGGCTCGGCGGCCTCGGGATCGACGCCGTCGGTGTCCGCGTCCGGGTCGCCGCCGGCGTCATGGGCCGAGGGCGGGGCCGCCGTGGGCGCCGGGACCACGCGGCCCTGCCTCTCGTCGACGACGATCAGCGGGTCGGGTCGATCGGGGGCGGCGCCGTCGCGGTCCGGGACAGGGGATGGGTCCGGGCTCTCGCTGTGCACCCGGACACCCTACTCCACGCCCCCTTCGGCGCCGCTGATAACCTGGAGGATGGCCCGCGCGGACCCGTTCCGGACCGCGCAAGGAGGCGGCAGCCGCCGCAGAAGGAGTCGTGAGCACCGTGAGCGCCCCCCAGCCCGGCCCCCGCGTCGCCCGTCCCCGGGCGACCCGGCAGAAGGCCGCCGTCGACCGAGCCCTGGACCGCATCCCGGACTTCGTGAGCGCGCAGGAGCTCCATGCCCGCCTCCAGGACCAGGGCGAACGCGTCTCGCTGGCCACGGTGTACCGGACCCTGCAGCAGCAGCTCGACGACGGCCTCGTGGACATGCTCCGCCGCGACGACGGCGAGACCGTGTACCGCCGGTGCGAGGACGAGGGCCACCATCACCACCTGGTGTGCCGGATCTGCTGGACCACCGTCGAGGTCACCGCCCCCCACGTCGAGGCGTGGGCCACCGCCGTCGCCGCGGAGCACGGCTTCACGGACGCGGACCACACGGTGGAGATCACCGGCGTCTGTGCCCGCTGCCGGGCCGAGGGGCGCACCCGCGCGGCCTGACCCCGGGGCCGGGCCCCGGTCAGTGGCGGATGCCGCCCGCGGGGTCGTCCAGGAAGTCCGCCGCGTCCTCGACCGCCTTGGAGGGCCCGTGCAGGGCGCCCCGGCCGTACGCGATGTCCAGGTTCTCGACCGTGAGCACGTCCCGCGGCGGGCCCGAGGCCACGACACGCCCGCCCATCAGGACCACATGGTCCGCCTCCGCGGCCTCGTCGAGATCGTGGGTCGTGTAGACCACGGACACCCCGCGCGTCGGCTCCTCGTGGAGGAGGTCGTCGATCGTGCGGGCGGAGACGATGTCGAGGCCCGTCATCGGCTCGTCGAGCAGCAGCACGTCGTGGTCCTGGGCGAGGCCCTGGGCCACGTAGGCGCGCTGGCGCTGGCCGCCGGAGAGCTGGTCGAGGTGCCGCCGCGCCAGGTCCGCGACCTGCATGCGCTCCATGGCGGCCCGCACGATGTCCCGGTCCCGCTTCCGGAACCGGCGGAACCACCCGAGCGTGGGGTACCGGCCCATCCCGACGACGTCGCGCACCGTCACCGGCACGCCCTGGGGCACGCCGATGGACTGCATTACGAAGGAGGTGCGCTGCGTGCGCCGCCGCGGGTTCTCGCCGAGCACCTCCAGCGCACCGGAGGCCGGGTCGCTCAGGCCCGCCAGGGCGGTCAGCAGCGTGGACTTGCCGGAGCCGTTGGGCCCGATCACCGCGATCAGCCGCCGGGCCGGCAGGGTGAAGTCGGAGTGCCGGACGGCCACGTGCGAGCCGTGGCGCAGTTCGAGCGCCCGGGCGACCGCGAGGGGAGGCGTGGCCGCCGCGGCGCCCGCGGGGAAGGACGCGTTCATCGGGCGACCTCCGCTCCGGGCAGGGCCACGACCGGCGCCTCCTGCTCACGCTGCGCGCGCGAGCGCACGTGCCGGCCCAGGAGCGCCAGCACGGCGGCGCGGACGGCGAGCACGACGAAGAACAGCAGGATCGGCATGAGCGCCATGGTGGCCGAACCCGCCGTGCCCAGCCGGTAGCTGAGGGTGAGCCCGGTGACGACGCACGCCGCGCCGATCACGACGGAGACGAGCATCATCTGGGGGACGCTGCGCGTCAGCAGCGCCGCCGTCGCGGGCGGTCCCACGAGGAGGCCGAACACGAGCACCGTGCCCACCGCCTGGAACGAGCCGATCACGGCCGCGCCGATCATCACCAGCAGCAGCGTGTGCGTCAGCCCCGGCCGCATGCCCAGGGAGCGCGCCTTGACCTCGGAGAAGCTCAGCGCCAGCAGGGGCCGGTAGAGCAGCAGGGCCAGGGCGATCACCACGACGGCGATGACCGCCTGGGTCACGATGCCGTCCACGCTGACACCCAGCACATCGCCGAACAGGATCGACGTGAGCGAACCCGTGTAGGAGTCCGACTTGGAGATGATGACCACGCCCAGGGCCATCATCCCCACGAAGAGCAGGCCGATGGCCGTGTCCTCCTTGAGGGTGGTGGCCCGGTGCACCAGCGAGATGCCCGCCATCATGACGACGGCGGCCACCGCCGCACCGAGGTGGGGGCTGCCGCCGGTGACGACCGCCAGGGCGATGCCCGGCAGGACACCGTGCACGAACGCGTCCCCGAAGAAGCTCATCCCGCGCAGCACCAGCCACGTGCCCACGACCGAGCACATCACCACCGCGATGAGTCCGCCGACGAGGGCGCGCTGTTGGAAGCCCATCTGGAAGGGTTCGAGCAGCCAGTCCATCCTCAGCCCTCCAGCGCGTCGGCGAGGGTGCGGGCGTTGGCGAGCATGGCCTCGGCGTAGTCCGCCTCCGGGGTGTCCTTCGGGCCGACGCCGCCCTCGTAGACCTCGATGACCGGCAGGTCGCCGGCCTCCTCGGCCACGGTGTCCACGAGGCTGTTGCGCGCGCCCACGGACGTGATCACGGCGTCCGCGCCGCCGTCACGGATGGACCGGGCGAGCTCGGCGATCTCCTGGGAGGAGGGCTCGCCGTCGGTGGAGCCGCCCGGGACGACGACGCCGGACACGGTGAAGTCGTAGGCCTCGCCGAAGTACCCGTAGGCGTCGTGGTCCGTGACCAGCGTGCGGCGGTCCTCCGGGACCCCGGCGAGGATCTCCCGGACCTGCGTGTCCGTCTGCTCGAGCTCCCCGCGCACGGTCGTGCCGCACTCGGCGAACTTCTCGTCGCCCCGCTCCTGGGCGAGCGTGTCGCCCATCAGCTCGGCGGCCCTCGCCATGCGGGCGACGTCCATCCAGACGTGCGGATCCTCGGACCCGTGGTCGTGGCCCTCGTGGCCTGCCCCCTCCTCGGCGTGGTCATGGCCGCCGAAGGGCAGCGGATCCAGCTGGGGCGCCACCTCGACGACGGTCGCACCGTCCGCCTCCGCGTTCGCGAGGGCGGACTCCATGCCGCCCTCGAGGCCGAGGCCGTTGGAGAACACGAGGCCGGAGGAGACCATGTCCTTCACCTGCGCGGACGAGGCGGAGAAGTCGTGCGGGTCGTCGCCGGGGCCCATCACCGTGGCGCTGCGGGCGTCGGCGCACGCGACGACGCGGTCGAGCACGGAGCCGAGCTGCGTCGTCGTGGCGACGGCCACGGGCGCGCCCGCGGCCGAGCCGGACCCGGCGGCCGCAGAGGAGCCCGCGGCCTGCGCACCCGAGGAGCCGCCGTCGGTCCCGCCGCATGCGGCGAGGCTCAGGGTGAGCGCGGCGAGGGCCCCGGTCAGGGCGGGCAGGCGACGGCGGCGGAGCATGGGGCGACCTCGTTCGTGTCGGGGACGGTGCATGAAATCGGTTCTCAACAGTAGCACCGCGCCGCCCGCGCGTCGCTCACGCGGGCCGGAACCGACGCGGCGACTGGGTCACGTCGTTGATCTCCCCGACGAGCTCCTCGAGCACGTCCTCGAGGAAGAGGATGCCCGCGGTCTCGCCCTCGGGCGTGATGACCCGGGCGAGGTGGGAGCCCGTGCGCTGCATGAGCGCCAGGGCGTCCTCGACCTCGTCCTCGAGCCGCACGTTGGCCAGCGACCGCACGCGCGTGAGCGGGATCGGCTCGTCGTACCCCGACGGCCCCACGGTGAGGACGTCCTTCAGGTGCAGGTAGCCGGTGTAGCCGCCGTCGGGGTCCTCGACCACGAACCGGGAGAAGCCCACGCGGCCCACGGTCCACTCGAAGTCGTGCGGCGTGATCCCCTCCGGGACGGTGACGACCCGCTCGAGCGGCACCATCACGTCCCCGGCCCGGTGGTCCGAGAACTCGAGGGCCGAGTGCAGCACGCCGGACTCGTCGTCCAGGGTGCCCGAGCGGGTGGACTCGGCCACGATCGACTGCACCTCCTCGAGCGTGTAGGAGGAGGCCACCTCGTCCTTCGGCTCGATGTGCAGGGCGTGCAGCACGAGGTTGGCCGTCCAGTTCAGCGCGGCCACGACCGGATGCAGCAGCTTCGAGAGCCACACGAGCGGCTGGGCCAGCAGCATCACGGCGCGGTCCGCGAACGAGACGGCGGCGTTCTTGGGCACCATCTCGCCCAGGGTCACGTGCAGGAAGGTGACCACCAGCAGCGCGAGCACGAAGGCGGTGACGTCCGCCGCCGCGGCCGGCACCCCGAGGGCGCCCATCGGGACGACGAGCAGGTGGTGCAGCGCCGGCTCGGACACGTTGAGGATCAGCAGGGAGCACACCGTGATGCCGAGCTGGCAGACGGCCAGCATCTGGGAGACGTGCTCCATCGCGTAGAGCGCCACCTGGGCCTGGCGGGAGCCGGCCTCGGCCCGCGGCTCGATCTGCGCCCGGCGGGCGCCCATGACGGCGAACTCGCCCGCCACGAAGAAGGCGTTGGCGGCCAACAGGACCACCAGCCACAGCAGTCCGACGACGTCCCCGTTCATGCGCGCGTCTCCTCGTCCTCAGCGGCCGGGTCGAAGCGCACGCGCTCGATGCGGCGGCCGTCCAGCCGCTCGACCGTCAGGGTGCCGCCGTCCACGTCCACCACGTCCCCGACCTCCGCCAGGCGCCCCAGGCGGGCCAGGATGTACCCGCCGACGGTCTCGTAGGCCCCGTCCTCCGGCACCACGAGGGCCGGGATCTGGGTGCGCACCTCGTCGGGCCGCAGCTCCGCCGGGAAGTACCAGCGGCCGGAGGCCGTCTGGAGGACCCCCGGGGTGACGCGGTCGTGCTCGTCCGCGACCTCGCCGACGATCTCCTCCACCACGTCCTCGAGCGTGACCACCCCGGCGGTGCCCCCGTACTCGTCCACGACGACGGCCATCTGCAGGTTCGCGTCGCGCAGCTCGGCCAGCAGCTGGTCCAGGTGCACGGTCTCCGGCACGCGGATGACCTCCGTCATCAGCGCACCGGCCTCGAGGTCGGCGCGACGCTCCCGCGGCACGGCCACGACCTTCTTCACGTGCACGACGCCGCGGATGTCGTCCGAGGAGTCGCCGATCACGGGGAACCGGGAGTAGCCGGTGCTGCGGGCCAGGTCCAGGACCTCGGGCAGCGCCTGGTCCTCCCCCACGGTCTCCACGCGGATGCGCGGGGTCATCACGTCCGCGGCGGTGCGGTCCGCGAAGCGCAGCGTCCGGTCCAGGAACGAGGCGGTCTGCGCGTCGAGCGTGCCCAGCTGCGCCGAGCGGCGGACCAGCGAGGAGAGCTCCTCGGGGCTGCGGGCGCCGGAGATCTCCTCCTTGGCCTCGATGCCCACGCGGGCCAGCACGCCGTTGGAGAACCCGTTCAGGACGAGGATCGCCGGCTTGAACACGGTGCTGAACACGAGCTGGGGTCGGGCGAGCGCACGGCCGATCACCATGGGCTCGGCGATGGACATGTTCTTGGGGATCAGCTCGCCGAGGAGCATCGAGAGCAGGGTCGCCACGATCATCGCGACGACGAGCGAGACGGTGCCCACCACGCCGGCCGGCAGCCCCACCTGGAGCAGCAGCGGGTCGATGAGCCGGCTGATCGCCGGGTCCATCACGTAGCCGGTGAGCAGTGTGGTCAGGGTGATGCCCAGCTGGCACGCGGAGAGCTGGGTCGAGAGTGATTTGAGGCAGCGCAGCAGGGGCTCGGCGCCGCGGTCACCCGCGTCCACCATGCGCTGCACGGTCGGCACGTCGATCGCGATCATGGCGAACTCGACGGCCACGAAGAAGCCGGTGCCCGCGATCAGGACCAGGCCGAGGATCAGCAGGAGCCACTCCACTCGACCTCACCCCCTCGACGGCGGGCCGGGCGGCGGTGCGGGGCACCGGGACTGGAAGGCTCCGATCCGGCCGCGTCCGCGTGGGCGGACGGGCGGTCTGGCACACAGGTGTCAGGGTGATCCATAGTCCGCCCAGTATAGGGGCGTCAGGCCCCGACGGAACGAGCCGGGGAAAGCGGCCGCCTCACCACGACGAGCCGACCGGCCGGCCCTCCTCGTAGCCCGCCGCGGACTGCAGGCCGACGACGGCGCGCTCACGGAACTGCGCCAGGTCGTGGGCGCCGGCGTAGGTCAGCGACGAGCGCACGCCGGACGTGATGGTGTCCAGGAGGTCCTCCACCGAGGGGCGGCGCGGGTCCACGTACATGCGTGAGGACGAGATGCCCTCCTCGAACATCGCCTTGCGGGCCTTGGTGAAGGCGTCCTCGTGGCGGGTGCGGTGCTGGACCGCGCGAGCCGAGGCCATGCCGAAGCTCTCCTTGTACCGCCGACCGTCCGGGCCGTGCACGAGGTCGCCCGGAGACTCGAGCGTCCCCGCGAACCACGAGCCGATCATCACCGAGCTGGCTCCGGCGGCCAGCGCGAGCGCCACGTCCCGCGGGTGCTTCACCCCGCCGTCCGCCCACACGCGTGCCCCCAGCTCGCGGGCCGCGACGGCGCACTCCAGGACCGCCGAGAACTGCGGCCGGCCCACCGCGGTCTGCATGCGCGTGGTGCACATCGCACCCGGGCCCACGCCCACCTTCACGATGTCCGCGCCGGCCGCGACCAGGTCCCGGACGCCGTCGCCGGAGACGACGTTGCCGGCCACCACGGGCACGCCGGGGTCGAGGGCCCGCACGGCGGCGAGCGCGTCCAGCATGGTCTTCTGATGACCGTGCGCGGTGTCCACGACGAGCACGTCGACGCCGGCCTCGACCAGGGCGGCCGCCTTCTCCCCCACCGCCCCGTTGATGCCGACGGCGGCGCCGACGCGGAGCCGTCCGTCGTCGTCCAGACCGGGCGTGAACACAGACGAGCGCAGCAGGCCCGCCGCGGTGACGACCCCGCGCAGCATGGGTGCGGCGGTGCCCTCCGCCGGGTCCACGACGGGGGCCATCTCCTGGCGCGCGGCGTGCAGGCGCTCGAAGGCCGCCCGCAGCGCGTCCTTGTCCGGGGCCCCGTCCGCGCCGCCGAGCTCGGCGAGCGTGAGGGTCACCGCCGGTGGGTGCATGACGGAGGCGGCCGAGGCGAAGCGGTCCACGCCCTCGCAGTCCTGGGGGCGGACCACGCCGAGCAGCTCGCCGTGCGCGTCCACCACGCAGACGGCCCCGTGGTTGCGGCGGTCCACGAGGTGGAGCAGGTCCAGCACCGTGTCCTGCGGCCCGACGGTCAGGGCGGTGTCCGCCACGGGGTGGGCTGCCTTCACCCGACGCACGACGTCCCGGATGACGTCCGCCGGGATGTCCTGCGGCAGGATCCCGAGACCGCCGCGCCGGGCCATGGTCTCGACCATCCGGCGCCCGGTGACGGCGGTCATGTTGGCGGAGACCAGGGGGATGGTGGCGCCCGTGCCGTCATCCGGGGCGATGTCCACGTCCATGCGACTGGCGACGTCCGAGTGCGAGGGCACGAGGAAGACGTCGTTGTACGTGAGGTCGACGGCCGGGTCGGTGAGGAAGCGCATGGCGTCAGTCTCCCAGACGCGGTGGACGCCGAGAGCCCCCCGCGCGTCCGCCGGGAGCGGAGTCGAGCCGAGGCCGCGGCATTCCAGCCGGGGGCGTCGAAGAACTATGATGTCTCGAGGCGTTCCCGGCCCCACGCGCACCGCGCGGGTGGCCCGGCGCAGCACATCGCATCCCAAGGCTCAGGAAGAGGCGTTACACAGTGCCAGAACTCACGTCGGACCGGCTCGCACAGGAGTTCCCGGGGAACGAACGGCTCGTGGCCGAGATCTACCGGAAGTACCGCGAGGACTCCGGTTCCGTGGACCGGCAGTGGGCACAGATCTTCGCCCGTCTTGAGGCCAGCGCGCCCGCCGAGGCCGAGCCGAAGGCCTCCGCCCAGACCGAGCCGAAGGCCTCCGCCAAGGTGACCGAGCCGAAGGCCTCCACCAAGGTGACCGAGCCGAAGGCCTCCACCAAGGTGACCGAGCCGAAGGCGGCGACCGCCCCGGCCCGGGGCGCGCAGCCCAAGGAGACCTCGGTCAGCACCGGCCCCAAGCCCAAGAAGACCCCGGCGGCCCAGGCCGTGCCCTCCGAGCCTGCCGACACCACCGCCACCACCGCGGACGAGAAGCAGGAGAAGGCCACCGTCCTCAAGGGCATGGCCAAGGCCGTGGCCACGAACATGGACGCCTCCCTGTCCATGCCCACCGCCACCACCGTGCGCGACCTGTCGGCCAAGGTGCTGATCGACAACCGCGTGGTCATCAACAGCCACCTGGCCCGCACCCGCGGCGGCAAGGTCTCCTTCACCCACCTCATCGGCTACGCCGTGGTCCGCGCGCTCGCGGCCATGCCCTCGATGAACGTGACCTACGAGGAGCGCGACGGCAAGCCCACCATGGTGGAGCCGGCCCACGTGAACTTCGGCCTCGCCATCGACCTGCCCCGCCCGGACGGCACCCGCGCGCTCGTGGTCCCCAACGTCAAGGCCGCCGAGACCCTCGACTTCCGCGGCTTCTGGAAGGCGTACGACGACCTCGTCCAGCGCGCCCGCAAGAACAAGCTGACGATGGACGACTACGCCGGCACCACGGTCTCCCTGACCAACCCGGGCGGCATCGGCACCGTGCACTCGGTGCCCCGCCTGTCCCAGGGCCAGGCCGCCATCATCGGCGTCGGCGCGCTGACCTATCCGGCCGCCTTCCAGGGCGCCGCCGAGTCCACGCTGCACGACCTGGCGATCTCCAAGACGATCACGCTGACCTCCACGTACGACCACCGCGTGATCCAGGGCGCCGGCTCCGGCGAGTTCCTGAAGATCGTGCACGGCCTCCTGCTGGGCGAGGACGGCTTCTACGACGAGGTCTTCCACTCCCTGCGCATCCCCTACGAGCCCGTCCGCTGGGCCCAGGACGTGCAGGTGAACCCGGAGGAGCAGATCGGCAAGGTCGCCCGCATCCAGCAGCTCATCCACGCGTACCGGGACCGCGGCCACCTGCTGGCCAACGTGGACCCGCTCGAGTACTCGATGGCCTACCACCCGGACCTCGACATCCGCGAGCACGGGCTGACCCTGTGGGACCTGGACCGCAAGTGGCCCACCGGCGGCTTCGGCGGGGCGAGCAGCCTGACGCTGCGCAAGATCCTCGGCGTGCTGCGTGACGCGTACTGCCGCACCATCGGCGTCGAGTACATGCACATCCAGGACCCGGCCGAGCGCGCCTGGTTCCAGGAGAAGCTCGAGCAGCCGTACGCCAAGCCCACCCGCGAGGAGCAGCTGCGCATCCTGGGCCGCCTCAACGCAGCGGAGGCGTTCGAGACGTTCCTGCAGACCAAGTACATCGGCCAGAAGCGCTTCTCCCTGGAGGGCGGCGAGTCCCTCATCCCGCTGCTGGACGGCATCCTCGGCGACGCCGCCGACGCCGGGCTGGACGAGGTCGCCATCGGCATGGCGCACCGCGGTCGCCTGAACGTGCTGACCAACATCGCCGGCAAGACCTACAGCCAGGTCTTCCGCGAGTTCGAGGGGGCCACCCCGGGCGGCGCCTCGGGCTCGGGCGACGTGAAGTACCACATGGGCACCGAGGGCACCTTCGTGTCCGACGCCGGCAACAGCACCCGCGTGTACCTCGCCGCCAACCCCTCGCACCTGGAGGCCGTGGACCCGGTCCTCGAGGGCGTCGTGCGTGCCAAGCAGGACCGCCTCGACCTGGGCGGTCAGCGCCCCGACTCCTTCTCCGTGCTGCCGATCCTGGTGCACGGCGACGCGGCCTTCGCCGGCCAGGGGGTCGTGACCGAGGTGCTGCAGCTCTCGCAGCTGCCCGGCTACCGCACCGGCGGCACGATCCACGTGATCGTGAACAACCAGGTGGGCTTCACCACGCCGCCGACCCAGGCACGCTCCGCGGTGTACTCCACCGACGTGGCCAAGACCATCCAGGCCCCGATCTTCCACGTCAACGGCGATGAGCCGGAGTCCGTGATGCACGTGGCCCAGCTCGCCTTCGAGTACCGCCAGCGGTTCAACAAGGACGTCGTCATCGACCTCGTCTGCTACCGCCGCCGCGGCCACAACGAGGGCGACGACCCGTCGATGACGCAGCCGCGCATGTACAACCTCATCGAGCAGAAGCGCTCCACCCGCAAGCTGTACGTCGAGTCCCTCGTGGGCCGCGGCGACATCACGCAGGAGGAGGCGGACACCGCCCTGAAGGACTACCAGCAGCAGCTCGAGCGGGTCTTCGCGGAGACCCACGAAGACGCGCCCACCTCCGGCGGCGAGGGCATCCGCCCGGCCGAGGACCGGGACGCGGTCCCGGAGGCGCCGGCATCCACGGCCATCTCGGCCGAGACGCTGCGGGCCATCGGGCAGGCGCACATCGACGTGCCCGAGGGCTTCACGGTCCACCCGAAGCTCGCGGCCCTGCTCGAGCGCCGCGCCAAGATGGCCGTCGACGGTGGCATCGACTGGGGCTTCGCCGAGCTGGCGGCCTTCGGCTCGCTGCTCGTGGAGGGCGTGCCGGTCCGCCTGGCGGGCCAGGACTCCCAGCGCGGCACCTTCACGCAGCGCCACTCGGTGTTCCACGACCGGATCACCGGCGAGACGTGGGCGCCGCTGAAGCACCTCTCCGAGGACCAGGCGAAGTTCTGGGTCTACAACTCGCTGCTGTCCGAGTACGCCGCCCTCGGCTTCGAGTACGGCTACTCCGTGGAGCGCTCCGACGCCCTCGTGCTGTGGGAGGCCCAGTTCGGCGACTTCGTGAACGGCGCGCAGACGATTATCGACGAGTTCATCTCCTCGGCCGATCAGAAGTGGTCGCAGACCTCGTCCGTGGTCCTGCTCCTCCCCCACGGCTACGAGGGACAGGGGCCGGACCACTCCTCCGCCCGCATCGAGCGCTTCCTGCAGATGTGCGCCGAGGACAACATGCGCGTGGTCAACCCCTCCACGGGCGCGAACCACTTCCACCTGCTGCGCGAGCATGCCTACGCCCGCCCGCGTCGGCCCCTCATCGTGTTCACCCCGAAGCAGCTGCTGCGCCTCAAGGCCGCCGCGAACTCGGTGGAGGACTTCACCGAGGGCCGCTTCCAGCCGGTCATCCCGGACGCCGGGGTGGACGCCAAGGACGTCACGCGCGTGCTGCTGGTCTCCGGCCGGCTGTACTACGACCTGCTCGCCCGCCGCGAGAAGTCCGGCGACACCTCCACCGCGATCGTGCGGGTGGAGCAGCTCTACCCGCTGCCGCTCGACGAGATCCGCACGGCGCTCCGCGCCTACCCGGACGCCGACGTCGCGTGGGTGCAGGACGAGCCCGCGAACCAGGGCCCGTGGCCGTTCATGGCACTGAACCTCGTGCCGCAGCTCGACCGCCCCGTGACCCTCGTGTCCCGCCCGGCCTCGGCCGCGACCTCCGCGGGCACCAAGGGCCGCCACGACCAGGAGCTCGGCACGCTGCTGGACGCCGCCTTCGGCCGCTGACCCGGACCGAGCCTGCGCCGCCGCCGCACCCTCCGGTGCGGCGGCGGCGCCGGATCGGCCGACGAAAGGACACACTGTGCACAACCGCCGGATCCGGATCGCCGCCGTCGGCGAGCAGCTGCTGGCCGGTGCGGGCGACGCCCGCGCCATCGGCTGGTGGGGCCGCGTGCTCGCCCGCACCCAGGCCCCCGACGTGGAGCTGGAGAACTACGTGCTGGCCGTGCCGCACGAGACCACCGAGGACCTCAACGAGCGCTGGTGGGGCGAGGCCTCGCGGCGTTTCTCCGAGGAGACGGAGAACCGCCTCGTCGTGGCCCTGTCCGACGCGGACCTGGACCTGGAGGCCACCTCGACCGCCCGTTCGCGGCTGAACCTGGCCAACGTCCTGGACACCGCCTCGCAGCGGAACATCCCGGTGCTCGTGGTGGGCCCCACGCCCACCCTGGACGAGCAGCGCAATGCCCGGCTCGCCGAGCTCAACGCCGCCTACCTGGATGTGGCCGACCGGCGCAACCACGTGTACGTGGACACGTTCACCCCGCTGGTGGGCCACGAGCAGTGGCGCTCGGACCTCGCCTCCGGCCAGGGCCGGCCGGGCCAGGCGGGCCACGGGCTCATCGCGTGGCTCGTGCTGCACCGGGGCTGGTACCAGTGGCTCGGTCTGCCTGAGCCCACGGCGTGATGTGACAGAATGGACCACCGACCGACTCGTTGAAGGGAGACGTCATGAGCAAGCGTGCACGCAAGCGTCGCGACCGCCGCAGGAGCGGCGCCAATCACGGCAAGCGTCCCAACGCCTGATCCGCTGATCGGCGTCGCGGACCGGCCGGGTGCCACCCGGCGACCGCAGACCACGAAGGGCCGTCCCCTCAGGGGACGGCCCTTCGTCATCGTCGGGGCGCCCGATCGGGTGCCCTCGGGTCCGCATGTCGCGGTGTCAGCCCCAGGTGACGGTCGTCGTCGAGACCTGGGTGATGCGGGTCATGATGGTGGCCCGCAGCTGCGCGGGCGCCTTCTCCTGGCAGCACCGACGCACCGCCGAGCGGATGAGCTCCTCGAGCTCCTTCTGGTGCCGGCAGTCCGGACAGTCCGCCACGTGGGCGCGCACCTGCTCGATGTCCTCGGGCGTCAGGGCACCGTCCAGGTACTGGTACAGCCGCTCCAGGGAGGCGTCCTGGGCGTCGCGGCACTCATTGCCGTGCTGGTCCGCGGTCATCGCGTGGCCTCCTTCGTGCTCGTCTCGGTCTGCTTCGTGCCGCCGCGCCCGGTCTTCTTCTTCGGCTGGGCCTTGATGCCGCGCGCGGCCGCGTAGTCCGCGAGACGCTCGCGCAGCTGCTTGCGGCCCCGGTGCAGCCGCGACATGACGGTGCCGATCGGCACGTCGAGGATCTCGGCGATCTCCTTGTAGGCGAAGCCCTCCACGTCCGCGAAGTACACGGCGAGTCGGAACTCTTCCGGGATCGCCTGCAGGGCGTCCTTCACCTGGGAGTCGGGGAGCCGGTCGAGGGCCTCCGTCTCGGCGGAGCGCAGGCCACCGGAGGTGTGCTCGGCGGCCCGGGCCATCTGCCAGTCCTCCACCTCGGGGTTGTCCGCCTCGAGGGGCTGGCGCTGCCGCTTGCGGTAGAGGTTGATGTACGTGTTCGTGAGGATCCGGTAGAGCCAGGCCTTGAGGTTGGTGCCGGGCCGGTACTGGTGGAACGAGGAGTAGGCCTTCGTGTACGCCTCCTGGACCAGGTCCTCGGCATCCTGCGGGTTGCGCGTCATGCGCAGCGCAGCGGAGTACAACTGGTCCACGAACTCGAGGGCGTCACGCTCGAACCGGGCACGGCGCTGCTGTTCGGACTCGGCGGCGACGTCGATGTCGGCGCGGTCGTGCTCGGGGGCGTCCTCGGGCCGGGCGAATTCCGGCCGGCTGTTGTCAGTGCTCATCGCGGGCCAGTCTACGGTTTGGGTTTGGGAGGGACGCGTCAGCAGGGCGGCGCTCATGCGGGGCTCCTCTCCGGCTGCGGTCCTCGGCGAGCGGGACCGGTGCGCCGTCACGGGTGCAGGGTCGCCCAGTGGAGCGCCAGCAGCGTTCCAGGTATTCCCCCGAGACAGGCCGACCCCGGCCGACAGACGCCCGATAGGCTGGTCCGGTGACCCGCCCCACGCGTGCCGCCGCGCACTCTCCCGCCCCCCGTCCCGACGCCGCCGAGACCTGGCCCGCGCCCGTGGCGCGCGGCCCGGTGCGCGGAGACGTGCGGCTGCCGGGATCGAAGTCGCTGACGAATCGGCACCTCGTGCTCGCCGCCCTCGCCGACGGCCCCTGCATCCTGCACGGCGTCCTCGCGTCACGGGACACGGCACTGATGCGCACGGCGCTCACCGCGCTCGGGGCCCGGTTCGAGCCCCTGTCCGACGGCGGCCTGCGCGTGCATCCGATGCCGGTCGGCGAGCCGCTGGCCGGGGATGTCGCCGTGGACTGCGGACTGGCGGGGACGGTCATGCGCTTCGTCCCGTTCGTCGCCGCGCTGCGGCCCGGCCGCGTCCGCTTCGACGGCGACGCCGGCGCGCGCCTGCGCCCGATGGCCCCGGTCCTGGACGCGCTGCGCCAGCTCGGGGTGGCCGTCGTCGAGGAGGGCGAGCCCGGGCGCCTGCCCTTCACGATGACGACCCGCGCGGACGCGGCCACGGTGGCCCCCGACGGCGACGTGCCGGAGGTCGCGGTCGACGCCTCCGGCTCCTCCCAGTTCCTGTCCGCCGCACTGCTGGCGGCCGCGGGGATGCCGCGCGGTCTCCGGCTGCGGCACACCGGGGAGACCGTGCCGAGTCCGGAGCACGTCGCGATGACCGCCGGGGTGCTGCGCGCGCTCGAGGTGGACGTCGCCGAGACGGGTCCCGGGGCGTGGACCGTGGCCCCGGGGCGCATCCCGGGGCACGAGGCGGCCGTCGAGCCGGACCTGTCCAACGCGGGCCCCTTCCTGGCCGCCGCCGTGGCCACGGGCGGCTCCGTGACGGTGCCGGACTGGCCGACCCGCACGACGCAGATCGGCGACCGCTGGCGGCGGATCCTGCCGCAGTTCGGGGCGAGCGTGGCCCTCACGGTCGACCGCACGGACCGCTCCCGCGGCCGGCTCACGGTGACCGGGGCGGTCCAGGACGACGGCGCGCCCCGCATCACCGGCGCCGGTGAGATCGCGGACACGGCCGAGCTCGCCCCCACCGCGGCCGCGCTCGCCCTGCTGGCCTCCGGGCCCACCCGCCTGACGGGGATCGGCCATCTGCGGGGTCATGAGACGGACCGGCTCGCCGCGCTCACCGCCGAGGCCGCCCGCCTGGGGATCACCGTGGACGAGGGAGAGACGTCGCTCGGCTTCCCGGGCACGGACGCGTCGGGGCCGCTGTCGCCCGCCGCCCTCGAGACCTACCACGACCACCGGATGGCGACCTTCGCCGCCGTCGTCGGCCTGCGCGTGCCGGGGACCGGCATCGTGGACGTGGCGACCACCGCGAAGACGATGCCGGACTTCCCCGCACTGTGGACCGCGCTCGTGGCACCCGGCGACGCGGCCGAGGAGGCCCGCTGATGGCCCGGCGCCTCGATCCCTCGGCGTGGGACGAGTCCGATGTCCGGGTGCGCCCGTCCAAGCGCGGCACCCGCCCGCGCACCAAGGAGCGGCCCAAGCACGAGGACGCGCAGGTCGGCATGGTGACCACCGTGGACCGCGGCCGGTACGCCGTGGTGCTGCCCGAGCGCCTGGACGAGCGGATCACGGCGATGCGCGCCCGCGAGCTGCGCCGCACGCCGATCGCCACGGGCGACCGGGTGGCCGTCGTCGGGGACCTCTCCGGGGACGAGGGCACGCTCGCGCGCATCATCCGTGTCGAGGAGCGCAGCACGGTCCTGCGCCGGTCGGCGGACGACTCGGACGAGGTCGAGCGGGTGGTGGTGGCCAACGCCGACCTGCTGGTGATCATGGTGGCCGCGGCCAATCCGGAACCCCGGACCGGCTTCATCGACCGCGCCCTCGTCGCCTGCTACGACGCCGGCATCCACCCGGTGCTGCTCATCACGAAGACCGACCTGCGTGATCCGGACGCGCTGGTGGCGCACTACGAGGCGCTGGACCTGGAGGTGATGACCTCCGGTGCGGCGACCTTCGAGGCCGAGACCGGGGACACCGCCCTGGACGCCTCGCTCGTGGCTCGGGTGGCCGAGCGGCTGATCGGGCACACCAGCGCGTTCGTGGGGCCCTCAGGCGTCGGCAAGTCCACGCTCCTGAACGCGCTCACCGGCGCGGAGCGGGCCACCGGCCACGTCAACGCCGTGACCGGCCGAGGCCGACACACCTCCTCGTCCGCGCTCGCGCTGCCGCTGACGGGCGACGACGGCACCCCCCTGCCGGACACCTGGGTGGTGGACACCCCCGGCATCCGGTCCTTCGGGCTGGGCTGGGTCGAGCCGGACCGCGTGGTGGAGGCGTTCGACGACCTCGCCGGCGGACTGGCGGACTGCCCGCGCGGCTGCACCCACACCGCCGACTCCCCCGGCTGCGGCCTGGACGCATGGGTGGCCGCGGGCCACGCCGGCCCCTCGGGAACGGCACGCCTGGCCTCGCTGCGCCGTCTGCTCGGCAACCGCCTGGCCCCCTCGGGGGCGGAGGACGCGGCGTCGTCCGAGGACTGAGGCGGCCCGCGCGGTATAGCGTGGGCGGCATGGAGCGACCTGAGAACTCTGCGACCCGCGGCCGCGACCTCACGGAGGACCTGCGGCTGGCCCACATGCTGGCGGACAACGTGGACTCGATCACGATGTCCCGGTTCAAGGCCCAGGACCTCGAGGTCAGCACCAAGCCGGATCTCACCCCTGTCACGGATGCGGACCGCGCCGCCGAGGAGTCCATCCGCTCGACCCTGTCCCGTGCCCGGGCGCGCGACGGCATCGTGGGTGAGGAGTTCGGCGGGTCTCTGAGCCGCTCCGGCCGGCAGTGGGTGGTCGACCCCATCGACGGCACCAAGAACTTCGTGCGCGGCGTGCCCGTGTGGGCCACCCTCATCGCGCTGCTGATCGACGGCGAGCCCGTCGTCGGCGTCGTCTCCGCCCCCGCCCTGCACCGTCGCTGGTGGGCCGCGGCCGGCCAGGGCGCCTTCGCGGGCACCTCTCTCACGCGTGCTCAGCGGATCACCGTGTCCGGCGTGGATCGGGTCGAGGACGCGTCGCTGTCCTTCTCCTCGATCGAGGGCTGGCGCGAACGCGGCTCGATCCGCGCGTTCCTGCAGCTCACCTCGGACGTGTGGCGCGTGCGCGGCTTCGGCGACTTCTGGTCCTACATGCTCGTCGCCGAGGGCGCCGTGGACATCGCGGCCGAGCCCGAGCTCGAGCTGCATGACATGGCCGCCCTGGTGCCGATCGTGCGCGAGGCCGGCGGCCGCTTCACCTCGCTGGACGGCGAGGACGGCCCGTTCGGCGGGCACGCGCTGGCCACGAACGGCCTGCTCCACGACGACGTCCTCGCCCGCCTGCGCACGGGTGACGAGACCGAGGACGGCGCCTGATGGCCGCACGGGGGGAGACGACGGCCGACCGGAGGGGCGGGCGCGGGAAAGATCGCCGGCCCGGCACTGCGGGTGCGGTGGCCCTCGGCGGTGCCGCGGGCGTGCTATGCGGTGCGGGGGTGATGAACGCGGTGACCGCGCTGGCCGGGGCGCCCAACTTCCGCGGCACGTTCGGCGCCGCGTTCGGGGCGGTCGACGTGCTCGTCCAGGCCCTGCCGCTGTTCGTGGTGAACGTGCTCGGCTCGTTCCTGCTCGGCCTGCTGTGGGCGGCCTCGCGACGCCGCGGGCCGGACTGGCGTCCCCGCCTGGTGGCGGGGCTGGGAACCGGCTTCCTCGGTGCGGTCACCACCATCTCCAGCGCCGTCGCCCTGGTGCTGTGGCCGGTGCGGCTGGGCGCCGCGGCGTCCGGGGCGGGTGGCATCCTCACCGCGGCGGCATCGGTGTTGCTGGTGCTCGCGCTGATGGCTGCGCTCTCGACGGCGGCGGCCGTGCTCGGCCTGCGCGCCGGGGGCGCCCCGGGGTCGCGTGTGGTCGGGACGGATCGTTCGGAGGAGGACGCATGAGCGGCGCGGGATACGAGGTCTTCGCTCTCTTCCAGGTGGCCCTCCTGGCCTGCCTCGCCGCGGGCGGGGCGCTCGGCGCCCTGGCGCGCGGGCGCCTGACCGACCGGCTCGGCCCCCGGGGTCTGCTCACCGCCAACACGACGGCAGCCCTGCTCCTCGGCGCCACCGTCGGCCTGGCCGTGCCGGAGCTGGTGGACGCGTCCGGGGGCTGGGGCGACGGGCAGGGGCTCATGCTCGTCGCGGCGGTGTCCGCCGTGGTGTCCGGGTTCTGCCTCGCCCTGGGGACGTGGTCCACCGTGGCCGCGGAGGCCGCCGACGCCGTGCTCGCCCGTCGATGGGGCGCGGCCGCCCGCCTGTGGGCCGCGCATCTGGGGCTGGGGCTGGTGGCCGTCGTCGTCGGCTGGGGCGCCGGCCTGGGCCTGCACGCGGTCCTGGCCGGCTGAGGGGCGGGCCGCCGCACACTGGGCGCAGACACGACGAAGGCCCCGGAATCGTGACGATTCCGGGGCCTTCCCGTTGTGGTGAGTGGAGCCGGCGGGAATTGAACCCGCGTCCGATGAGGTGTTGCCGGGTCTTCTCCGGGCGCAGTCTGCTGTGGGTGTTGCTCGGTCCTGGCCGTCCCGCAGACGGGCGGCCAACCCGGACCCAGCCGGATTGATGTCGGCGTCACGACCCCCGGCGAGGGTGACGCCCAGTGGCTATCTAGCTGACGCCACGATCCGAGGCGACAGCGACCTCGGGGTGACGGACTCGATCACTGATCAGGCAGCGAGAGCGAAGTCAGTGCGCTTGGATTCGGCACTTATTGGTTTGCAGAGAGCGTTTGACGAGATGACTCTGCATCCTCGGCCCGCTTCTCCCGACGCGACACACACCGTCGAAACCGATCGGCCCCAGGGGGGGGGCGACTCCTCTATGAGGTTGTCAATCACCACTGCAGACGGAGGGCACGGAGCCCGCCGGTCCTGAAACCGGGCCTGCGAGAGATACAACGTAGCACGCCCCCCGAGCATTCCCAAGGGGCCCGCCGCGCTCAGGCCACGCCGGCGCGCCGGTTGCGCATCCGCATGGCCCGCTGGGCCTCGCGGTTGTCCTGCTGCTCGCGCAGCTTGTGCCGCTTGTCGTACTCGCGGTTGCCGCGCGCGACGCCGATCTCCACCTTCACGCGCCCGTTCAGGAAGTACAGGGACAGCGGCACGATGGTCAGGCCCGGGTCCTGGATCTGCCGGGAGATCTTCGTCAGCTCGGCGCGGTGCAGCAGCAGCTTGCGGCGCCGGCGGGCGGCGTGGTTGGTCCACGAGCCGTTGAGGTACTCCGGGATGTAGACCTGCTCGAGCCACAGCTCGTCCCGGTAGAAGACCGCGAAGCCATCCACGAGCGAGGCCTTGCCCTCGCGCAGCGACTTCACCTCGGTGCCGGTGAGCACCATGCCGGCCTCGTACGTGTCGAGGATGGTGTAGTCGTGGCGCGCCTTCTTGTTGTTGGCGATCACCTGGCGCTCGCCGGGGGCCGGCTGCTTGGTGGCCTTGCCCTTGCTGTTCTTGCCCATGGCCTCACGTCCTTCCAGCGTCCACGGCGACGGCCGCGCCCCGATCAGGGCGCGGCCGTCCAGTCTATCCCGTGCCGGTCCGATGCCCGCCGAGGCGGTGCGCCGGGGCCGCGGGGCGGCGTCGTCGGCTCAGTCCAGCGGCGCGCCGGTGAGCGCGCGGACCTGCTCCTCGGTGACGCCGGGCGCGGTCTCCACGAGCGCCAGGCGGGGCTGTTCCGGGGTGCCGACGACGTCGATCACGGCCAGGTCCGTGATGATGCGGTCGACGACGGCGCAGCCGGTCAGCGGCAGGGTGCACTGGTCGACGATCTTGGGGGTCCCGTCCTTGGACACGTGGTCCATCATGACGATCACGCGGCCGGCGCCGTGGACGAGGTCCATCGCACCGCCCATGCCCTTGACCATCTTGCCGGGCACCATCCAGTTGGCCAGGTCGCCCGCGGCGGAGACCTCCATGCCGCCCAGGACGGCGACGTCGATCCTGCCGCCGCGGATCATGCCGAAGCTCAGCGCGGAGTCGAAGAAGGACGCCCCCGGGTTCACGGTGACGGTCTCCTTGCCCGCGTTGATCAGGTCGGGGTCCACGGCGTCCTCCGTGGGGTACGGGCCCGTGCCGAGGATGCCGTTCTCGGACTGCAGCACCACGGACCGCCCGGCGGGGATGTGGTTGGGGATCAGCGTGGGCATGCCGATGCCGAGGTTGACGTAGGCGCCGTCCGGCAGCTCCTGGGCGGCGCGGGTGGCCATCTGGTCACGACTCAGGCCTTGGGGACGCTCGGTGGTCTGCTCGCTCATGCCTGCTCCTCCCCCGATGCGCGCACGGTGCGCTTCTCGATCCGCTTCTCGATGTCCGTGCCGACCTCCACGATCCGGTGCACGAAGATGCCGGGCAGGTGCACGTCATCCGGGTCGATCTCGCCGGGCTCGACGAGCTCCTCCACCTGGGCGATGCACACCCGGCCGGCCATGGCCGCGGGCGGGCCGAACTGGCGGGTGGCCTTGCGGAACACGAGGTTGCCGTGGCGGTCGCCCTTCCAGGCGTGCACGAGGGAGAAGTCGGTGACGATGGACCGTTCGAGCACATAGGTCTCGGGCTCGTCCGGGGTCTGGCTCAGGTAGCCCTCGCCGAGCACGAACGTGTCCGTGGGCTTGGCTTGCGAGGACTTCACCACGGTGCCGTCCGCGTCGTAGCGCATGGGCAGGCCGCCTTCGGCCACCTGGGTGCCGACGCCGGAGCGGGTGTAGAACGCCGGGATGCCGGCGCCTCCGGCGCGGAGCTTCTCCGCGAGGGTGCCCTGCGGGACGAGCTCCACCTCGAGCTCGCCCTCGAGGTACTGGCGGGCGAACTCCTTGTTCTCCCCCACGTAGGAGGAGGTCATCTTCCGCAGCCGGCGCGCGCCGAGCAGGATGCCCAGGCCCCAGCCGTCCACGCCGCAGTTGTTGGAGACGACGGACAGGTCCGTGGCGCCCTGCTCGAGCAGGGCCTCGATGAGCTGCACGGGATTGCCGACGAGTCCGAAGCCGCCGACGGCCAGGGACGCGCCGTCCGACACGTCCGCCACCGCCTCGGCGGGCGTGGCCACGGTCTTGTCGAGAGCCATGTCCAGGGTCCTTTCTGTCAGGGGCGGTCCGTCAGCGGAAGAGGATCAGGGCCTCGCCCTGGCCGCCGCCGCCGCAGAGCGAGACGGCCGCGCGGCCGCCGTCGCGCCGGTCGAGCTCGAGGGCGGCGTGCAGGGCCAGCCGGGCGCCGGAGGCGCCGATCGGGTGGCCCAGGGCGATGGCGCCGCCGTGGATGTTGGTCTTCTCGTGCGGGTAGTCGAGGTCGCGCAGGGACTGCACGGCCACCGCGCCGAACGCCTCGTTGATCTCGATGAAGTCGAGGTCGGCCACGTCCCAGCCCTGCTTCCGCACGGCGGCGTTGATCGCGTCGGAGGGCTGCGAGTGCAGCTGCGAGCTGTCCGGGCCGGCGGTCTGGCCGGGTGCGCCCACCGTGGCGAGGATCGTCAGGCCCTTCTCCTCGGCGAAGGCACGCGAGGTCACCACGAGGGCGGCGGCGCCGTCGGACAGGGGCGAGGAGTTGCCGGCCGTGATCGTGCCGTCCTTCGCGAACGCCGGGCGCAGGGCGCCCAGCGCCTCGGCGGTCGTGTCCGGTCGGACCCCTTCGTCCTGGGAGACGACCAGCGGGTCGCCCTTGCGCTGCGGGACCTCCACCGGGGCGATCTCGCCCTCGAAGACGCCCTCGGACTGGGCCCGGGCGGCCCGCTGGTGCGACGCCGCGGCGACCTCGTCCTGCTCGGCACGGGCGATGTTCCGCTCGCCGTTGCCGGACTCGGTCAGCTCGCCCATGGCCTCGTGGCTCAGGGAGTCGGTGAGGCCGTCCCACGCGACGGCGTCGAGCATGGTGGCCGGGCCGTACTTGAAGCCCTTGCGCGCGCCGGGCAGCAGGTGCGGGGCGTTGGTCATGGACTCCTGACCGCCGGCCACCACCACGTCCGCCTCGCCGAGGCGGACGAGACGGGCGGCGTCGATCACGGCGGTGAGGCCGGACAGGCACACCTTGTTGATCGTCATGGCCGGGACGTTCCACGGGATGCCCGCGGCGAGCGCGGACTGGCGGGCCGGGTTCTGCCCCGCGCCGGCCTGCACGACCTGACCCATGTAGACCATGTCCACGTCCTCGGGGGCCACGCCGGCGCGCTCGAGCGCGTGCGTGATCGCGTGGGCGCCCAGATCCACGGCGCGCAGGTCGGCCTGCTGCGAGAGCAGTCGGGTGAAGGGCGTGCGGGCACCGCCCACGATCACGGCGTCGGTGGGCTGAGGCTGGGGCAGCTCGGCGGTCATGCGGTCCTCCTGGAACGTTCAACTCGGTTCATCACGATTCACTCAAATGCAGTCTATGACCCCGGTCACAGGCGCGCCAGGCGACGACGCATCCGTGACGACGCGCCGCAGTGCAGGGACCCGACGGCCCGCACCCGCCGGCTGCGGGCGCGGGCCGTCGTCGGGACGTCCGGGGGTCGGGCCGGAGCCTCAGAGGCCCTGGCCGGTCGGCGAGACGAGGATCTTCACGGCCGTCTCGTTGTGGTGGATGAGGGTCTCGAAGCCCTGGTCGACCAGGTCGTCGAGGCCGATCTTGCCGGTGATGAACGGCGCGAGGTCCACGGCGCCGTCCTCGACCATGCGGATGGTGTCCGCGTGGTCGTTCGCGTACGCGATCGTGCCGCGCAGGTCGATCTCCTTGAGCACCAGCTTGTGCAGGGCCACGGCGGGCTCGTGACCCCAGATGGACTCGTTGACGATCACGCCGCCGGGACGCACCGCGTCCAGCAGCATGTCCAGCACCACGTCCACCGAGGTGCACTCGAAGCCCACGTCCGCGCCCTGGCCGTCGTGCAGTTCGCGGATCTTGGCGGGCACGTCCACCTCGCGCGGGTCGAAGGCCTCGTCCACCACGCCGGCCTCGAGCACCTTCTGCCGCCGCAGCTCCGAGAGCTCGGAGACGTACACCGTCAGGCCCTTGCCCTTGAGCACGGCCGCAGTGAGCGCGCCGATGGGGCCGGCGCCGCCGATCAGCGCCACGCCCGACGTCGGAGAGCCGGCTCGCACCCACGCGTGGTGGGCCACGGAGAGCGGCTCGATGAGGGCGGCCTGGTCGAGAGGCACGGAGTCGGCCACCGGGTGGACCCAGCGGCGCCGCACCGCGATCTGCTCGGCCAGGCCGCCGCCGTCGCCGCCCAGGCCGATGAAGTTCATGTCCGGCGCGAGGTTGTAGTCCGGTCGGTCCTGGTCCTCCTCGCGCACGATGTACGGCTCCACGACGACCTTCTGGCCGACCTCGAGGTCCGTGACGCCCTCGCCCAGGGCGGCGACGGTGCCGGACATCTCGTGGCCGAGCGTGACGGGGGCGGCGTCACCGGAGATCGGGTGCGGGTGTCCGGCCGGCGGGATGAAGATCGGACCCTCGAGGTACTCGTGCAGGTCCGTGCCGCAGATGCCGCACCACGCGACGTCCACGAGGACCTGCCCCGGACCGGCCGTGGGCGAGGCGATCTCCTCGATGCGGATGTCCTTCTTGCCGTGCCAACGTGCGGCGCGCATGGTCATGCTGGTCGACCTCCTGGGTGGGGATGGAGTCGGGTGCCGGGCCGACGCGCGGGGGCGCCCGCCCCGGTGCGTCGAGCATCCCACCGGGCCGGTCTCCCAGGCCAGGCCCGAGGCCCCTGTGGGGCCTCAACGACGACGCCGGCCCGCGCCTCGCTGCGGAGGTGCGGGCCGGCGTCGTGGTGGCCCAGGCGACGGGGCCGCGCCGCGGGGCTCAGTCCTCCTGGGCGGCCTTGACCTGCTCGGCGCGCCAGCGGATCCCGGCGTCCACGAAATCGTCGATGTGGCCGTCGAACACGGAGGAGGGGTTGCCCTCCTCGTGGCCCGTGCGCAGGTCCTTGACCATCTGGTACGGGTTCAGCACGTAGGAGCGCATCTGGTCGCCCCAGGACGCCTTGACGTCGCCGGCCATCTCCTTCTTCTTCGCGTCCTCCTCGGCCTTGCGCAGCAGCAGCAGGCGGGACTGGAGCACACGCAGGGCGGCGGCACGGTTCTGGATCTGCGACTTCTCGTTCTGCATGGACACGACGATGCCGGTGGGCAGGTGCGTCATGCGGACGGCGGAGTCCGTGGTGTTCACGGACTGGCCGCCGGGGCCCGAGGAGCGGAACACGTCCACCTTGATCTCGGACTCGGGGATCTCGATGGAGTCGTCCGACTCGATCAGCGGCACCACCTCGACCGCCGCGAAGGACGTCTGGCGGCGGCCCTGGTTGTCGAAGGGGCTGATGCGCACGAGGCGGTGCGTGCCGGCCTCCACGGAGAGGGTGCCGAACGCGAAGGGCGCGTTGACCTCGAAGGTGACGGACTTCAGGCCGGCCTCCTCCGCGTAGGAGGTGTCCATGACCTTGGTGGACCAGCCGCGCTGCTCGGCCCAGCGCAGGTACATGCGCATGAGGGTCTCGGCGAAGTCGGCCGCGTCCACGCCGCCGGCGCCCGCGCGGATGGTCACGACGGCGTCGCGCTGGTCGTACTCGCCGCTGAGCAGCGTGACGACCTCGAGTTCCTCCAGGGCCTTGCGGATGGAGGTCAGCTCCTGGTTCGCGTCCTCCAGGAGGGAGGGCTCGTCCTCCTCCGCGGCGAGCTCGACCATGGTCTCCAGATCCTCGATGCGGCTCTCCAGGGAGGTGATGCGCTTGAGGTCCGTCTGACGGTGGGAGAGCTTGGAGGTGACCTTCTGGGCCTCCTCCGGGTCGTCCCAGAGGTCCGGTGCGGAGGCCTGCTGCTCCAGTTCGGCGATGTCCGCCTTGATGCGATCGAGGTCCGAGACCTGCTCGATGGAGGCCAGGGTGTGGCGCAGGGAGTCGATCTCCGCGGAGAAGTCAGTGTCAGCCATGATTCGGCCAGCCTACCGCGTGGGGTGGACGCCGGTCGTGTGCCAGCGGCGGATGGCCGCCGCGACGGCCTCGGGCTCGGCGACGTGCGGCCAGTGGCCCGGGCCGACGTCGACGACGGTGGTGTGCGCGGTGACCGCGTCCAGGTCCCGCTGGTGGACGTCCCGGGTGCTGCGCACGTACAGCGTCGGGACGGTGATGCCGGCCCAGAGGGCACGGGTGTCCGCGGCGAGGACGGCGGCCCAGAGCTCGCGCATCGGATGGTCCGGCGTGGCGTCCACGTCAGCCAGGATCCGCTCGTGCCACGACTCCGGGACGAGGAGGTCCCGCGCAAGCGAGGCGCGGAACACGCCCCGCCAGTCCGGGCGGGCGGCGAGGCGGGCCTTCGCCGCCCGGGCGGCCAGGGCGGTGTCCGTCACCGGGACGTTCGAGTCGATGACCACGAGGGCGCGGGGTCGCACCAGCCCGTCGGCGACGGCGCGCAGCGCGATGACTCCGCCCGTGCTGTGGCCGATCAGCAGCCCCGGCACGGGGCCGGCCTGCGCCGCCCAGGTGTGGGCGGCGTCGCGGACGGGGTCCGCGTCGGTCGCCGGCCGTGCGGCCCGGGGGCGGTCCTGGCCGCCTGCATCCGGGCCCGGGTGGCCGGGCAGGGCGGGCGAGGCGGCGAGGTCGGCCGCGGCGCCGAGGGCGTCGGCAAGGGGCTCGAAGTGGGCGGGTCGGCCACCGATGCCGTGGAGGAAGCGGATCACCGGGCCAGGCTAGTGCGACTGCTGCCCGTCGCCTCCAGGGGGACCGACAGGGGGAGTGTTCCCGCGAACGGGCCGGTCATGGCGAACAGATCGGCCCGGGCGTCGAGGGTGACGACGACGGTGGTGCCGTCCTCAGCCACGCGGGCGCTCATCCCACCGAGCCCGGGCACGGCCTCTCGGGCGCCGACGGCTGCGAGGTGTGCGCTGGCGGAGGCGGCGACGTCGCCGTCGGAGAGCACGACTCCCGGGTCCTCCCCCAGCCGGAAGCCGAGCTCCTCTGCCCCGGCGACGGCGGCCGAGTCCGCGAGCGACTGCAGGCGACGGTGCTGCAGCTGCACGGTGGTGACCGCGAGCATGACCAGCATGAGGGCCACGAGCACGGCGCACAGGCCGACGGTGAGGACGGTGGTCTGCCCGTCGTCGCGACCCAGGCGAGCGGTGAGGGGGCGGCGCATCAGAACCTCGGCACCGTCTGTCGGGCGTCGGAGCCCACGGTCACGGGGGTCAGCGACCATGCTGCCGGCGTGAGAGGCACGGGGACCGCCACGTCCACCCGCACCGCGACGACCTCGCCCGGTTCGAGCGTGCCACAGCCGCCCTGGTCGCAGCCGACGGTCAGGTCGTACTGGCCGGTGCCCACGCCGTAGTCGGCGAGCGTGAGCTCGACGGTGGCGTGGGCGGCGCCTGCGCTCGGCCGATCAGCTTCGGCGACCACGGCCCTGACGGCCTGGTCCGCGGCGGCGACCGAGGCGAACGCCGCGGCCTGGACCTGGGAGACGTAGATCATCAGGTACACCACGGGGATCAGCACCACGAGCGTGAGGCCCAGGAATTCGACCGTGGCCGCTCCCCGCTCGTCGCGGACGTCATTGACGGAACGCATGGCCGCTCACCTCCACGGGGATCGGGCCCGGCAGGAACCCCAGGCCGGGCAGCGAGCTCGAGACCGTGACGCGCAGGACCGGGACCCCGTCCTGGCTGGTGAGCTCGGCGGCGACGTCGGCCCCGGACTGGCCGGGCACACCGGTGGAGAGCAGCTCCCGGGCCCGTTGGACGCCGTCCTCGGGGTTCCGGTCCGCGAGCGCCCCGTACCGGGCACCGGCGGAGGCGGCGTCGATCATCACGTTGCGTGTGTGGATCACGACGCCGGCCTGGAGGAGCGCGGCGAAGAGCAGGACGACCAGGGTCATCACCATGGTGGACTCGGCCACCGCGGCGCCCCGGTCGTCCCGCCAGGGGACGCCCGCGTGGCCGCCGCGGGGCGCCGGCGCGCCGTGGGCAGCACCCCGGGGCATGCTCAGCCGCCCTGGGACACCTGGGAGATGGCCTGGTTGAACAGTCCCTCGAGCGCCGGCAGGGCGAGGGCCAGCAGGCCGGCCACGAGCACGGCGGACATGAGGGTGATCATCACCCAGCCGGGGACGTCGCCGCGCTCGTCGCGGACGTCGTCGTGGATGAGGGCGCGCAGGGCGGCCAGGACGGTGATGGCGTGGTGGTGGAGCATGGTCCCCTCCTCGGGTGGGCCGGCCGCCCGTGCGGCCGGAGTGGATGGTGATGGTGGGTGGACGGATGGACTATTCAGTTGTGGGTCTTCAGAACCCCAGGCGCATCAGGGAGATGCCGGGGAAGACGGCGAAGATCACCGTGAGCGGGAGGATGCCGAACACGAGGGGCACCATCATCTGGATCTCCTTCCGGCCGGCGGCCTCCATGAGCTCGCGGCGACCCATCTCACGCACGTCCTGGGCCTGCGCGCGCAGGACGTCGGCGAGGGGTGTGCCGCGGTCCAGCGCGATGAGCACGCCCCCGATGAACCGTTCGACGGGGGCCAGCTGCACGCGCCGTCCCATGGCCTTGAGCGCCGCGGACAGCGACGCCCCGGCACGCATGTCGGCGAGCGTGACGCGGAACTCGCCGGCCAGCTCCCCGCGCGCCGTCCCCGCGATGCGCTCGAGCGCTCCAGCGGCGCTCTCCCCCGCTCCCACCGAGAGGGCGAACAGCTCGGCCACGGACGGGAACTCGGAGAGGATGGCCTCGCGCCGCCGTCGCGCCCGCAGGGAGAGCAGCTGGTCTCGGAGCAGGAACCCGGCCATGCCGCCGGCGATCACCAGGGCGACCCCCGTGATCACCGGCACGCGGCCCGTGACGGTGAGGCTGAGCGCGAGGACGGCCGCCACGGCAGCCCCCGCGGCCGCGCTCAGGACCTGCTGGGCGCGGAAGTCCGTCGACGTGACCGCGAGCCCCGCGGCGGCCAGCTTGCGGTCGAGCGCCACCCCGCCCGGGGAGATGCGCTGGACCCAGCCGACCCCGGCCTGCACCACGGGATCGAGGATGCGTCCCCACGCTCCCCAGGGCGAGGCGCCCGCACGTTCCTCCTCGAGGAGGCGGGAGGCCGGGATGTGGTGGCGCAGCTGCGGTTCGACCCGTTGCTCGAGGCTGGGGCGCCAGCCCACCGGCTGGGTGACCAGGATGAGGAGCAGTCCCGCCCCGAGGGTGAGGCCCAAGAGCGCGGCCCAGATCAGCGCGGACGTCATGCGAACACCCGCTTCTCCCGGGGCAGCGCGCCGATGCGGAGCATGACGCGGTAGCAGACGACGGAGGCCACCATGCCCGCGAGGAGCACGGCCCCGCCGGCGGCGGACCGGTAGGCCGCGACCGCGGCGGGCTGGGTCCCCAGCAGCAGGAGCACGAGCCACGGGGCGCACACCGCCAACCGGGCCGCGTTCACGGTCCACGACTGCCGGGCCTCGAGCTCGGCACGGATGCGGGCGTCCTGCCGGAGGAACTCGGAGAGGGTCTGCAGCAGACGGCCGATGTCGGCGCCGCCGACCTCGCGGGTCAGGCGCAAAGAGACCACCAGGCGGTCCGCGACGGGGTCGGCCATCCGGGCCTTGAGCCGGTCCAGAGCGTCCACGAAGCGGGCTCCGGCCCGGTAGTCCCGGGCGAAGTGCTGGAACGGCTCGCGCAGCCCCTCCGGCCCGGTCTCCCCGAGCTGGATGAGCGCCTCCGGGAGAGTCAGGCCCGCGCGGATGGCCGACCGGGCGTGGTCGATCGCGTCCGGCCACAGCTCGCGCAGTGCCGTGGACCGTCGACGGGCCTGCCAGGACAGCAGCAGCCAGGGCACGGCCGCCCCGAAGACGGCGAAGCACGCGGCGATGGTCCACGTTCCGGTCAGCGAGAGGACGATCAGCCCGACCACGAGACCGCCGACGGCCATGGCGGACACGACGCCGGCCGGGCTGAGGCGCTGGATGCCGGACTGGGCGATCAGCACACGCAGGCGCGAGTCGGTGCGGGCAGCCTCGGGTCTCTCCGTGGGAGGGGACCAGAGGGACCACCACAGCAGGAACAGGCCGCAGCCGAGCGCGAGCCCCAGCAGCGCGGCCATCAGCGCAGCCCCACCAGCTCGTGGACGTCCACGCCTCGACGGGCGAGCGCCTCGAACTCGAGGTTCGCACCCTCGTTGAGGCGCAGGTCGCCTTCGGTGTCGCGCTGGAAGAGCGCCGACGTCTCGATGACCCCGCCCTCCACCCGTGAGCCGACGGTGAGGATCTCCCGCACCCGCCGGCGGCCCTGACGGTCGCGCTCGCAGTGCACGACGACGTCGATGCACGTGGCGACCGTCGGGACGACGAAGTCCCGGGAGATGTTCTCCCCTGCCAGCAGGGGCAGCGTGCAGAGCTTCGTGAGCGCGTCCGCAGCCGAGTTCGCGTGGATCGTGCACATGCCGGCCAGGCCGGAGTTCAGCGCGACGAGCATGTCCAGTGCCTCGGCCTCGCGCACCTCGCCGACGATCAGGCGGTCCGGGCGCATCCGCAGCGCCTCCTTGACGAGGCGGCGCAGCGGGATCTCGCCGTGGCCCTCCAGGTTCGGCTGGCGGCACTGCAGCCCTACGACGTCGCGCACCGGGATCTGCAGCTCGAAGATCTCCTCCACGGTGATCACCCGCTCCCGCGGGCCGATGGCCGAGGCCAGGCAGTTGAGCAGGGTGGTCTTGCCCGCCTGGGTGGCCCCGCTGACGAGGATGTTCATGCCCGCGTCCACGGCCGCGTCCAGGAAGCGGGCCGCCGTCGGCGTGAGGGAACCGCCCCGGACGAGGTCGTCCAGCCGGCGCGCCCGGGCGATGAACTTCCGGATGTTCACGGCCCAGTGCCGCCGCGTGATGTCTGGGATGGCCACGTGCAGGCGCGAGCCGTCCGGCAGGGCCGCGTCGACGAACGGCATCGACAGGTCCAGCCGCCGGCCCGAGGACTTCAGCATGACTTCGACGAGGTCCTGCACCTCCTCCTCGGTCAGGACGATGCCCGTCAGCTCGGAGCGGCCGGACCGCGCGCAGTAGACGGCGTCCGGCGCGTTCAGCCAGATCTCCTCCACGGAGGGATCGTCCATGAGCCGCTGGAGCGGCCCGAGGCCCGCGATGCGGTCGAACAGGTCCTGCCGCGCCGCCACGGGATCCTCCAGGTCCGGCAGCGAGCTGACCATCGCGCGGGACTCGTAGTCCGCGGCCGCGTCCTGGATGAGCGTCAGGACCCGGGCGTGCTCACGCTGCGGGTCGATGCCCTGCCGCCGGACGATCTCCCGGATCTCGTCCTCGAGAATGCGCACCGCATCCATGTGTCCCTCCTGTGCCCTATTCGGCGCCATCCCCAGCGCCGCACACGTCTCGATCAGGAAGATACCCCGTTCCGTCGATGCGTGTGGTCCAGGACACCACGACTGTGGACAACGTGGCGGCGGACCCGTCCGACGGACAGTTGTCCACAGCCCGCCCGAACCGCCATCAGGCCGTGGCAGGGTCGTCCCCAGGCGGCCGGACGGGCCGGTCGCCGGTCTCAGGAGGGAGGGGCGGGGATGGCCTGGAGCGTGCGGATCCTGGGCGGGGCCGCTCCCGAGACCTGGCGGGTGGAGCACTTCCCCGCCGACGCGGACGAGCAGGACCGGGCGGTGCGGGAACGTTTTCCCGCCCGGTCGCTGCGCCGGTGCGCTGCCGGGCCGCGCAGCGTGACGTACGCGGAACGGGCCGGGCGTGCACCGGCCCGGGGGCCGGAGCTCGCGGTGGTCACCGAGCATGGACCCGACGCCGGCCGCGATGGGGCGGCCGGAGCCCGCTCCCGGTGGGCCGGACCGCCCTGGGTCTGGTCCGCGGGCCCGGGGCTGCCCTGCCGCGGCCGATCGTGCCGGAGCCGCCCGCCGTCGACCTCGGGTCCGCACCGGCCCGGCAGTCCGTCGTGATCCCGCTGGTGGCGGCCCTGGGCCCGCTGGTGCTCGGGGTCGCCCTGGTCCTGATGATGGGCAACCCGATGTTCCTGCTGTTCGGCGTGCTGTCCGTGACGGTGGCGCTGGTCATGCTGGCGATGCAGCGCCGCGCCCGGCTGCGGCATGCGCGGCTGCTCGCCGCCCGCGCGGACACGGTCGTGCGCCGGCGGGCTCGGGCGGCATTGAGCCCCGGTGCGGTGGCCCGCGCCGTCCGCTCCGGCGCGACGGACCGCTTCGGGCTGACGGCGGGCGCCGACGAGGCCGTGGCGGTCTCGTGGGGTTCCGGCGTCGGGGCGCTGTCCCTGTCGCGGGACGACCCGGACGAAGCATGGGTGGAGGCCGTCACGTCGCGGCGCACCGTGATGACGACGTCACCGCCGGAGTCGCGCGCCGTCGTGGCCGGGCCACCGCGCGATGTGGCCGGGGTTTGCCGGTGGGCGGTGTTCCAGCTCCTGCGGCACGCGGTGGCGGCCGATGGCGCGTTCGTCGTGGAGGCCGGTGGGGTCCGCCGCACCTGGTGGTCGGGCGGGTCCGGCCCGCAGCTGCTGGTGACGGCCCCTGAGGACGCGGCATTGGATCCGGCGTGGCGAGCGTGGCGGGCCGCCATCGGCGACGACGCGGGGACGATGGCCACGGCCCGGACGGATCTGCCCTGGACGCGGTACGACTTCACTGGGCCGCCGCCTGCGCCGGGGGACGCCGTCGTCGATCTGCGCGGGTGCACCGTCGTGGTCCCGGCCGAACAGCAGCGCTTCGAGGACGTGGCCGCCGACGGCCTCGCCGACGGCACTCTGGTCGCCTGGCTGACCGAGCTGGCCGACGACGTCGTGGACCTCGGCCTGCTGCCCACCGACGACGGGGACGGCACGCTCACACCACCGGGGCAGGTGGGCACCCGTGATGCCGTCGACGGGCTCACCGTGACCCTCGCCGGGGGCGGCGACGAGACGCGCGTCGTCGAGATGGACCTGGCCGCCGACGGTCCGCACCTGCTCATCGCGGGCACCACGGGATCCGGGAAGTCGGATCTCCTGCTGTCCCTGCTGCTGGGGGCCGCGGCGCACCACCCGCCGGCCGAGGTCGCGTTCCTGCTGCTGGACTTCAAGGGCGGCGCGTCGTTCGGTCCGCTGGGTGCGCTCCCCCACACGATGAGCCTGGAGACCAACCACGTGGGAACGGCCTCGTTGCGGGCGCTGAGCGCCATTCGGGCGGAGCTGCATCGCCGCGAGGCCCTCTTCGCGCAGGCCGGGGTCAGCGACTATCCCGGCTTCCGCCGCCGCCATCCGGACGCGGCGCTGCCTCGGCTCGTCGTGGCGATCGACGAACTGCGCGTGCTCGTGGACGACCACCCGGACGCGGCCGCCGTCCTGCAGCGTCTGGCCGCCACGGGCCGTTCCCTCGGCTTCCACCTCATCCTGGCCACGCAGCGGGCCACGGGTGCGGTGGGCTCGGACCTGCGCTCGAACCTGGGCAGCACGATTGCCCTGCGCACCGCGACGGAGCAGGAGTCGTGGGACCTGGTAGGCACGGCCGCCGCGGCCCGGCTCGACCCGCGTCGCCCCGGCTCCGCGATCCTCTCGACGGCGGGGCGCCCGACGGTCTCGTTCCGCGCGTCCCAATGGACGGTCGACGGTGGCACGCCCGTGTGGCGGCGGCTGGGCGAGGCCGCGGCCGCCCCGGCCATCGCCCCCTGGGAGGCCGTCGTCGCGGTCCTGGTGGAGAACTACGCTGCGGGTGACTGGCCGACACCCCCGCCCGTGGTCACCCCCGCCCTGCCGGAGCGCTGGGTGCCGGACCGCGGTCGCCGGGCCGAGGCCACGGCCCTGGCCCTGCTCGACGACGCGGCCCACGGCCGGCACCGTCCCTGGCGGTGGCCGACCGGCGCAGAGGGACGCACCGCGTGGATCGTCGAGGCCGCGGGGGGTCGCGCGGAGACGCTGGCCGCCGTCGTCGAGGTGGCGATGCGCAGCGGCGGGCCGGTGGCCGTGCTGGACGGCACCGGGGAGGCCGCGGCGGCCGCACGGTCCGGGGTGCCGGTGCTGACCCCGGACTCCGAGGGAACCGGAGAGGCCGTCCTGGCCCGCCTGCGCGAGCTCGCGGCCGCCGGCGGCACGGCCGTGGTCACGGGCTGGAACGCGTGGTCCGGCCTGCGCGTCGGGGACACCTACCGCACGGTCGAGGAGGAGGTGCACGACTGGCTCGGCCGTCCGGCGGCCACCGGGCTGCGTCTGGCGGTGTTCGGCGGCCGCGAGCTGGCGACGGGCCGGCTGCTGCTGCACCTGCCCCACCGCTTCTTCGTGCCGGCCGGGACGAACGCCGAGCACCGGCTCATCTGGCCCCGGCTGACCGAGGTCGAGCCCCTGCCGGGCCGGGCCGTGCACATCAGTCCCGCCGTCCCCGAACCCGGGATGCCCTGCCAGCTCGCGTTTCCCGCTTCGGCGTGACCGCACTGTCGGCGATGCCCGTGTCACCGCCGCGGAACGGTGGACTCAGCTCCGACGCCCACTCCGTGAGGCGTTCTCCGTCGAACGTGGACGCCGCGGGCGAGTGGGCCGGGAGCAGTCGGACATGGTACCCCTTCGTCGCCGTGCCTCCGAAGGGGACGGCGACCTATCGGCTGCGGCATCGTCCGGCGATGACGTCCTGAAGGTCGCAGGACGGATGGAGCGAGGAGGCCGCTGCCCGCTCATGCCTCGAGCGGCCCCGTCCCCACCCAGCAGAGCACGTACCGGAAGGAGTGCTGCAACGAGAACCCAGGGCACCGAACTCGGCGCCTGCGTCATGAGAGACCCCGCCAGGGCGGTCGCCGAAAAGACCAGGGCGACCATCGCAGCCGGCACCGACCGGCAAGCGCTGCGCTTGCGATACACGCGACGAGCGCCCCTGCGACCAGCAGAGTCGACACAGCGCTCCCCCACGGCCCGCGCCCTGAATGGCCCGGCCAGTTGACCCATCACGCCAGAACGACAAAACCCACCAGGGCCAGCGGTACCCAGCGCTTCAGCGGCATCACTCTCTCCGCTCTGTCGCGATGAGCGCCAACCTGCTGACCATGACAGATGCAGTCACCTCACTTCTTCGCCCCCGGTCACCCACCCGCACTCTGGGGCGGCCGCCCACCGCGGTCTACGCTCTGACCCATGGCCCAGATCATCCTCTTCCACCACGCCCTCGGTCTCACGGACGGCGTGCGTGCGCTCGCCGACCAGATCGCCAGCGGCGGTCACACGGTCCACACCTCTGACCTCTACGACGGCCGCACCTTCGCCACCGTGGACGAGGGTGTCTCCCACGCCGAGCAGATCGGCTTCGAGGAGATCGGCCAGCGCGGCATGCGGGCGTGTGCCCAGCACAAGGAGGCCTCCGTCGTCGCGGGCATCAGCCTGGGCGTGATGCCCGCCTGGCGCGCCGCCCAGGTGGTCCCCGGCTTCCGCGCGTGCATCGCCATGGCCGGCGCCCTGCCCCTCGACGCCTACGCCCCGCTCTGGCAGCCCCACACCGCCCTGCAGATCCACCTCGGCACCCGCGACCCCTGGGCCCTCGAGGGCGACCTCGAGACCGCCCGCTCCTACGCGGCCACCGACGAGCACCCGGACCGCCCCGCCGACCTCTTCGAGTACGACACGGACCGGCACCTGTTCATGGACTCCTCCACCGCGGACTTCGACGCGGACCTCACCGCCGTGCTGGTCCGCCGCATCCACGAGCTCCTGGCCTGAGCCGCGGAGCAGGCCCGGCTCAGGCGGAGCGCCGCCCGCGCGCCACCGTCGCCAGCGCGGCCAGCAGCACGAGCACGAAGCCCGCGGCCGCCGCGAACGCGTAGCCCGCGGACGGGGCGACGCCGTCGATGAACACGCCGGCCAGCGGGGCGCCCATCGCGGCGCCCGCGGTCATGGCCGAGCCGTAGAAGCCCATCGCCTCGCCGCGCCGCTCCTCCACCACGAGATGCGAGAGCCGGGACGAGGCCGAGGCCAGGGTCGGCGCCGTCAGCAGGCCGGAGGGGATCGAGGCCAGTGCGAGCGCCCACACCCCGTCCACGAGCGCGAGCGGCACCGTCGCCACGGCGAACAGCGCCATCAGCCGGTACGGGTGCACCTGGCGGCCCCAGGCCCCATAGAACAGCCCGCCCACGGCGGAGGCGCCGCACCAGAACGCATACACCAGGCCCACCGACGCCGCGGCACCCTGGGACTCCAGCTCGGCCACCATCGAGACCTCGGTGCCGACCATGACGATCCCGGCCGCCATCGACACCACGAGCACGCCGAGCACCTCCGACCCGATCCAGGAGAAGTGGGTCCGCCGCCACTGCCGCAGCCGCTCGGCCCGGGCCTGGCGCGGCGCCGTCGTCGGCCCGGAGCCGTCCGCCGCGATCACCGGCAGCGCCCCGGTGACGATCGGGATGGCCTCGGTGATCGCGGGCAGCGCGCCGGTGGCCAGACTGGGGGCGGCCATCTCCACGTGCATGGGCGCGGCGGTCACCGCCTGGGCGATCGCCTCCTGACGGTCCTGCTCCTCGGTGTACGGGTCCTCGGTCGCCGGCCCGACGACGGCCAGCTGGCTCGACCGCGTGGGCGGGTTGAACCACATCAGCAGGATGCCGCCCAGCGCGCTGGACAGGCCCACGATGGTCAGGCCGAGGGCACTCGACCACGTGGCCGCGACGACGGCGCCCAGCGCCGGGCCCATCATGAAGATCGTCTCCGTGACGATGGAGTCCAGGGCGAAGGCCGTCTGCCGGTCCTTGCCGTGGGTGAGCACGCCGAGTCCCTGCCGGACCACGGAGAAGATCGGCAGCGAGAACACGCCGCCCAGGAACACGGCCAGGAGCATCGGCCAGAACGGCAGCCACGGGACGATCGGCCAGATCACCGCCTCCGCGATCACGGAGGGCAGCAGTGCACGGCGCAGCCCCTTCGCGTCCACCACGCGGCCCCGCCACGGCGAGCCCACCGCGATGCCCAGCGTCATCGCCGCCCCGGCCAGGCCGGCCTGGCCGTAGCCCAGGCCCAGCGTGAGCGCCACGTGGAGGGTGAGGATCACCCCGGCCGCGGTGTGCGGGAAGCGGGCGATGAACCCCACCGCCAGCAGATGGCGGATCCGAGGGTCCTGCAACAGCCGTCCGTACGCTCCGAAGTCCACCGTCGAATCCTATGGGAGACGTCAAGGCACGCCCCGGAGGCGCCGCCGAGACAGCCGCGCGCTCGGCGGACTCAGCTGTTGCTGCGCCGGTCCTTGGCCCGGATCAGGTCGAGTGCGATGGCCGTGCCGAGCACGGCGCAGCGCACCACGGGCGGCATGCCGGGGTCCAGGCGCATCTCGTACCGCGAGCGCCCGGCCAGGGCGTTCATGACCCCTCCGAACCGCGCGGTCACGCGGGCGATCGGCTGCTGGCCCACGGTCATGGCGTAGTCGTGGTCCCACAGGTCGCCGGTCACCGCGAAGCACGTGCCGTCCACGACCTCGACGTCCACGGACGTCCGCAGGAACGCGAACTGGCGGACGAGGTGGGCCAGGGGCAGCCCGTCGGCGTCCAGGATCGCGAAGCGGTCGCGGCCGAACGTGGCCGGGTCGGCGAGGCGGAAGAGCACGCGGCCGTCGTCACCGTCGACCACGTCGAAGCTGCGGTTTCCCATCAGCATCCGACCCAGTCCCCCGCCCGTGGTGACCACCGAGACGACGGTGCGCCCGTCCGGGTCCGTCACCTGGATGTCGTTGGACAGGAAACTCGTCACCTGCTGCAGGATGAGGACGTCCGTGTGGGCGAGGCGGCCGGCGTCGAAGGCGGGGCTCATGGGACCAGTCTGCCGTGTCTGACCCGGCGGAATATTCAGGACGGGGCGGCTCGTTGTGCGGTATAGTTCATTTTTGAAGAACACGGCGACGGCGCGGCCGGCACCGTGAGACCCGCCCCCGGGCACACTGAGGAGCACACCATGCAGTTCGGCGTCTTCACGATCGGCGACATCACCACCGATCCGACGAACGGGACCGCCCCCACCGAGCATCAGCGGATCAAGGACACCGTCAAGATCGCCCGCCACGCCGAGCAGGCGGGCTTCGAGGTGTTCGCGACCGGCCAGCACCACAACCCGCCCTTCGTGGCCCCGGGCAACCCGCCCACGCTGCTGGCCTACCTGGCCGCGCAGACCGAGACCCTCCAGCTCTCCACGGCGACGACCCTGATCACCACCATGGACCCGGTGCGTCTGGCCGAGGACTACGCGTACCTGCAGCACCTCGCCGACGGCCGTGTGGACCTGACGATGGGCCGCGGCAACACCGGCCCCGTGTACCCGTGGTTCGGCAAGGACATCCGCCAGGGCATCCAGCTCGCCGTGGAGAACTACAACCTCCTCTACCGCCTGTGGCACGAGGAGACCGTGGACTGGAGCGGCAATCACCGCACCCCGCTGCAGGACTTCACCCTCACCCCGCAGCCCCTGGACGGCGTCGCCCCCTTCGTGTGGCACGGCTCCATCCGCTCCCCCGAGATCGCCGAGCAGGCCGCCTACTACGGCGACGGCTACTTCCACAACAACATCTTCTGGAACAAGGAGCACGTCATCCAGATGGTGCGCCTGTACCGCCAGCGCTACGAGTACTACGGCCACGGCAAGGCCCATCAGGCGTACGTGGCCCTGGGCGGCCAGGCCTACATGGCGAAGAACTCGCAGGACGCCGTGGCGGAGTTCCGCCCCTACTTCGACAACGCGCCGGTCTACGGCCACGGCCCGTCCCTCGAGGACTTCACGACGATGACGCCCCTGACGGTCGGCTCGCCGCAGCAGGTCATCGAGCGCACGCTCACCTTCCGCGACTGGGTGGGCGACTACCAGCGCCAGATGTTCCTCATCGACCACGCCGGCCTGCCCACGGACACCGTCCTCCGGCAGATCGACCTCTTCGGTGAGGAGGTCCTGCCCGTGCTGCGCAAGGAATTCGACGCTCTGAAGCCGGACGACGTCCCGGCGGCCCCGACCCACGAGTTCCTCGTGGCGCGCGCCCGCCGCGGCGAGGCCCCCGTGCCCGGCGGCAAGGAGGGATCGCCGGCCCAGCTCGACCGCGCGGCGGGCGCCGAGCAGCGCGCCACCGCCGATGCCGCGAAGGGCGGTGCCGCGAAGTGACCACCCCCGGCGCCCCCGATGCCTCCGCCCCGTTCACGCCGCAGGCCCGGCACCTCGCCGTGGTCTCCGGCGGGTCCGGGGACCCGTCCCAGACCCGCATGCTCGCCGAACGCATGGCCGAGTCCGCCTCGGCGGCGCTCTCCGAGCACGGCGTGGTCCCACAGATCCACCTGATCACGCTTCGGGAGCTCGCCACGGACATCGCGCAGGCCCTGGTGACCTTCGCGATCTCCCCGGCCCTGCGCGCCGCCCTGGACGAGGTCGCCCAGGCCGACGCCGTCATCGCGGTCTCGCCCACGTACAAGGCCTCCTACTCGGGCCTGTTCAAGTCCTTCTGGGACCTCGCGGAGCCCACGTCCGTCGTCGGGGTGCCCGTGCTCCTCGGCGCCACCGGCGGCACCGCCCGCCATTCGCTCATGATCGACACCGCCATGCGGCCGCTGTTCGCCTACCTCAAGGCCCGCATCGTGCCGACCGCGGTCTTCGCGGCCTCGGACGACTGGGGCGAGGCGGCCGGCGTGCAGGAATCGATGCGGACCGACCCGCTGCAGTCCCGCATCCGGGCCGCCGGACGCGACCTGGCCGAGATCACCCTGAACCGCCCCCCGCGGGCACGCGCCGCCGCGCCCGCGGACCTCGACCTGGAGGTGACCCCCTTTGAGCAGCTCCTCAACCCCGGCCCCTGAGCCCGCCACTCCGGACGCGGCGGCGCCGACGGAGCCCGACGGCGGCTGGTTCGGCTCCGCCTCGGAGGCGCACCGCCCGGTGGACCTGCCCAAGCGCGCCTGGCGCGCCTACTTCGAGGCCACCCAGATGCTCACGGAGGTACTGGAGCGCCGACTCAAACAGGACTGCGGCATGTCGCTGGCCGACTACAACCTGCTGCTGCTCCTCTACGAGTCCCCCGAGGGCCGGCTCCGGCTGGGAGAGCTGGCGTCCCGGATGGTCTTCTCCCCGTCGCGCATCACCTACCAGGTGAAGACGCTCGTGGCCCGCGGCCTGATCGACCGCCGCCCGGTGGCCTGTGACCGGCGGGGCTTCGAGGCCGTGCTCACCGACGAGGGCCGGTCCGCCTTCCGGCGCGCCGCGATCGTGCACGCCCGGCAGGCGGACGAGCTCTTCCTCGGCGACCTGGCCCCGGGCGAGGCGGAGTCCCTCACCCGGATCTTCTCCCGCCTGGGGTGCCGGCTCGAGGGGATGTGCTGACCACGTCCCCACCTGGCCGGGGTCGCCCCGGCCCCGGGACGTGACGAGGCCCGGTGATCCGTGCGGGATCACCGGGCCTCGTCGTGCCGTTCGGGGCGGAATCGATCAGCCGACCAGCTGACCGTCCAGGGTCACGGTGGCGTCCGTGGCGGCACCGGCGGCGTCGACCACGGTGACCACCACGGAGCCGCCCGCAGGCACCTCGGCCGGCACGGGCAGCCAGGCGCGGTACTCGCCGGTGAGGTCCAGGCCGTCCTGGCCCAGGACGGTGCCGTCCGCGTCGTAGGCCGTGACGGTGACGGAGGCGAAGCCGCCCTGATCCGTCTGCGCGACCACCCGGGTGCCGTAGGCGACACCCTCGGCGGGCGCGGCCACGACGTCGGTCACGCCCGGCGCGGCGGCCTCGGCGGCCGGGGCCTCAGCAGCGGGGGCCGCCTCGGCGGCCTCCTCCTCCGCGGCGGCCTCGGCGCGGGCCTTGAGCTCGGCCGCGATGGCCTCCTCCTCGGCCGGCGTGAACTCGGTCAGTTCCGACTCGTCCACGGCAGGCTCGCCGCCGGTGGGCAGGTCCTCGTCGGCCACGGGGCCGGCGACGTCGGCGATCGCCGGGGCGGTCTCGGCGGTCTCGGCGGCGGGCGCCGCGGAGGCGTCCAGCGCGTCGAGGGACTCGACCGGGACCATGATCGAGGACATCGCCTGGGCGTCGCAGCCCACCACGTTGCCCTCGGCGTCGAAGGTCACCGGGGCGATGCCCGAGATGACCCCGACCACCCGCTGCTGGGCGTCATAGACGGCGCCGCCCGAGTCGCCGGCGTGGGTCGAGGCGGTGTCCAGGGCGACCTGATCCGCGTACGCGTCGTCGCAGACCGTGGCGGCCTCGAACGTCTGCGTGTGGGACACGGTGTTCGGCGCGCCCAGCGGCACGGACGAGCCATGGGTGTAGACGGTCTCGCCCACACCGACGGATGAGGCCGGCCGCGTGGACCAGTCGCCCACGACGTCGACGTCGTCGGCCAGGGCCACGCGGACCGCGTCCACGCCCGAATCGCCGGGCAGGGCCGAGACGGTGCCGATCGCTGCGCCGTCGACGTCGCGGACGGTCGATCCGATCTGCCACTGGCCCGCGCCGCAGTGGGCCGCGGTGTAGGCGGTGGCCTCGTCGACGATGGTCAGGCTGCACGCCCCGGCCGGCGCGGTGATCGCCGAGCCCTGGGTGAGCGTGGTCTGCGCGAGGGCGGGGCCGGCACCGGCCACCACCACCGCGCCCAGCGCCGCGGTGGCGACGCCGGTCAAGGTTCTGGTTCTCATGGGTACTCCTCGGAGGATGGGAGGCATGGGGCCGGCGCGCGGCGCACGGCCTCCAAGGATGGGGTGGGGCCACCACGGGCCCTCCCCTCCCCCTCAACGGTACCGGACGCGCCGGGCGACCGATCAGGGTCGGCGGACCGTGATCTCCACGGAGTCGGCCCGCTCGGCCAGCAGCGGCAGGTCCGCCAGGAGGGTCCTGAGCGTGGCCGTCATCAGGCGCACCCCGGCCGCGTCGGCGTCCCGGGTGGGCATCGCGACGATCTGCAGCTCGGGCCCGGCCCCGCCTCCGTTCATCACCGCGCCGGAGCCCGTGTGCGTGGCCACCCCCGACCCGGGGGCGAGGCCCAGGTTCAGCAGGTTCGGGACCAGGTCGGCGACCTGGGCGATCTCGTCCGCGATCTCCTGGTCCCGGTAGGCGGGGGTCCACTCCTTCTGCTGGGCGAGCGACCACACGGCCGGGCGTCGCACCACGTACGTGTGCTCGGCGCCGGCGTCGATGACGACGAGCTCACAGCCCTCGTCCACGGCGGACAGACAGGCACGCGGCAGCCAGACGGCCACGGGCCGGGCGACCGGGTTCCACGCCGTCAGCGCGGGCACGTTCGTGAACACCGGCAGCGCCTGCCGGCCGTCCGGCGCGCGCATGGTCACGAGGGCCACGTCCGCGGCCTTGTCCCCGTTCGCCGCGACGTCGTGCTCGTGACCGGTGTGGTCGGCGTGGTCGTGGACGTCGTCCTCGTCCACGGCGAGGGTGGGCACGACGGCGGCGAACACGCGGATGCGCGTGAGCACCTCCGTCACCTCCCGCTCACCGGCGGAGCCGTCCGTCAGGGCCGCCATGACGGCGGTCCACTCGGCCGGGCTGGTGCCGTCGTCCTCGTCGAACACGTGCAACGGGTTCGCGGAGCCGTCCACGCCGGGGCCGGAGAGGTCGCGGCCCTGCCACGGGATGCCCGCGGTGTCCGCGGTGTTCTCGCCCGCGGTCTTCTCCCGCATGCGGTCGAGTGCGGCCCGGATGTGCCCCGGCAGCTCCCGGGCCGCCGGGTGCGGCACGGCGACCGTCTCGTCGATCGGGCCGAGCCCGTCGCCGCGGGCCAGGCCGCCGTCGTCGTGCGAGCCCGTCACGGGGCGACCGGGCCGGGCTGCTCGGAGCGCGCCTGCTCCACCGTGGCGCCGCCGGCGACGGCCAGCGCCTGCTCCAGGCTGAAGCGGCCGGCGTACAGCGCCTTGCCCATGATCGCGCCCTCGACGCCCTGGCCGGTCATGGCCGCGAGCGCGGCGACGTCCTCGAGGGAGGAGATGCCGCCCGAGGCGACGACCGGCTTCGCGGTCTTCGCGCAGACCTGGGCCAGCAGCTCCGTGTTCGGCCCCTTGAGCGTGCCGTCCTTCGTGACGTCGGTGACCACGTAGCGGGCGCAGCCGGCGGCCTCGAGGCGGTCCAGCACCTCCCAGAGGTCGCCGCCCTCCTTCGTCCAGCCGCGGGCGGCGAGCGTGGTGCCGCGCACGTCGAGGCCCACGGCCACCCGGTCGCCGAAGCGCTCGATGACGCGCGCGGTCCACTCCGGGTCCTCGAGGGCGGCGGTGCCCAGGTTCACCCGCGCCGCGCCCATCTCGAGGGCGTTCTCGAGCGAGGCGTCGTCGCGGATGCCGCCGGACAGCTCGATCTTCACGCCGATCTCCTCCACCACACGGCGCATGACCTCGCGGTTGTCACCGCGGCCGAAGGCGGCGTCCAGGTCCACGAGGTGGATCCACTCCGCGCCGGCGCGCTGCCAGTCCAGGGCGGCGGTCACCGGGTCCCCGTACGAGGTGGCGCTGCCGGCCTCGCCCTGGACGAGACGGACGGCCTGGCCGTCCTGGACGTCGACGGCGGGCAGCAGCTCGAGGGCGGGGGCGTTCGGGGTCATGGGGTTCCTCTCGGGTGGGGCGGCCGGCGCGATCAGGCGCCGACGGTCAGGAAGGAGGCGGCGATGGCCATGCCGGCCAGCACGAGGACGATCACGATGGCCCACAGCGGCGCCTTCTGCGTGCGCATGGACCAGGCGGCGCCGAGCAGCAGCCCGCCGAGGGCGAGGTACAGGACGGACCAGTAGGGCATCAGAGGGTCTCCAGCCAGTTGCGCAGCAGCTGCAGCCCGGCATCCCCGGACTTCTCAGGGTGGAACTGCGTGGCGGACAGGGGGCCGTTCTCCACGGCGGCGATGAAGTCCGCGCCGTGGTGTGCCCAGGTGACCTGGGGCGGACGCATGGCGGAGATCGTCTGGTCGAACTCCCACTCGAGCACGCCGTAGGAGTGGACGAAGTAGAACCGCTCGTCCTCGATGCCGGCGAAGAGGGCGCTGCCCTCGGGCGGCCGGACGGTGTTCCAGCCCATGTGGGGCAGGACCTCGGCGGGCAGCTCGGCGACGACACCCGGCCACTCCCCCATGCCCGCGGTGCGCTCGCCGTGCTCGACGCCGGCGTCGAAGAGGATCTGGTGGCCCACGCAGATGCCGAGGACGGGTCGGCCCCCGGCCACGCGGCGGCCGATCCAGCGGGTGCCGCCGACCTCGGTCAGTGCCCGCATCACGGACGCGTACGCCCCGACGCCGGGCACGAGCAGCCCGTCGGCCTCCTGCACGGCCTGCGGATCGCGCGTGAGCTCGACCTCTGCGCCGGCCCGCTCCACGGCACGCAGCGCCGAGTGCACGTTGCCCGAGCCGTAGTCCAGGACGGCGACGCGCGGCCGCACACCGGGGACGGTGGTGGGGCGGGCCATCAGAGGGCGCCCTTGGTGGAGGGCACGCCGGTCATGCGGGGGTCGTCCTCGACGGCGGCGCGCAGGGCGCGGGCGAAGGCCTTGAACTGCGCCTCGACGATGTGGTGCGGATCCCGGCCCCGCACGACGTCCATGTGGAGGCAGATCGCCGCGTGGTACGTGATCGACTCGAACACGTGGCGCGTCATGGAACCGGTGAAGTGCCCGCCGATGCGGTGGTACTGCTGCCCCTCGGGCTCGCCCTCGTGCACGAGGTAGGGCCGGCCGGAGACGTCGACGACGGCGCGCGCCAGCGCCTCGTCCAGCGGCACGGACGCCTCGCCGAAGCGGCGGATGCCGGACTTGTCCCCGAGCGCGGTCTTGAGCACCTCGCCCAGGGTGATGGCGACGTCCTCGACCGTGTGGTGCACGTCGATGTGCGTGTCACCGGTGGCGCGGACCGTCAGATCGATCTGGGAGTGCCGGGACAGCGCGGTGAGCATGTGGTCGTAGAACGGCACGGTGGTGGAGATCTCAGCACGGCCGGTGCCGTCCAGATCCATCTCGACGTACACGTCCGACTCGCTCGTGGTGCGCGTCATGCGCGCACGGCGTCCGGAGATCAGCTCGGCTGCCACGGGTCCTCCTCGGGCTGGGGCCGCACCGGTCCGGGACGGGTGCGGGGGATGCGGGTGCGCGCGGCCGGTGCCGGCGGGCCGGGGCGCCGCGCGCGCTGTCCCCATCCTAGGGAGCCGGGCGGACGCCGCGACTCCGGTGACGCCTCAGGACCGGTGCCCGGTCTCGCCGAGGACCTCCGCGAGAGCAGTGAGGAACGCCGTCGTCTCCGCCTCGGTGCCGGCGGTGACGCGCAGGTGGTGCGGGATGCCGACGTCCCGCACGAGCACGCCTCGGTCGAGCAGGCGGCGCCACACGTCGGAGGCGTCCTCGAGGTGACCGAAGAAGACGAAGTTCGAGTCGGACACCGAGGGCCTCAGTCCCAGGCCGCGCAGGGTGGAGACGATGCGGTCGCGCTGGGCCTTGACGTCCTCCACGGTGCGCAGCAGCGCGTCCACGTGGTCGAGAGCGGCCTCCGCGGTGGCCTGCGTGACCGCGGAGAGGTGGTACGGCAGGCGCACCAGGCGCAGGGCGTCGGTGACGGCGGGGTCCGCGGCCAGGTAGCCCAGGCGCGCGCCGGCCAGGGCGAACGCCTTGGACATGGTGCGCGTGACGATCAGCCGCTCACGGCCGGGCAGGAGCGTGAGGGCGGAGCGGGTGCCGGCGAGGGCGAACTCCGCGTAGGCCTCGTCCACGACGACCATCGCGCCGGGCCCGCCGGCAGCCTCGTTCTCCGCCTGCGCGGCGTACACGGCCTCGATGGTCGCCAGGTCCAGGGCGGTGCCCGTCGGGTTGTTGGGGGAGGCCAGGAAGACGACGTGCGGACGGTGCTCCCGCACCATGGCCGCCGCGTGCTCGGCGCTGAGGCTGTGGTCGTCGGCGCGGCCGCCGTCCACGAACACGGTGTCCGTGCCGCCGGCCAGCAGCGGGTACATGGAGTACGAGGGCAGGAAGCTCAGCAGGGTCCGCCCCGGGCCGCCGAAGGCCTGGAGGATCTGCTGCAGGATCTCGTTGGAGCCGTTGCCGGCCCACACGTGGTCCGCCGTGAGGCCGTGGCCGAGGTAGCCGGCGAGCGCATGTCGCAGCCCCGTGAACTCGCGGTCCGGGTAGCGGTTCAGCCCCCCGGCGACGGCCGCGACCCGCTCGGCGATCGCGGCGGCGACCTCCTCCGGCACCGGGTGCGTGTTCTCGTTGGTGTTGAGCATGTACGGCACGTCCAGCTGGGGGGCGCCGTAGGGGCTCAGGCCGCGGAGGTTCTCGCGCAGGGGCAGAGTGCTGAGGTCGGTCATGGCCGCCAGTCTAGGAACCGTGGAGGGCGAGGCCCGCCGTGCGTCACCGCATGGCCGGGACGAACAGCTCCTCACCCGGGGCGGGGGCCCGGCCCTCGAGCCCGTTGAGCTCGTCGATCGTGGCGATCACCTCGTAGACGTCCGCCTCCGGCGCCACCGTGGTGGCGATGGTCCACAGGCTGTCCCCGGGCATGACCGTGACGGACTGGGTGGCCGGTCCTGCGGTGTCCGCGGACACCGCGGCGGGCGACAGCAGCACACCCAGGAAGAAGGCGGCCGCCAGCGTGGCGGCCACGGCCGCGGAGATCACGGGGATCCCCCGCAGCACGAGGCGGCCGCGGCGGGTCAGACGGATGGTGGCCGGACGCGGCCGCGCGGTCGCGGGCGAGCCGGCGAACTGGGCGGTGGTGAGCGTCATGGTGTCCTCCTCCGGGGCGAGTGCCCTTCAGGCGATCGAACATCTGTTCGAATCCGTTCGAGTACTTTTCTAGCACAGGTGTTCGAGACACGCCACGACGAGATCGAACATATCTTTGAATGAGAGGCGGCTCTCCTCTAGGCTCGAGGCGATGCACGGACGCCCCGGAACGCCCCCGGGGACCGCCAGGACACAGGCAACCAGCGGGGGCGGACACGGTAAGCGTCCGGACGGCAGCCGGACGCCGGAACACGAGGCCGGCCACCATCACCCCCGGGAGAACGGACGGCAGCCATGAGCACCACCGACGATCAGCCGGCGGCGCGCGCGCCGCTCACCGACCGCCAGCGGCGGATCGTGCAGACCATCCGGGACGCGATCGCCGACCACGGCTACCCGCCCTCCATGCGCGAGATCGGCGACGCCGCGGGCCTGGCCTCGCTCTCCTCCGTCACGCACCAGCTCGGCCGTCTCGAGCGACACGGCTACATTCGGCGCGACCCGGGCCGCCCGCGTGCCCTCGAGGTGCTGCGCGACGTGGACGGCACCCCGCTGGGTGAGGCCGCCTCCCCCGCCGCTGCGCCGTCGTCGCAGGTCTCCGCGATCCCCGCGTGGCACACCGGCGCGGACGGGGCGGACAGCGTACCGGTCCCCTGGGTCGGCCGCATCGCGGCGGGCGGCCCCGTCCTGGCCGAGCAGCAGGTCGAGGACGTCATGGCGATCCCGCGCCGCCTCACGGGCGAGGGCGAGCTGTTCATGCTGCGCGTCACGGGCGACTCGATGGTGGACGCCGCGATCTGCGACGGCGACTGGGTGGTGGTGCGCCGGCAGGAGACGGCGGAGAACGGCGACATCGTCGCGGCCCTGCTCGACGACGAGGCCACGGTGAAGACCTTCCGCCGCCGTGACGGGCACACGTGGCTCCTGCCCCAGAACACGGCCTACGAGCCCATCCTCGGCGATCACGCCACCGTGATGGGGCGCGTCGTCACGGTCCTGCGCTCGCTCTGACCCGCGCCCTCCTACCGGGCCGGGCCGACGGTCCGAGGCCGAGCGAGGTCAATCGCCCGAGGCGAGCCGTGCCAGCACCCCGCGGACGACGTCGCCGTCCGTGGTGCGCCAGAAGTCCGGCAGGGCGCTCGTGATGTAGCCGCCGTACCGCTCGGTGGCCAGGCGGGGGTCCAGCACGGCCACCACGCCGCGGTCCGTCACGGAGCGCACGAGGCGCCCGGCGCCCTGGGCCATGCGCACGGCCGCGTGCGTGGCGGAGATCCGCATGAACCCGTTGCCGCCGTGCCGGGCGACGTCCCGGGTGCGGGCCTGGGAGAGCGGGTCGTCCGGCCGCGGGAACGGGATGCGGTCGATCACCACGAGCCGCAGCGAGTTCCCCGGCACGTCCACACCCTGCCACAGGCTCATGGTGCCGAACAGGGACGTGTCCGGCTCCTCGGCGAACTGGCGCACGAGGGCGGAGAGGGTCGCGTCCCCCTGACACAGGATCGTGGCCTTCGGCCCGAGCCGACGGCGCATCTCGGCGGCGGCGTCCTCGGCCGCCCGGCGCGAGGAGAACAGGCCGAGGGCCCCGCCCTGCGACGCCCTCAGGAGCGCCTCGAGCTCATCGAGGGACTCGGGCGAGGCCGTCCGGCCGGGCCGGGGCAGGTGCCGGGCCACGTAGAGCACGCCCTGACGCGGGTAGTCGAAGGGACTGCCGACGTCGAGGGCCTCGAACTTCGGGGCGTCCGGGCCGGCCAGGCCCACGTCGCCGGCCACCGAGTCGAACCGGCGCTCCCCCGAGCCCACGGTGAGCGTGGCGGAGGTGAGCACCGTCGTCGCCTTGCCGAACAGGCCCTCCCGCAGCTTGCCTGCCACCGAGAGCGGGGCCACGTAGAGCTGGGGCGGGTCTGTCTCGTCCCCCGGCTGCCAGCCCACGCCGGGCTCGAAGTGGCCGGGGCGGGTGGCCCACAGCACCTCGGGGAAGTCGGCCTCGGGCCGGGCCGCGAGCATGCGCTCCACCACCTCGAGGACCTCGAGGATCCGCGAGCGCGCCATCTGCCGTCCGCCGTCGGCGTCGGCCTCCTTGTCCTTGTCCTGGCCGAGGTCGGACAGGCACTGGCGCGCGGCCGTGAGGACGCCGGTGAGGGCCTGCTCCTGCACCTCGTCCGGGCCCGCGGCGATCAGGCCGGACGGGGTGTCCGTGAACGCGCGGTCCAGGGCCGCCCCGGCCTCGATCAGGTCCTCCACGGCCACGGTGGTGTGGCGGCGCAGCGAGGTGGCCGCGCCGTGCACGATCGACCCGGACAGCTGCCCGGTGACCGCACCGGTCACCCGGTCCTGGAGCTCGTGGGCCTCGTCCACCACGACGGCCGAGTACGCCGGCAGCACCGCGAGCCCCTCGAAGGCGCTGATGGCGAGCATCGCGTGGTTGGTGACCACGACGTCCGCGTCCGCCGCGTCCGCGCGGGCACGCTCGGAGAAGCACTCCTCGGCCTGGGGGCAGCGGGACGCGCCGAGGCAGTCGACCGCGGACACGGAGACCTGCCGCCACGCGCGGTCGGTGACGGGGACCTCGAGGTCGTCGCGGTCCCCGGTCTCGGTCTGGTCCGCCCACGCCCGCAGGTACATGACCTCCTTGCCCAACAGGGAGGAGGGCCCGGCGGCGCCGTCCGTGGCGGAGCCGATCATCCCGCCGTCGTCGGCGACCGTGAAGAGGGCCTCCTCGCCCTCGTCCCCGGGGTAGCCGCCGTCCACCTTGTGGCGACACAGGTAGTTGGAGCGGCCCTTGACCAGGGCGACGACGGGCTCGCGGGGCAGCTCGTCCGTGAGCGCCTCGACCAGCCGTGGGGCGTCCCGCTTCATGATCTGGGCCTGCAGCGCGAGCGTGGCCGTGGCGACGACGACGGGGTCCTCCTGCGTCATCGCGTGCTGGAGGGCGGGGATCAGGTAGGCCAGGGACTTGCCGGTGCCGGTGCCGGCCTGCACGAGCAGGTGACGGCGCGACTCGAGGGCGCGCGCCACCTGCAGCACCATCTCCCGCTGGCCCGCGCGGTGCTGGCCGCCGGTGGCCTGCACCGCGACATCCAGCAGGCGCAGCGCCTCGCGCTCGTGCTCCGTGCGTGGCTGCGCGCCGACCGCCCCGGCTTCCTTCACCCCGTCGCTCACGACGCGTCCGCCTCCACGACGAACTCGGCGAAGTCCGGCGCGATGTCCTCACGGACCAGCACGGACAGGCGGGTGCCGCCCTCCTCGTAGCCCTCGGCGAGGATCTCCGCGTCCGCCGAGTGCAGGCGGGAGACCAGCTCACCCCGGGTGAACGGGACCAGCAGTTCGAGCCGCACGTCCGGCCGCGGGATGGTGGCCGCGATGGCGCGCTCCAGCTCGTCGATGCCCTCGCCGGTGCGCGCGGAGACCACCACGGCGTGGGGCTCCTTGGACCGGATCCGGGCGACGACGGCCGGGTCCGCCGCGTCCGCCTTGTTCAGCACGATGATCTCGGGGATCCGGTGCGCGTCCACCTCCGCGAACACGGAGCGCACCGCGGCGATCTGGCCCTCCGGGTCCGGGTGCGAGCCGTCCACGACGTGCAGGATGACGTCCGCGTCCGCGACCTCCTCGAGAGTGGAGCGGAACGCCTCGACCAGCTGCGTGGGCAGGTTCCGCACGAAGCCGACCGTGTCCGAGAGGGTGTAGCCGATGCCGTCCGGCGTCATGGCCTTGCGCACGGTGGGGTCCAGCGTGGCGAACAGGGCGTTCTCCACGAGCACCCCGGCGTGGGTGAGGCGGTTGAGCAGGGACGACTTGCCGGCGTTGGTGTAGCCGGCGATCGCCACGGACGGCACCCGGTTGCGACGACGGTTGGCGCGCTTGGCCTCGCGTGCCGGCTTCATCCCGGCGATGTCCCGGCGCAGCTTCGCCATACGAGTGCGGATGCGGCGGCGGTCCAGCTCGATCTTGGTCTCGCCGGGGCCGCGGGAGCCGATGCCCTCGCCGGCGGCGGCACGGCCGCCGGCCTGCCGGGACATGGACTCGCCCCAGCCGCGCAGGCGCGGCAGCAGGTACTCGAGCTGCGCGAGCTCGACCTGGGCGCGGCCCTCACGCGAGCTCGCGTGCTGGGCGAAGATGTCCAGGATCAGCGCGGTCCGGTCGATCACCTTCACCCGCACCACGTCCTCCAGCGCGCGGCGCTGAGACGGGGCGAGCTCGGAGTCCACCACCACGGTGTCCGCGCCGGAGAGCGCCACGATCTCGGCGAGCTCCTGCGCCTTGCCCTTGCCGAGGAACGTGGCCGGGTCCGGGGTGGCGCGTCGCTGGATGACGCCGTCGAGCACCTCCGAGCCCGCGGTCTCGGCGAGCGCGGCGAGCTCCCGCAGGGAGTTCTCCGCGTCCTCCGCGGAGCCCTCGGTCCAGACCCCCGCCAGCACCACGCGCTCCAGGCGCAGCTGGCGGTACTCGACCTCGGTCATGTCCTCGAGCTCGGTGGACAGGCCCTGCACGCGCTTGAGGGAATGGCGCGCGGCGAGCTCGTCCTGGTCGCCGTCGGCGTCCGTGTGCCCGTCCTCGCCCTCGTCCAGGGCGAGTGCGCGGCCCGCGAGCGCGCCGGAGCGGTCCGGGGTGCCGGCGTCGAGGGCGCCCTCGTGGTCCGCGGCCACGGTGTCCGCGGAGCCGCGCCCGGTCGCCCCGCGGTCGGAGGCGCGGCGAGCGTCATCGGCGGCCAGGATGCGGTCGATCACGGCCTGGATCTCGTCCTCGGAGCCGTGGGCGCCCTGGGGGCCGGGGGTGTGCTGGTTCTTCTCAGTCATGGTCTCCTCTGGGCCGCCGCGGTCGGGCGGCCCGATGGTCTTCAGGGTAGAGGGGTCGGCGGACGCGTTAGGCGGCTGTCCGCAGGGGGCGGACGTGGTGGGTGACGCGCACGGCCGTGCAGGCGGGGGTCGGCGCCGCATGGCGACGACCTCTGGGCGGCTCCGTCGGCGTGAGGCAGGCGAGCACGCGGCACCGCAGCCACGAGGTCTCGTCGGTGGGCGTGCAGGGGCGGACCAGGTGGTCCATGGTGGGATCTCCCTCAGGTGCCGGGGCGCGCTCGACGGCCTCATCCGAGGCGGGCGCGCGACTGTCTCTTATATCCACATGAGCGTCGAGTATACCGGGCGGCGCGCGTGGGCGACAGGGGCCCCGACGCCCGGTCCGCCGACGACGCCCACGTATCCTGCGGGCATGACCGCGTCCCCCTCCCCCGCCCCGCCGCAGCCCGGCCGGACGGGCCGGGCGACCGTCGTCGTGATCGGCGCGGGCCAGGCGGGGCTGTCCGCCGCCTACCACCTGCGCCGCCGCGGCTTCGTGGGGCTGGGTCCGAACGACGACGGCGCCGCCGGCGTCCCCGAGGACGCCCCCGGCACGTTCGTGGTGCTCGACGCGGAGACCGCCCCGGGCGGGGCGTGGCAGCACCGCTGGGACTCGCTCACGATGGCCACCGTCAACCACATCCACGAGCTGCCCGGCGACCCGGTGCCGCCGGCCGACCTGGCCGCGCGCGCCAACGCCCTGCTGCCGGCCTACTTCGCGGACTACGAGGCACGGTTCGCCCTCCCGATCCGGCGGCCCGTGCGTGTGAGGCGCGTCGAGCGGATCGGCGAGCCGGGACGTGCGCGCGGGTTCTTCGTCCGTACGGACGGGGCGCCGGGCACGTGGCGGGCGGACTTCGTGGTCAACGCGACCGGCACCTGGACGTCCCCGCGGTGGCCCTCGGTGCCCGGGATGCGCTCGTTCCGCGGCCGGCAGCTGCACACCCACGACTACGTGTCCAAGGACGAGTTCGCCGGGCAGCGGGTGGTGATCGTGGGCATGGGCGTCTCGGCGACGCAGCTGCTGGCCGAGATCTCCACGGTCGCGGACACCCTGTGGGTGACCCGCCGCGAGCCGCAGTGGCAGGACTCGGCCGCGCCCGGCGCCCTGGCCGAGTCGGTGCGCGGGGTGGACGAACGGACCCGTGCGGGCCTGCCGCCGGGCTCCGTGGTCGGGGCGACCGGGATGCACCGCTCGTCCTGGGTGCGCGAGGCCGAGACACGAGGCGTGCTGGTGCGCCACCCCATGTTCACGGCCGTCGAGCCGGACGGGGTGCGGATGCCCGACGGCTCGTTCGAACCGTCGGACGTGATCCTCTGGGCCACCGGCTTCCGGCCGGCGATCCGGCACCTCGCTCCGCTGCGGCTGCGCACGCCCGCCGGCGGCATCCGCGTGGCGGGCGGGCGCGCCCTGGACGAGCCGGGCCTGTTCCTCCTCGGCTACGGGCCCTCCCAGTCCACGGTCGGGGCCAACCGCGCCGGGCGCGACGCCGTGCGCGCGATCCTCGCGGACCTGGCCGGGCCGGCGTCGGGCTGAGGGCCGCGACGACCCGCTGGCTACCATGGTCGCCGTGAGCTCCGCATCCCACTACTTCGACGCCGACCCCTCCGCGCCCGAGCGGCGCCGCACCCTGCGGACCCGCCTGGCCGGCCGCGACGTCGAGGTCCAGACGGCCAACGGGATCTTCTCCCCGGACGGTCTCGACAAGGGCACCGCGGCCCTGTTCTCGGCCGTGCCCGCGCCGCCGGCGACGGGCCGGTTCCTCGACGTCGGCGCGGGCTGGGGACCGATCGCCCTCACGCTGGCAATGCGGTCGCCCGAGGCGGAGGTGACCGCCGTCGAGGTCAACGACCGCTCCCTGCAGCTGACCCGCGACAACGCCGCGGCGCTGGGCCTCGGCAATGTCGTGGCACTGCGGCCGGAGGACGTCCCCGAGGGCGCGGAGTTCGACCTCATCTGGTCCAACCCGCCCATCCGGATCGGCAAGCCGGCGCTGCACGCCCTGCTGGAGCGGTGGCTGCCACGCCTGGCCCCCGGCGGCGAGGCCTGGCTGGTGGTGCAGAAGAACCTGGGCGCGGACTCGCTGCTGCCGTGGATCGGCCGGATGCTCGAGGAGCGCGCGCCCGGCCGGTTCACCGCCGAGCGGGCGGACAGCGTCAAGGGCTTCCGGATCCTGCGGGTGGCGCGGGCGCGCTGAGGCGCCGTTTCCCGAACGACAGCGGTTCGTGGCCCGCCGTTTCCCGAACGAAAGCGGTCAGGCGGTGAGTTCGCCGTCGAAGACGAGCTCGGCCGGGCCCGAGAGGACCACGTGCTCGGCCCCCTCCGGGCCCGGCACGACGTCCACGGCCAGCACGCCACCGGGCACCTCGACGAGCCACGAGTCCGAGCCCTGGTCGCCCGACCACGCGCGCATCGCCACCGCCGCCGCGCACGCGCCCGTCCCGCAGGACTGGGTCTCGCCCACCCCGCGCTCGTGCACGCGCATCCGCACGCGGCCCACGCCCTCGCGCACGAGCGGCTCGTGCGCGGCCACGAACTCGACGTTCGTGCCGTGCGGCGGAGCGGGGTCCACCTCCGGGGCGCGGCCCAGGTCCAGGCCCTCCAGGTCGGCGAAGGAGGCCAGCGGGACCACGGTGTGGGGGTTGCCCATCGACACGCTCAGCGCCGGCCGCGGATCGGTGAGGCCGTGGGCGAGGACCATCGAGTCCGACGCCGCCTCCTCCGCCAGCTCGGGGTCGAGGTAGGACCAGGGGCCCATGTCGATCGCGTAGCCGTGCTCGAGCCGGGTCACGGCCTTCACGCCGGCGCGCGTGCCGATGGTGATCGCTTGGCCGGGGGCCAGGTCCACGAGGCCCTTCTCGACCAGGAAGTGCACGAAGACGCGCACCCCGTTGCCGCACATCTCGGAGATCGAGCCGTCGCCGTTGCGGTAGTCCATGAACCACTCGGCCTCGGGGTGCTCGGCGAGCAGCGCCTCACCCTCCGGCAGGCGCGCGGACCGCACGGCGCGGATGACGCCGTCGGCGCCGATCCCCCGGTGCCGGTCGGCCAGCCGTGCGACGCGTTCGGCGTCGAGCTGCGTGTTGCCGTCCGGATCGGCGATCAGCACGAAGTCGTTGCCCGTGCCATGGCCCTTCGTGAACGGCACGCGCGGCGCGCTCGCGTGGAGGGGGTCCTGGGCGGCGGGCGCCGCGGGCTGCTCGGTCATGGGTCCAGTCTAGGCGGCGCCCCCGGCGACGACGGCGAGCGCCTCCGCCACGACGTCCTCGCCCTGCGCGTCGAGCCAGACGACGCGCGGGTCGGCCCGGAACCAGGTCTCCTGGCGTCGGGCGAAGCGTCGCGTGGCCACGACGGTCTGCTCGGCCGCCTCCGCCTCGGTGAGCTCGCCGTCGAGGACGGCGAGCATCTGGGCGTAGCCGATCGCGCGGGACGCGGTCGGCCCCTGCCGCAGCCCGTCCGGCCCGGGGACGTCGAGGCGGCGGACCTCGTCCAGCAGGCCCTCGGCCAGCATGCGCTCCACCCGGGCCGCGATCCGCCGGTGCAGCTCGGCCCGGTCCAGGCGCAGGCCGAGCTGCACCACGGGGGCGACCTCCGGGGCGTACGTGCGCTCCGGCATGAACGCGGAGAACGGGCGGCCCGTCAGCCGGCACACCTCCAGCGCGCGCACGATGCGGCGGGCGTCCTGCAGCCGCTCCGCCGAGACCGGGTCCAGGGCGGCCAGCTCGGCCCTCAGCCCGGCCAGGCCCACCCGCTGCGCGCGCGCCTCCAGCTCGGCCCGCAGCGCCGGGTCCGTGGGCGGGAACTCGAGCACGTCCAGCGCCGCCCGCACGTACAGCCCGGAGCCGCCCACGAGGATCGGGGTCCGGCCCCGCGCGCGGATCTGGTCGAACAGGTCGCGGGCCGCGGACTGGAAGGCCGCCACCGAGGCCTCCTGGCCGACGTCGAGCACGTCCAGCAGATGGTGCGGGACGCCCTCGCGTTCCGCCTGGGTGACCTTCGCCGTGCCCACGTCCATCCCCCGGTAGAACTGCAGGGCGTCCCCGTTGACCACCTCGCCGTCCAGCGCGTGCGCCAGGGCGACGGCGAGGGCGGACTTGCCCGTCGCCGTCGCCCCGACCACGGCGACGACGGGCGGGCGGGCCGCGGCGGCGGACATCAGGACCGCGGGCGCAGGGTCGGCATGCCGAGGCTCGTGGCCCCGGAGCCACCCGCCATGCCGGGGGCGGGCGCGCCGCACGACTCGGCCTGGGCACGGTCCCACGCGTCACCGGCGCGGGAGCGGCGCAGGACGTAGTCCTGTGCGGTCGGGTCGGCGACGGCGAAGAAGGGGTGGGCCTCGGTGACCGTCACGGTGACGAAGTCGCCGGGGCGGGGGGTCTCGGCGCCGGCGGGCACGGAGAAGTGCACGAGCCGGTTGTCGGGTGCGCGCCCGGACAGGCGGCCGCGCTCCGCGGCCTTGGAGCCGGAGTCGGCGGTGACGAGCAGCTCCTGGCGGGTGCCGACGAGCGTGGCCATCTCCTCGGCCGAGATCCGGTCCTGCAGGGCCACGAGCCGCTCGAAGCGCTCCTGGACGACGGCCTTGGGCACCTGGTGGTCCATCTCCCCGGCCGGGGTCCCCGGGCGGATGGAGTACTGGAAGGTGAACGCGGAGGAGAAGCGGGAGGCCTCGACCACGCGCATCGTCTCGGCGAAGTCCTCCTCGGTCTCCCCGGGGAAGCCGACGATGATGTCCGTGGTGATGGCGGCGTGCGGGATGCGCTCGCGCACCTTCTCCAGGATCCGCAGGAACTTCGCGGACCGGTAGGAGCGACGCATGTCCTTGAGCACCTTGTCCGAGCCCGACTGCAGGGGCATGTGCAGCTGCGGCATGACGTTGGGGGTCTCGGCCATCGCGTCGATGACGTCGTCCGTGAACGCGGCCGGGTGGGGGCTGGTGAAGCGGACGCGTTCGAGGCCCTCGATCTCCCCGCACGCGCGCAGCAGCTTGGCGAACGCGCCGCGGTCGCCGAACTCGACGCCGTAGGTGTTCACGTTCTGGCCCAGCAGCGTGACCTCGACGGCGCCGGCGTCGACGAGCGCCTGCACCTCGGCGAGGATCTCCCCGGGGCGGCGGTCCTTCTCCTTGCCGCGCAGCGACGGGACGATGCAGAACGTGCACGTGTTGTTGCAGCCCACGGAGATGGACACCCAGCCGGAGTGGGTGGAGTCCCGCTTGGTGGGCAGGGTGGAGGGGAACACCTCGAGCGCCTCGAGGATCTCGATCTCGGCCTCGGCGTTGTGGCGGGAGCGCTCCAGCAGCACGGGCAGGGAGCCGATGTTGTGGGTGCCGAAGACGACGTCCACCCACGGGGCCCTGCGCTGGATGGCGGCCTGGTCCTTCTGGGCGAGGCACCCGCCGACGGCGATCTGCATGCCCGGGTGCGCGTCCTTCACCGCGCGCAGGTTGCCGAGGTTGCCGTACAGGCGGTTGTCCGCGTTCTCGCGGACCGCGCACGTGTTGAAGACCACGAGGTCGGCCTGGGCGTCCTCGGCGGCCGGGGCGTAGCCGGTGGACTCGAGCAGGCCGGAGATGCGCTCGGAGTCGTGCACGTTCATCTGGCAGCCGAAGGTGCGGACCTCATAGGTCAGACCCTCGTGCGGGCGCGCTGTGGCCCCGTCCTGCGCGAGCGGGGTGGTGCGGGGGGTGGGGTCCGTCAGAGTCACCGCACCATTCTAGGAACTCCGGGCGCGGCCCGGGGCCGCTCACTCCTCGTGCTCGGCGAGGACCTCCTTCACGACGGCGAACGCGAGGCCGCCGCCGTAGCCCTTGCGTCCCAGCATGCCGACGAGGCGGCGGGTCACCTTGTCCCGCTCGGCCCGGGCCTCCGGCGAGGCACCGCCGGGGACGGTGCGGCCCCGCAGCCGTCGGCGCACGAGGTCCAGGGCGGCGGTCCGTTCGTCCTCGCCGTCGATGGCCTCGAGCGCCTCGGCGGCGATCTCCCGGTCCACGCCCTTCTGCTGGAGCTCGTGCCCGATGGCGCGGCGCGCCAGGCCCTTGCTTTGGTGACGGCTGCGGACCCAGACCTCGGCGAAGGCGGCGTCGTCCACGAGCCGCACCTCCTCGAAGCGGTCGAGGACGCGCTCGATCAGCTCGGGCTCGGCCTGGCGCTCGGCGAGCTTGCGTTCGAGCTGGCCGCGGGAGCGGGGGCCCAGGGCGAGCTGGCGCAGGACGACCTCGCGTGCGGCCTCCTCGCGCTCACGCGGTGCGGTGGGCAGGGGCGCCGGGCCGGGGCGACGTCGGGGGCGATCGGCCTCGACGGCGGGGCGGGGATCCACGGCCGGGCGACCCTCGTCGCGAGGACGGCCACGCCGCGGGGGCGTGGTGGACCGCTGTCGGCCCCGGCGCTCGGTGTCCGCCCGGGTGTCCTGGCGCTCGGACCAGGGCAGCGATCGGGGCCCGGCGCCGGGCGCGGGGCTGGGCAGGTCGCTCGCGCGGGTCAGCAGGGCCCCGAGATCCGGTGCCGCGCCGGGGGCGTGGTCCGGGACGTCCCCTGCGGGGGCTCCGGCGTCGTGCGCGGGCACGGCGTCCTGCTCGGCGTCCGTGGCGTCCGCGTCGGACGACGTCGGCTCCGGTGCGCCGGCCAGGTCGAGCCACATCCGGCCCACGTCCGAGTCCCGGGCGTCGTCGAACGCGGACGCACCGGAGGCGGAGCCGCTCCGGCCGGTCGTCTCCGACCGGTGGGCGGCCCCGCCTCCGACGCTCCTGCGCGATCGGGTCATCCGACCGCAGTGTCCCCCGGAACCGCGGTCAGGGCCGGGGCCTCGTCATCCTCGGCCTCCGGGGCCACGCCGATGCCGAGCTTCGTGAGGATGCGCTGCTCGATCTCGTTGGCAAGGTCCGGGTTGTCCCGGAGGAACCGACGGGCGTTCTCCTTGCCCTGCCCGAGCTGGTCCCCGTCATAGGTGAACCACGCGCCGGACTTCTTGACGATGCCCTCCTCGACACCCATGTCGATCAGGCCACCCTCGCGGGAGATGCCGACCCCGTAGAGGATGTCGAACTCGGCCTGCTTGAAGGGCGGGGCCATCTTGTTCTTGACGATCTTCACGCGGGTGCGGTTGCCGACGGGGTTGCCGGCCTCCTTGAGGGTCTCGATGCGGCGGACGTCGATGCGCACGGACGCATAGAACTTGAGCGCCTTGCCGCCCGTGGTGGTCTCCGGGGAGCCGAAGAACACGCCGATCTTCTCGCGCAGCTGGTTGATGAAGATGGCCGTGGTCTTGGTCTGGTGGAGGCGGCCGGTCACCTTGCGCAGCGCCTGGGACATGAGGCGGGCCTGCAGGCCGACGTGGGAGTCGCCCATCTCGCCCTCGATCTCGGCGCGCGGGGTCAACGCGGCCACGGAGTCGATGACGACGATGTCCAGGGTGCCCGAGGAGACGAGCATGTCCATGATCTCCAGGGCCTGCTCGCCCGTGTCCGGCTGGCTGACCAGCAGGGCGTCCGTATCCACCCCGAGCTTGCGGGCGTAGACCGGGTCCAGGGCGTGCTCCGCGTCGATGAAGGCCGCGATGCCGCCGTTGCGCTGCGCGTTGGCCACCGCGTGCAGGGCCAGGGTGGTCTTGCCCGAGGACTCCGGGCCGTAGATCTCCACCACGCGGCCGCGCGGCAGGCCGCCGATGCCCAGTGCCACGTCCATGGCCACCGAGCCCGTGGGGATGACCTCGACGGGTGCCTGGGTCTGGTCTCCCAGCCGCATGACGGAACCCTTGCCGAACTGCTTGTCGATCTGGGCGAGAGCGGCCTCGAGGGCCTTCTCGCGATCCGTCACCTTGCTCATCCTTCACCCCTAGCTCTGGTGGTGCTGCCGCGGACGCTGGAGCGTCCGCGTCGGTCATGTCCGTGAATCTACGGGGGGCGGCGGACACGATAAGCGTGGCCCGCCCCGCCTGTGCACGAGATCACCCCGTCGCACTGCTGTGCAGGACTCTACCGCATTCTTCGAACACGTGTTCGAAGACCGGCGTGGGCCCCAGACGGTCCCGGGGCCGCAGACCGTGCCGCGGCCGGACCGCCGGCACCCGGACGCGCCGGCGTCACTGCCGGGCGCGACGGGGCCGGGCGGAGCCGCCCATACCGCCGGACGGCACCGGGTCCCCCCGACCGTCGACGTGGATCTCGTGGACCCGCCGACCGCGCGCGTCGAACGCCTCCAGCCGCCAGTGCTCCCCCTCGTCCAGCCGGGGCAGCACCACGGGCGGACCGATGTGCTCCACCTGGTCCACGACGTCCTCGCCGAGCATCCGGGACAGGGTGCAGGCGTGCCCGTCGTCGGCCTCTCCCGGGAAGGCGGCCCAGTCCACCCGTGAGAGCCCGCCGGGCTCGGCGGTGACCAGGACGTCCGGCCCGTCCGAGTCGTCGCCCCGTTCATGCGCCAGCAGCGCGTCGATGTCCGTCGCCACGGTCGAGGCCGAGTGGCCCCGACGCATCGCGTCCACGGCCCGCGCCGTCACGTGGGCGGGCAGCGCGGCGTGCCCGGCCCCCCAAGTGGCGATCCGCACCTGGTGCTCGGCGTCCGTGGCGAACCGGCGAGGGCCGCCCGTCATGCCCGGGGTACGGTGGACGAGGGGCAGCAGGTGCCCCTCCACGTGGTGATCGCCCGCGTTCTGGAACACCACCACGCGACGGCCCGCGTCGAGCGTGCCCACCCGGTGCCCGATCCCCTCCTCGGCCAGCCGCGCCTCCACGGCCTCGCGCTCCGAGCCGGGGTCGAGGTCCTCGCCCGGGAAGAGGGTCCGCAGGTAGTCCCGCACCGTGGGCGGATGGTAATCGAGGAGATCCGTCTGGGGGTTCCAGGCGAAGACGCTGCTGCGCCCCTCGAGCTCCTCGTTCAGCCGCAGCGCCGCGAAGCCGCCCCCGGACCCGCCCACCAGGAGCAGGTCACGGTCCAGCCCGTCCGCCAGCGCCCGCAGAGCGGCGAGCAGCGTGGCGTGGGCCTGAGAGCCGGGCGAGCCCGTGTACCACCCGAGGAGGAGGTCGTCGGCGAGCTGCATCGAGGGGTCGCTGACGGCGACCCACGGGATCCCCAGCTCGTAGGTGAGCCGACGCCCGGCGAAGAACGGCGGGGCCACGCTGTTCCGCTGACTCATCGCACCCGTGAGGAAGACGACGACGGACTCGCGCTCGCCCACACCCCCGAGGTCACCGCGGATGATGAGGTCCAGGTGGTTGCCGTCCGGCAGCGGCAGGATGTGCAGTCCCGGGCCGAAGCCGGAGGCCGCGAACTCCTCGGCCGACTCCCAGCGGACCGGGTCGACCCCGTAGTTCGCATAGTCGCTCTCCACGACGTCCCGGTGCGGTGCGGACGGCTCGGGCGCAGCGGACTCGGCGGGGGCCTGTGGCGCGGCGGGCTCTGCGTGGGCCTGCGGCGCGGCGCACTCGGCGGGCTCCGCGTCCGGGCTGACGTCGACGAGCCCGTCGACCTCCCATGGATCGCGCCCGTCCAGCACGGCGACCACCCCGGCGGCCAGCGCGGCGGCGGCCGCCGGGGCGAGGGCCAGCGGGTCGGCGGTGCCGTCGTCGGCCGGCGCGGCGTGCCTGATCGCGTCGTCCACGCGCACCACCCGGGCCGGGTCGAGGTCCTGGGCCGCCCGGTCGGCGAGCCGGTCCGCGTAGCGCGCGGCGGCGAGGATCGCGGCTTCGTGCCGGGCGGGGGTCCCGTCCGCGGTGCGGACCGCCATCCCGCCGTGATGCAGGATCAGCCGCTCTCTCAGACCCACGGCGTCCAGGGTGGAGAGGAAGGTCCGCCACCCGGCCACCCACAGCGCGAGGTGCTCCTCGTCGCCGCTGGGCACCCGGCGCCGGCCGTCCTGCGGCGGCGCCGACTCGAGGTACTCCGGCGAGACGGTCACGACGGCCCCGGACGGGAGCACGTCCAGGGCGAATCGCTCGTCGGCGACGTCGACGACGATCGCGTCGGGATCGAGCCGGACCAGGTCCGCCACGAGCATGCGGTCGACGTCGCGACGGACCAGCTCGCGCCGGAAGTCCGAGGCGACCCCGGTCAGGTCGGCGTCCTCGACGGGCGGGGTGCCCAGCCCAGCCATGGAGACCCGGGCGAGGAAGTGCCCGGCGGGCACGGAGAGCCGGGGGTCCGCGACCAGGGCGGAGTGGGTGAGGGCGCTCCCGACGACGGCGATGCGTGCGGTCATGGCCTGTGGGCCTCTCTCTCGGGATGGGGACGGACCGACGGAGCGGAGTGGTCCCCGTCGGTGCGGAACGCCAGGCGGAGTTCGGCGTCCAGCACGTGGTCCGCGCCGGACTGTCTGCGGACCCGGCGTGCCGCGGCCGCGGACATCCGCAGATACCGCGCGGGCTCTGCGCGCAGCGTCCGGACGGCGTCCGCGAGCGCGCGGTGGTCTTCGGGCGGCGCCAGGAAGGCGACCTCCTCGTCGACGAATTCGGGGATCGCGGCCACCGCCGACGTGATGGGCACCAGACCCGAGGACATCGCCTCGTCGCGGCTGACGCCCTGGGTGTCGCTGCGGCTCGGGACCAGCAGGACCCCGTGGCGCGCGTGCTCGGCCGCGATCTGCGCGTGGGTCAGGAAGCCGCGGCGCACCGTGACGTTGGGCAGATCGCGCAGCGGTGCGATCGTCTCCTCGAAGAGCGGCCCGTCCCCGAGGAAGGTGAACTCGAGCTCGTCGAACCACGGCTCGGCCGCGAGGTCGAGGACGGCCGCCACGGCCAGGTCGTTCGCGTACACCCGGGAATGGTACGGCCGGATCGAGAGGATGCGCAGACGGTCCTCGGCCGTCTTCTCCCGGTAGCGGAAGACGGTGCCGTCGACCGGGTTGTGGATGACGGAGTACCGGTGTTCGGGCAGGCGGACGCCGACGTCGTCGAAGACGGTCTCCGCGAACCAGCGGGAGACGAAGACGAAGTGGACGTCGTCGCCGGTCGTCTGGAACACCTCCCGCCACATCGCCAAGCGCGCCTCGGAGGCCGCCTGGGCCGCCTCCAGCTCCGCCGCCGTCGTGTAGTTGAAGCGCCGGCGCCACCAGGGCTGGATCTCGAACCCGTGCGTCCACACCGTGGTGGGCGGCAGCGCGGGGGCGGTCTTGAGCACCTCCCACGTCTCGGGCAGGAGGCAGTGCACCATCAGCGTGCGCACCTCCCCCGAGGCCAGCGTCGCCGCCAGGTCGGCGGGGCGGAGCATCGCCACGTCCACGTCCTCGAACTCCCGGAACCGTGGCTGGTCCCCGGCCCCGAGCACGACGACCTCGATCCGGTGGCCCCGCTGGAGGTAGCTGCGGCGCCGAGCGTGCACGAAGCCGTTGCGGTACAGGTTCCCGTACGACGGGTAGATGTTCGTGACCAGCAGGTCCGGGCTGCCGGTCAGCATGGGCACGGGCGGGGCGACGTACGGACCCCGCACGACCCGGTGGATCACGGCGCTGCCGGTCCCGCTGACGCGCAGCCCCCACCGTAGGCCCGTGGCCTCGGCCGGGACGCGCACCCGGGTGTACTGGCGCGCCGGGATCATCGCATGGCCGATGCGCTCCCCTGCGTCGTTCAGCCAGAACGCCACGAGCATCACGTCGAGCCCCACCCCGACGTCGAGGTGGAGCTGCTCCTCGGTTCCGCGCACCGCCTCGGCCACGGGTCGAATCAGGGGGTTGATCCAGTACTGGTGCCGGCCCGTCTCCATGGTCGAGCTCACCCGTGCGCCGCCCTCCTCCCAGAGGACGCTCAGCTGGTCGAACGTCGCCATGCCCTCGAGGATGCGGCCGAGGTCCAGCACGTCCGGCTCCTCGTCCGGCTCGTCGATCTCGAGGGCGTCCGCATGGGCGCGGATCGCCGCGAGCGACAGCCCCGGGTCGAGCTCGAGCGTCGCCGCCTGCTCCCGCAACAGCGTCGGTGCGTCGGCCCCGCCTGCCACGTACTCGACGGGCCCGACGGCCAGGCCCGGCACGACGTCCTGGGCCAGCAGACGGGTGACATCGCCGGGGGCCGCCGTGACGTCGCCGCTGAGCCGCACCAGCGAACGCGCGGGCCGGAGATCCTCGCTCAGGGTCCAGGCAGTGCCGGCCCGTCGGCGCTGCACGACGCCGTCGACGACGGCGATGTGCTCGTCGTGCCCGGCCGCCTCGACATCGGCCCACCGGAGGGCGAGGACCAGGTCCTCCAGGTAGTGCGGTCCGTACCAGTCGCCTGGGTCGAGCGTGCCCACGCTGGTGCAGCCCCTCGCCCGCGCGAGGGCGTCGAGGGCGTCCGGGCCGTCCACCGTCACGACGCGCGGGTCGGCGACGGACTCCCCCAGGTCGGCCTCGTCCGCGGCCACCACGGCCAGGACCCAGTCCGTCCACGACTGCGCCCGCCAGTCCGTCACGAGCGCGCGGACCGCGGACGGGTCGTGTCCGGCCGACGCGGGCAGGACCAGCAGGGGGCGCTCGACCGCCGCAGCCGGCATCGCGACCCCGGACCGGGAGGCCACGAACTCGAGCCGCTCGGCGTAGGTGTGCTCGCGCAGGACCTTGCGCAGGGCCATGGCACGCAGCCGCTCGACGCCGTTCGGCTCGGCCTCCAGGGCCTCGACACGGCGGCGCAGCTCCGGACCGGAGTCCGTGGAGATCACGAGGTCCCCGAACATCAGTCGGAGTCCGCGCGAGAAGTTGCTGACGACCAGCGTGTTCGACGCCAGCAGCTCGAACACCCGCCGAGCGAACATCGACTGGGACTGCTTCACCGAGTTGAGGTTGAGGTTGACGGTGTAGCCCTTGTAGGGCACGTCCAACAGGTCCGGGGTGAGCGCGCCGCCCACGATGAACCGGTCGTACTCCTCGGGGAACGTGTAGCCCGACGGGGGACGGCCGAGGTTGCGGTCGTAGACGTCGAACCGGCGACCCTCGGACGACAGCTCCGCGGAGAGCTCCCGCAGGTCGGCCAGCCGCTCCGGATAGCGCGCATAGTAGGCCCCGGCGAAGGCACAGCCGTCGACCCGATCGAAGACCTCGGCCGGATTCGACTCGGCGGGCTGCGCCGCGAAGGGCAGGAAGTGGACGTTGTAGTGGCCCAGTTCCCGCTTGTAGCGGGGCACACAGTCCAGGTCCGTCGTGAACACCGCGTCGAACTGGCCCGCCGTCGTCAGGAACGTGTTGAAGTGGACCGGGTCCTCCTTGTTCCAGAAGGCCGTGGGCACGCCGCGATCGCGGCACCATTCCAGGATCCCGCGCAGCTCCGGTCCGAGTCGGTGCACGGTGTTCCACCAGGCCTGCCGGTGACCCCGCCACGCGGACTCCACGAACAGCAGGTCCGGGCGGGCCGCGGTGAGCTCCGCACGCCAGAACTCCATGGACAGTGGGACGAGGTCGGCCTCGCTCTCGAAGGCGGTGTGCGAGAACTCGTCCAGGATGCACGCGACCACCAGACGGCCCGCGCGCCCGGCTCGACGCCGGACCGGCACGGAGGGGCCGGGGCGACGGCGCGCCGTCATCTCCTCGGGCACGACGGGCTCGGGGGCGGAGCGGCTCATGCGTCGTCCTTCCGGTTCTCACGGATGATCGAGACCAGACGCGGAAGGGCGCGCCGAGCCCCCTGCAGGGTTCGGGCCTCGCCGAGGACGCGGCCGACGCGGTAGGTGCGGGAGGAGCGCACCCGGCGCAGCGCCGACCGGGCCTCCCGGGCCGTGGCGGCCACCCGTTCCTTCTCCTCGGCCACGCGGCCGAGCGCCTCTTCCACCTCGCGCAGCCGCTCACCGGCGGCCTCGCGTGCGGCCCTGGCCTGCCTCTCCTCCCAGAGCCGCTGCTGGACGTCTTCGACGAAGCCGCGCAGCACCCGGAAGTCCTCCCGGTCCCGCCGGGCCCGCGCTTCGAGTTCCTCGACGCGACGCCGGGCGGCGGCCAGCTCGGCGCGCATCACCACGACGTCATCCCGTGCCCCGGCTTCGATCTCCGAGATCCCGGTGCCGTGGAGCCCGACGACGCCGGCGGTGTCGGCGCCCTCGCCCTCGCACCGGAGCCGCCCACGCAGGGCCTCGACGGTCCGGCGCTCGGCATACAGCCGCCGCAATGCCGCGTCGACGCCCGGATCGTCGACCGGGCCGACGCCCGGGGCGGCCGGGGCGAACAGCAGCGTCGGGGAGCAGTCCTGCATGTCCTGCACCCGATAGCCGAGCGGCCAGAGCACGGCGGCGACGGCCCGGTACGCCCGCTCGTCGGGGCAGTCGATCCACACGAGCGGCCTGCCGCGGCGCAGCGTGTCCCTCGCGCCCTCGAGCACTTCGGGCCCGAGCCCGTCGACGTCGATCGCGAGCATGCGCACCACACGTCGGCCGACGAGACAGTCCACGGTACGCCCCGGCACGTCGCGCGCCGACTGATCCGGGAGCGCGCCGAGCGCGCAGGTGTGCACCTCGACCCGGTCGTGGAGGTCGCGTCGGCGCGCGGACTGCTCGACGTCGGCGGCCCGTCGCGGATCCGGCGTCACGGCCAGGACGTGCGCCCCGGCGGCGCAGGCCAGATGGAGTGCATGGTCGCTCAGGTCGGCGCCCACCGCCACGACGAGGTCCCCAGGGGCGAGGGCCGCGGCCATCCGTGCCGTACGCTCCGGGGGGTCCTGCGCTGACGTCACCACGGCTCCTGTCTGCTGCCTCGGGGTACGGGGGAACGGACCGGAATGGGGCGGGGGCACCCGTCACGACCGCTCGACCACCCTAACCGAGGGAGGTCTCGGGCGCCGGGGACGTCGCGGCGTCAGCGTTTCGGCGGCACGTCCCGACCGAGACGCCGCTCCTGCGGGATCTCATGCAGGTCGCAGACCGCCAGCCACACCCGCCGCGGGTCCACACCGGCGGCGAGCGCCGCCGTCGCGGTGGTGTCCAGGCCGGGCAGGTGCAGGGAGTCGGCCACGAGGCCGGCCCGGGCGGGGCCGAACTCCTCGTCCATCAGCCGGCGGAACTCGCTCTCGCGCACGGACGGTCCTCTCTGTGGTCGGTCGCGGGGTCAGGGACGCAGACGGCGCGGGCGCCCCGAGACGGGGCGCCCGCGCCGTGGGAGTGGCGGAGTCAGCGGCCGGCCAGCGAGCCCAGGCTCGGGTCCGTCAGGTCGTCCGGCAGGGTGTCCGGGACGACCATGCCCTCCTGCTCCACGAGCCGGTCCGAAACCTCCCGCAGCAGGTAGGACAGCGGGATGTCCAGCGCCTGGCAGATCGAGGCCAGCAGTTCGGAGGAGGCCTCCTTCTGCCCCCGCTCCACCTCCGACAGGTAGCCGAGCGAGACACGGGCATCGTGCGAGACCTCGCGCAGGGTGCGGCCCTGGAGCTGCCGGACGTCGCGCAGGACGTCGCCGATCTCGTGGCGGAGGAGGGGCATGCTGCGCTCCTTGATGTCGGGGGTGGCCGCGCGGGGACGGGGCTGGTCATCGACCCAGCGCGTGATTCCGTGGGAATGGACGGGATGTCGCATCATGTCTATCGCCTACTCCTGGACTTTTCCTGAAGGGTGCCGGGCCGCGGGCCTGATCCCGCGAGGCACTCTTCTTGACTCGTTACATTCAACGTCGGGCGGGGTCGCGTTCATTCCCGGGGCACGGCCTCCCCCGCCGTCGGGCCCTCGGCGGCCCCGTCGCCCTCGTGCCGCTCCGAGCGCCGATGCCGTTCCCGCAGGGAGTAGGTGGCGTTCCGGATGCGGTGGGAGTCGTCCAGGCTCGAGCCGACAGCCCCGGCCATCGTGCCCATGGACGCCGCGAGCCACACGAGCCGGACGTAGTCGACCACACCGCTGGGCTGGTCGAGCTCCTCCTCCAGGTACTCCACGGGGATGATCATGAGCGCGACCAGCAGCAGCGTCACGAAGAGCAGCACGTAGACCACGGTGCAGGCCAGGCCCACGGTGAGCACGGTGGAGAGGTTGTCCAGCCGCGAGCTGTGCCGGTGGGCCGCACCGTGCGTCCACAGACCGTTCGTGGTGACCAGCCACGCCACCAGCAGCACCACGGACAGCACGCTGACCGCCGCGAGCCGCCCCGGGGACATCACGCTGGAGAGCACCCAGATGGAGCCGAAGAACACGCCGTAGGCACCGGCCGCGCTGGCCGAAGCGATCGTGAACGTCATGTCCCGCGGCATGAGCAGCGGCCGGTTGGCCATCACCATCCCGGCCAGCAGACGCAGCGTGCCCGTCCAGCCCTTCACATACACCGTGGACGTGCGCCGGGACCCGCCGCCCATCCGGGTGGTCGTGGTCACGTCCGCGTCGACGTCGACCAGCGGGGCGATGCCGCGCAGCGCGCCCGTGTCGGGCTCGGGGAGCCCGTCCGCCGGGGACCGGCCGCCGTCCTCCTCCACCTCGCCGGACTCGTCGGCGGACTGCACGTCCAGCTCCCCGTCCGGCGGGTCCACGTGGGGGGCGGTGTCGATGTGCTCGACGATCCGCAGCACCGTCTCCCGCAGCCGGCGGGCCGGGGTGATGACCCCCAGCGCCGGCACGCACACGACGCCGACCCGCAGCTGCGGCACGACGTCCGCCACCACGCCGCGCCGGCCGTCGAACCGGGGCAGGTCGACGACGGCGACCACCGTGTCCCATCCCTGCCCGTCCGCGAGGGAGCGGACCGGCTCCTCCAGGACCATGCCCCCGGTCGCACCGACCGGCAGCGACTCCTGCCGCGTCTCGACCCGCCAGCCGCCGGGCTGCGGCAGGCGTTCGTCGAGCCGGTCCTCGACGTCCCCGGCGATGCGGCGCACGAGCGCCCACGGGGTGCCCGGGTCGGCCACGAGGCCGATGACCCGGGGGCCCGGGGCGTCGTCGCCGTCCTGCGGTGCACGCTCGGGCGGGGTGGGAGGCGATGCGGTCTCCATCGCGCCGAACCTACGCGGCGGGGCGGGTCGGCACCAGGGACGGGGCGCCGAGGCGGGTCGGTCGGCGCCCCCGTGCCGCCTCAGTGGCCGCGGCCGGCGAGCAGGCGCGTCAGGGACTGCAGCGCCGCGGCGACGGTGGCCTCCCGGATCGCGGCCCGGTCGCCGTCGAGCCGGAGGAGGACCGCGGTGGCCGCGCCGTCGCGCTCGCCGCCGAGCACGTCCAGCGCGCTCGCGTCCGCGTCGGGCACGGCCAGGCCGAGCCACACGGTGCCCACCGGCCGGCCCTGGTGCGGCTCGGGCCCGGCCACGCCCGTGGTGGCCACGCCGACGTCGGCGCCCAGGGCCGCCCGGGCGCCGAGGGCCATCCGTCGGGCCACGTCCGCGTCCACCGCCCCGACCCGCGCGAGCAGGTCCTCCGGCACACCCAGCAGGCCGGTCTTCACGGCGTTCTGGTAGGCCACCACGCCGCCGTGCAGCACGGCCGACGCCCCGGGGACGTCGGCCAGGCGCGCGGCCACCAGACCGGCGGTGAGGGACTCCCCCGTCGCCACCGTGAGGCCCGCGTCCGCGAGCGCGTGCACCACGTCCCGGGCCGCCGCCGTGGTCATCGCCTCAGGCCCCCCGCTGGGCGGCGAGGGCGTCCCGCCGCAGGACCCACGCGTCCTTGACGTACTCCAGGCCGGTCAGCACCGTCAGCACGGTGGCGGCCCCGATGACCACCCAGCCGGCCCACGGCCACCAGCCGCCCACGAGCGGGGCCAGGGGCAGGAGCAGCAGGCCGATGCCCGCGGTCTGCAGCACGGTCTTGAGCTTGCCGCCGCGGCCGGCCGGCATCACGCCGTAGCGGATCACCACGAAGCGCATCAGGGTGATGCCCCATTCGCGCACCAGGATCACGATGGTCACCCACCACCAGAGCTCCCCCAGCAGGGAGAACAGCACGAGGGCCGTGCCCGTGAGCAGCTTGTCCGCGATGGGGTCCGCGATCTTGCCGAAGTCGGTGATCAGCCCGCGGGCGCGGGCGATGTCCCCGTCGAGCTTGTCGGTGTACATGGCCGCCGCGAACAGCGCCAGCGCGAGCCAGCGGGCGAGGAGAGAGTCGCCGCCCCACGGCCCGCCGGCCCACAGCGCCCAGGCGAAGAAGGGCACCATCAGGATGCGCACCGAGGTCAGGATGTTCGGCAGGTTCCAGGCGGACACGTGCTGCGCCCCGCCCGCCGTGCTCATCTGCCCGTCAGCTGCCACGCGTCCTCCGATCCCTCGTCGTCCTCATCGTTCCAGTCCACGGCGGCCGGGCGCGAGTCCAGGTCCTCCTGCACCAGGTCGCGCGGACCGGACGACGCCGAGGCGTCGTCGTCGCCGGAGGTGGCCGAGGGCGGGGTGTCTCCTGAGATGGTGGCGAGCACGTCCGCGAGGTCGTCGGGCTTGACCAGCACGTCGCGGGCCTTGGAGCCCTCGGAGGGGCCCACGACGCCGCGGGACTCCATGAGGTCCATGAGGCGGCCGGCCTTCGCGAAGCCCACCCGCAGCTTGCGCTGCAGCATGGACGTGGAGCCGAACTGCGTGGTGACCACGAGTTCGACGGCCTGCAGGAGCAGGTCCAGATCGTCGCCGATGTCCTCGTCGATGACCTTCTCGGTCTTCTCGGGGATCACGTCCTCGCGGTACTGGACCTGCATCTGCGACTTCACGTGCTCCACGACGGCGTGGATCTCGGACTCGTTGACCCACGCCCCCTGCACGCGCATGGGCTTGGACTTGCCCATCGGCAGGAACAGGGCGTCGCCCTGGCCGAGCAGCTTCTCCGCGCCGGGCTGGTCCAGGACCACGCGCGAGTCCGTGACCGACGACGTCGCGAACGCCATGCGCGAGGGCACGTTGGCCTTGATCAGGCCCGTGACCACGTCCACGGACGGCCGCTGCGTGGCGAGCACGAGGTGGATGCCGGCCGCACGGGCCAGCTGGGTGATGCGCACGATCGCGTCCTCGACGTCGCGCGGGGCGACCATCATCAGGTCCGCGAGCTCGTCCACGATGACCAACAGGTACGGGTACGGGCGCAGCACGCGCTTGGAGTCCGGCGGCAGCTTCACCTGGCCGGCCCGGACGGCCTTGTTGAAGTCGTCCACGTGCTTGTAGCCGAACGCCGCGAGGTCGTCGTAGCGGGTGTCCATCTCCTTGACGACCCACTGCAGCGCCTCGGCCGCCTTCTTCGGGCTCGTGATGATCGGGGTGACCAGGTGGGGCACGCCCTCGTACGCGGTGAGCTCGACGCGCTTGGGGTCCACCATCACCATGCGCACCTCGTCCGGGGTGGAGCGCATGAGGATCGAGGTGATCATCGAGTTCACGAACGAGGACTTGCCGGCGCCGGTGGCGCCCGCCACGAGCATGTGGGGCATCTTCGCGAGGTTGGCCACCACGTAGCCGCCCTCCACGTCCTTGCCGACGCCCATCACCATCGGGTGGTCGGTGCGCTGGGCGGCCTGCGAGCGCAGGACGTCGCCGAGGGCCACGACCTCCTTGTCCGTGTTGGGGATCTCGATGCCGATCGCGCGCTTGCCCGGGATGGGGCTGAGGATCCGCACGTCCGAGGAGGCCACCGCGTACGCGATGTTCTTCTCCAGCGCCGTCACCTTCTCCACCTTGGTGCCGGGGGCGACCTCGACTTCGTAGCGCGTCACCGTCGGCCCGCGGGAGAACCCGGTGACCTGGGCGTCCACCTTGAACTCGGTGAACGTGGTGGTCAGCGCGGCGACGACCCGGTCGTTGGCCTCGGAGCGCTCCTTCGGCTGGGGCCCGGCCGGGAGCAGGGCCGACTGCGGCAGCGTGTAGGACACGTCCCCGCCCAGCTCGGACTGGGTGCCGCGGGCCGGCTCGGCGGTCACCGGCGGCACCGGTGCGGGGGTGCTGGCGGGCACGGCGGAGGACGACGACGGCGCGGCGGCCCCGGAGCCCTGGCCCGGGGCGTCGTCCAGGGCGAACGGGGTGTCCTCCCCCGCGTCCTCCTCCGGGTCTGCGGCGGCCGGGGCGGCGGCCTCGCGTTGGGCGCGGGCGTGTTCGCGGACCTGCTCGAGGGCACGGTCCGCGGCCGTGGGCCGGCGCACTCCGGCGGGCGGCTGCGGCTCGGCGTCCGCGTCCTCGGGCGCGTCGTCCTCGTCCACCCACGGGTCGAAGTCGTCCGAGGCGTCCCGGCCCGCGTCCCGCGCGTCCGCGGCGGCCCGCTCGGCGTCGAACACGCCCTGCTCCCCGCGAGCGGCCCGCCGGGGGGCGGGCCGGGGCAGGACCTGGGTGGTCTCGGCCTCGGGGGCGGCGTGGGAGCCGGCCTCGGCCTCGTGGATCACCGGGGAGTCGTAGGCGGTGCCGGCGGTGTGCTCCGGGGCGGCGTCGGCGGCCTGCTCCTCGCGTGCCCGGCGCCCGCCGAACAGGCGCGCGAACAGGCCGGGGCGGGAGGTCCCCGCGGCGTGGGCGCCGGCGGCCGGGCCGTCCAGGTAGGACTGGTCGTGGTCCGGGTGGGTGCGCCCGGTCTCCGCGTCCACGGAGAGCGGGGTGGCGAGGTCCTCGGCCTCGCGGCGCTCCTCCCGGGCCCGGCGCCGCTCGGCACGGCGGGCGGCCCGCTGCTCGGAGGCGCCCTCGGGGTCCTGGCCCGTGAGCCAGTCGTAGCCGCCCGCGATCCGCTGCGGGATCGAGCCGACGGGCGTCGCGGTGAGCACGAGCACCGAGAAGAAGGCCAGCAGGATCATGAGGACCCAGACGGGCACGGGTGTCAGCAGGGAGGCCAGCGGCGCCGTCGCCAGGTAGCCGACCATGCCCCCGGCGCCGAGCATGTCCTCGAAGGCGTCGGCGGCCGAGGGCACGCCGCCCACGAGGTGGGCGATGCCGGAGCCCGCGACCGTGGCCATGAGCAGGCCGATGATCATGCGCCCGTTGGCGCGATGGTCCGTGGCGTGGCGGAAGCAGCGCACGGCCACGACGAGCAGGGCGATCGGCACCAGGAGGGCGAACCACCCGACGGTGCCGCCCACCACCCCGTGCACCACGCGGCCGACGGCGGTGCCGCGCAGGCCCCACCACTCCACGGCCGCGATCAGCGCGGCGAGCAGCAGCAGGAGCAGGCCGGTGCCGTCACGGCGTTCCTCGCGGTCGATGCGCACGTCCGGGCCGAGCTTGCGGAAGCCGGCGCCGACCGGTGTGGCCAACCCCATCCACAGGGTGTGCAGGGCGCGCAGGGGCGCGGCGGGCCGGTCGGCCTCGGGGACGGTCGCGGTCGACCCCTTCCGTCCGGAGCCTCGGCGTCCGGCGGAGCCGGAGCGGGACGTGGCGGAGGAGGACGACGAACGCGTGGGGGAAGTACGGGTCGCCATGCCCACCAAACTACCGCGAACCGCGGACACGGCAGGCATGGCGACCCGGAGGGGTCAGGCCTCCAGGACCACCGGGATGATCATCGGGCGGCGGCGCAGCTTGCGGTTGACCCACGTGCCGACGGTCCGGCGGACCACCTGCTGGAGCTGGTGGGCGGTGTGGTCCTTGCTGGACTGCACGGCCTCCTCGAGCGCCCGGACGATCTTCGGCTTGATCTCCTCGAACACCTTCTCGTCCTCGGCGACGCCGCGGGCGTGGACGTCCGGGCCGGACACGATCGTGCCGGTCTGCCGGTTGACCACGGTGATGATCGAGATGAAGCCCTCCTCGCCCAGGACACGGCGGTCCTTGAGGTCCGAGTCGGAGATCTCGCCCACGGAGGAGCCGTCCACGTACACGTAGCCGCACTCCACCTCGCCGACGACCTTCACGAGGCCGTCGGTCATGTCCACCACGGTGCCGTTGCCGGCCAGGATGACGTTCTCGGCCGGCACGCCGGTCTTCTCCGCGATCCGGCCGTTGGCGATCAGGTGACGGGTCTCGCCGTGCACCGGCATCACGAACTCGGGCTCGACGATGTTGTAGCAGTACAGCAGCTCGCCCTCGGAGGCGTGGCCGGAGACGTGCACCTTGGCCATGCCCTTGTGCACCACGGTCGCGCCGAGCTTCATGAGCCCGTTGATCACACGGAACACGGAGTTCTCGTTGCCCGGGATCAGCGAGGAGGCCAGCACGACGAGGTCGCCCTCCTCCAGCTGCACCTGGTGGTCCCCATTGGCCATGCGGGACAGGGCCGCCATCGGCTCGCCCTGGGAGCCGGTGACCATCAGCACGATCTCGTCGTCGCGGTACTTGTCCACCTTGCGGATGTCCACGAGGATCCCGTTCGGCACGTTGAGGTAGCCGAGCTTCGCCGCGATGGTCATGTTGCGGATCATGGAGCGCCCGCCGAAGGCCACCTTGCGACCGTGCTTGTGGGCGGCGTCGAGGACCTGCTGCACGCGGTGCACGTGGGAGGAGAACGAGGCCACCACGATGCGGCGCTTCGCCGTGGCGAAGTAGCGCTCGAGGGTGGGGCCGATCTCCGCCTCCGTGGTGGTGAACCCCGGGACCTCGGCGTTCGTGGAGTCGGTCATGAACAGGTCCACGCCCTCCTCGCCGAGACGGGCGAAGGCGCGCAGGTCCGTGATGCGGCCGTCGAGCGGCAGCTGGTCCATCTTGAAGTCGCCGGTGTGCAGGATGGTGCCGGCGTCCGTGTGGATGGCGACGGCGAGCGCGTCCGGGATCGAGTGGTTCACGGCCACGAACTCGCACTCGAACGGGCCGAACTCGACGATGTCGTCTTCCTTGACCACGCGGGTGCGCGGCTTGATCCGGTGCTCCTCGAGCTTGGCCTCGATCAGGGCGAGGGTCAGCTTGGAGCCGATCACGGGGATGTCGTCGCGCAGGCGCAGCAGGTACGGGACGGCGCCGATGTGGTCCTCGTGGCCGTGGGTCAGGACGATGCCGACGACGTCGTCCACCCGGTCCCGGATGTAGTCGAAGTCCGGAAGGATCAGGTCGACGCCGGGCTGGTGCTCCTCGGGGAAGAGGACGCCGCAGTCGACGATGAGGATCTTGCCGTCGATCTCGAAGGTGACCATGTTGCGGCCGACCTCCTCGAGGCCGCCCAGCTGGACGATGCGGCAGGTGCCCCGCTTGAGCTTGGGCGGGGTGGACAGGCGGGTGCCTGCGGTCATGGAACGGGTCCCTTCTAGAAGGTGATGCCGGCCTCCGCGAGGTCGGCTCGGATGACGGAGAGCTCGTCCGGCGTGGCCGGGACGAGGGGCAGCCGCACGGCTGCGGACGGGATGACGCCCTGGGCGGCGAGGACGGCCTTCGCGGCCACCGCGCCCTGGACGTGGGTCATGATGCCGCGCTGGACGGGGTCCAGCGCGAAGTGGTGATCACGGGCACCGGCCAGGTCGCCGGCGTGGACGGTGTCCACGAGCCGGCGGTACAGCCCGGGGGCCGCGTGCGCGGCCACCGAGACGACGCCCACGGCGCCGAGCGCCATGAGCGGCAGGGTCGCGCCGTCGTCGCCGGAGTAGAGGTCGAGGTCCGTGTGCGCCAGGACGGTGGTGGTGGCCTGCAGGTCCCCCTTGGCGTCCTTGAGCGCACGGATGTTGGGGTGCTGCGCGAGCGCGATGATCGTCTCAGGCTCGATCGGCATCACGGAGCGGCCCGGGATGTCGTAGAGCATGATCGGCAGGTCCACGCCGTCGGCCACGGCCTCGAAGTGCGCGCGGATGCCGGCCTGGTTGGGCTTGTTGTAGTACGGGGTGACGAGCAGCAGCCCGTCCACGCCCGTCTCGGCCGCGCGGCGGGACAGCTCGAGGGTGTGCGCCGTGTCGTTGGTGCCGGTGCCGGCCACGACCCTGGCGCGGTCCCCCACGGCCTCGACGACGGTGCGGAACATCGCCACGTTCTCGTCGTCCGTGAGCGTGGAGGTCTCGCCGGTGGTGCCGGTGACCACGAGGCCGTCGGCCCCGCGGTCCACCAGGTGCTCGGCCAGCGCGGCGGCCGCCTCGAGGTCCACGGCGCCCTCGTCCGTCATGGGGGTGACCATGGCGGGCACGACCGTGCCGAAGAGCATCTCGGAGGGGATGACGGCGGAACGGACGGCACTCATGGGCCCCACCCTACCTGCGAGACTGGGGGCCCGCGCCGTCCGTGGCCCCTCCGCGACGCGCGGCGACCCGAGAGGAGCCCGCCCTGCGTCCCCGCCCCCCGCCGCCGTCCGCCCGGACCGGCCCGCGCGTCGTCGGCTGCCCGGCGTCGACGCGGCCCGCGGGATCGCCCTGCTCGGCATGATCACCGTCCACGTCCTCGACCCGGTGACGGCGGACGGGGCGCCCCACCCGGCGTTCCTGTGGTTCGCCGGCCGCGCCTCGGTGCTGTTCGTCCTGCTGGCCGGCGTCGGGCTGGCCCTGTCCACGGGGGGCGCGACGCCGGCCACGGGGGTCCGGCGCGCGGCGCTGCGCCGCCGGATCGCCCGCCGCGCGGGTCTGCTGTTCGTGCTCGGGCTCGCGTGCGGGACGCTCGGGGTCCCCGTGGCGGTGATCCTGTGCCACTACGCCCTGCTCTTCCTGCTCGCGCTGCCCCTGCTGGGCCTGCGCGCCCGCACCCTGGGGGTGATCGCGGGGGCGTGGCTCGTGCTCGGGCCGGTGCTGGTGTTCGCGGTGGTCGCGGCCGCGCAGGCCGCCCTGGGCCGTCAGGAGTTCTTCGTGGGCGGGCGGCTCTGGCTCTCCCCCGGCCCCGCGGACCTGCTGCGTCCTGGGCTGCTGCTGGCCGATCTGACGGTCACGGGCTACTACCCCGTCCTGTCCTGGGGCGCGTTCCTCGTGCTGGGGCTGGCCCTGGGGCGGCTGCCGCTGGACCGGCCCCGCGTGGCCGTCGGGATCCTCGGCGGCGGGGCCGCGGCGTGGGCGGCGGCCGTCGTCGTCGGCGCGGCGGTGCTGCGGGCCCCGGGCACGGTCGGGCGGGTCGCCGCGGCGATCGGCACGGACCCGGCCGAGACGGCGCTCACGCTGCGCACGGGCGAGCCGCGGCTCGCGCTGCTGATCCCGGATCCGCTGTGGCTCGCCCTGCCCACCCCGCACTCCGGGTCCGTGGTGGCCGCCGTGCTCGCGGCGGGCTGGGCGTGCGCCGTGCTGGGCGCCTGCCTGCTGGCCCGGCCGCTGGTCGGGCACGCCGCGCTGCGCCCGCTCGTGGGTGCGGGGCGCATCCCGCTCACGCTCTACGTGGGGCACCTCGTTGTGCTCGCGCTCGTGGACGCGACCGGGACCGACCCGGCCGACGGGGCGCTGCTCGCCGTCCTCGTCGTGCTGTGCCTCGCGGCCGGGCTGGCCGCCGAGCTCAGCGGCCGACGGGGTCCGCTCGAAGCCGTGATGGCCCGGCTCTCCCGGGCGGGTGGGGAACGGGCCGTCGGAGGACGCTGAGCGACGCGTGGGCCGCGTCAGCCGGCGCGGTGCAGGCGGACGGCCTCCCGGGCCGCCTCGCGGGCGCGGCGGCGGTCGCCCGAGGCGTCGTAGGCCAGGGCGAGGCGGTAGCGGGCGCGCCAGTCGCGCGGTGCGGCCTCGGCCTCCACGCGGTACAGCTCGAACTGGGCGTCGGCGGCCTCCCGGTCGATCCGGCCGCCGGGCGAGCGCGGCAGGTCGTCCTCCGGCAGTCCGCCCTCGGCCTCGAGCTGGTCGGCCAGGCGTTCGGTCTGGCGGCCGAACCACACCTCGCGGGCCAGGACGGCCACGGTCACCAGCACCACGAGGATGACGCCCACGCCGATCGCCTTGGCCAGCGGCTGCGGGGCTCGCACCAGCGCGACGGACGCGTTGAGGGCGAACCCGGCGAACAGCAGCACGAGCAGGCAGACGAAGCCGACCCACACCTTGCTCATCACGGTCGAGCGGCGGGCACGGGCGGCGTGCTCGGTTGGGCCCACGGCGCCGTCGTCGGGGGTGCGGGAGGGCTCAGCCAAGGTCCAGGTATCCGTCCAGTCCGTAGGTCAGACCCGGGCGGGAGGCCACGGTCCGCAGGCCGAGGACGACGCCGGGCATGTAGGCGCCGCGGTCGAATGCGTCGTGCCGGACCACGAGCTGCTCGCCCGGCCCGCCCAGCAGCACCTCCTGGTGCGCCTCCAGGCCACGCAGGCGCACCGCGTGCACGTGCACGCCGTGGACGACGGCACCGCGCGCGCCGTCCGGGTCGTGCTCGGTGGCGTCCGGGGAGACGGGCACGCCGGCCGCGTCCCGGGCCGCGCCGATGAGCTCGGCGGTCCGCACGGCCGTGCCCGACGGGGCGTCCACCTTGTCCGGATGGTGCAGCTCGACGAGCTCGACGGACTCGAAGTACCGCGCCGCCTGCGCGGCGAACGCCGAGGCCAGCACCGAGCCGACCGAGAAGTTCGGGGCGATCAGCACGCCCACCCCCGGGTGCTCAGCCAGCTGCGCCTCCAGGCGCGCGCGGCGCTCGGGCACCCAGCCCGACGTGCCGACCACGGTGTGCAGCCCGTGCTCCACGGCGAAGGCCACGTTCTCGGGCGAGGCGTCCGGGACCGTGAGGTCCAGGACGTGGGTGGCGCCGGTGTCGAGCACCGCGTCCAGGCGGTCCTGCGAGCCGAGCTCGGCCACGAGCTCCAGACCCTCGGCCGCTCGCACCGCGGGCACCGCGTGGCGGCCCATGCGCCCACGGGCGCCCAGGATCGCGACGCGCGGGACGTCGTCGGGAGCGGACACGGCGGAGGGGGTGCGGGTCTCGGTCATGGCCTCCAGCCTACGCGGCCCGCCCCGGCGGCCGTGGCCGAGGTCAGGCCGGGGCGACGACGACGCGCGCCCGGTCCCCCGTGGCCAGGCGCGCGGCCAAGGCCCGGACCTGGCCGGCGTCGACCTCCCGGACCCGGGCGAGGGAGGCCGCCAGGTCTACGTACTCCCCCGTGACCAGCTCGGCCCGTCCCAGCCGGGACATGCGGGCGCCCGTGGACTCCATGCCCAGCACGGTGCCGCCGCAGATCTGCCCGTGGGCGCACGCGAGCTCCTCCCCGGTGACGTCGGCCTCGGCCATCCGGTCCAGCTCGGCCTCCATCAGCGCGGCCACCTCATCCACCCGGTCCGGCTGGCAGCCCGCGTACAGGCCCCAGTAGCCGGCGTCGGAGTACCCGGCGGAGAACGAGTAGGTGTTGTAGGCCAGGCCGCGGCGCTCGCGGATCTCCTGGAACAGCCGCGAGGACATGCCCCCGCCGAGGACGGACTGCATGACGCCCAGGGCGAAGCGGTCCGGGTCCGTGGTGGACAGCGAGCGGCCGCCGACGAGGACGTTGGCCTGCTCGACCGCCTTGGTGACGGTGTGCGTGCCGGTCCGCACCCGCGAGGCCGCGGCCCCGGCGGTGTCCACGGCACGACGCGGGGCGGGCAGGGCCCCCGGGGTGAGCTCCCAGCCCGAGGCGCGCAGGGCGGCGAGGACGAGGCGGCAGACCTCGTCGTGGTCGAGGTGGCCGGCGGCGGTGACGACGAGCTCGTCCGGGCGGTACCAGTGCGTGTAGTGCCCGACCACATGGTCGCGGGTGACGGCCCGGATCGTCTCGGGCGTGCCGCCGATCGGCCGGCCGAGGGGGTGGCCGTCCAGCATGACCTCGGCGAGCTTCTCGTGGGCCACGTCCACGGGGTCGTCCGCGTCCATGGCGAGCTCCTCGAGGATCACGCCGCGCTCGGTCTCGAACTCGTCCGGGTCGATCAGGGAGGAGGTGAGCATGTCCGTGAGGACCTCCACGGCTATCGGCAGGTCCTCGTCCAGCACGCGGGCGTGGTAGACGGTGGACTCCTTGGCCGTGCCGGCGTTGGACTCCCCGCCCACGCGGTCGAAGGCGGCCGCGATGTCCATCGCGGTGCGCGTGGGCGTGCCCTTGAAGAGCAGGTGCTCGAGGAAGTGCGTGGCGCCGTAGCCCTCGGGCGACTCGTCACGGGACCCCACGGCCACCCAGTAGCCGATGGTCACCGAGCGCTGGTCCGGCATGGCCTCGGTGAGCACGCGGACGCCGCCGGGCAGCACGGAGCGGCGCACCACGGAACCGTTGCCCTCGTCCGCCAGCACGCCGTCGAAGTCCAGGGGGATCTCACGGTGAACACTCATGTCGGCCATTCTCGCCCATGCGCGACGACGGCGCCGCACCACTCGCGGGGAGGGTGCGGCGCCGTCGTGGTCACCGGGCCGGGCGTGCCCGGCCGGGGCGGATCAGGCCTCGGTCTGCGAGGACTCGATCGCGTCCGCGGTCTCGGCCAGGGCGTCGGACTCCGCCACCACCGGGGAGAGGGAGAGCTTGCCGCGGTCGTCGATCTTGGTGATCTCGACCTGGACCTTCTGGCCCACGCCGAGCACGTCCTCGACGTCGTCCACGCGCTTGCCCTCGTTGAGCTTGCGCAGCTCGGAGATGTGCAGCAGGCCGTCCTTGCCCGGGGTGAGCGAGACGAACGCGCCGAACGTGGTCAGCTTCACGACGGTGCCGAGGTAGCGCTCGCCGATCTCGGGGACCTGCGGGTTGGCGATCGCGTTCACCGCGGAGCGCGCGGCCTCGGCCGAGGCGCCGTCGGTGGCGCCGATCAGCACGGTGCCGTCGTCCTCGATGGTGATGTCCGCGCCCGTGTCGTCCTGGATCTGGTTGATCATGGCGCCCTTGGGGCCGATGACCGCGCCGATCTTGTCCACCGGGATGCGCACGGAGATGATCCGCGGGGCGGTGGGGGCCATCTCGTCCGGGGCGTCGATGGCGGCGTTCAGCACGGACAGGATGTGCAGGCGCGCCTCGCGGGCCTGCGTCAGGGCGGCGGCCAGCACGGAGGCCGGGATGCCGTCCAGCTTGGTGTCCAGCTGGATCGCGGTGACGAACTCGGCGGTGCCGGCCACCTTGAAGTCCATGTCGCCGAACGCGTCCTCGGCGCCGAGGATGTCGGTCAGGGCCGCGTACTGGGTCTGGCCGTCCACCTCGGCGGAGACCAGGCCCATGGCGATGCCGGCCACGGGTGCGCGCAGCGGCACGCCCGCGTTCAGCAGGGACAGGGTGGAGGCGCAGACGGAGCCCATCGACGTCGAGCCGTTGGAGCCGAGGGCCTCGGAGACCTGGCGGATCGCGTAGGGGAACTCCTCGCGGGCCGGCAGCACGGGCACCAGGGCGCGCTCGGCGAGGGCGCCGTGGCCGATCTCGCGGCGCTTCGGGGAGCCCACGCGGCCGGTCTCGCCGGTGGAGTACGGCGGGAAGTTGTAGTGGTGCATGTACCGCTTGGCCGTCTCCGGCGCCAGCGAGTCGATCTGCTGCTCCATCTTGAGCATGTTCAGCGTGGTGACGCCCATGATCTGGGTCTCGCCGCGCTCGAAGATGGCGGAGCCGTGCACGCGGGGCAGGACCTCCACCTCCGCGGTCAGCTTGCGGATGTCCGTCAGGCCGCGGCCGTCGATGCGCACCTGGTCGGTGAGGATGCGGCGCCGCACGATCTGCTTGGTGAGGGAGCCGTAGGCCTTGGCGATCTCGCCCTTGCGCTCGGCGAAGTCCTTGCCCTCGCCGGCGAGCTCCTCGAGCACCTCGAGCAGGTAGGCGTCCGAGGCCGACTCGCGCTCCTGCTTGTCGCCGATGGAGAAGATCTCGGTCAGGCGGCCCGTGGCGAGCTTCTCGACGGCGGCGTAGGCGTCGTCCTGGTAGTCCTGGAACACGGGGACGTCCACCGGGTCCTTGCCGGCGCGCTTGACCAGGTCGGCCTGGGCCTCGCACAGGGCGCGGATGAAGGGCTTGGCGGCCTCGAGGCCCTCGGCCACGATCTCCTCGGTGGGCGCCTGCGCGCCGCGCTCCTTGACCAGGGTCCAGGAGTCCGGGGTCGCCTCGGCCTCGACCATCATGATGGCGACGTCGTCGCCCACCACGCGGCCGGCCACGGCCATGTTGAACACGGCGCCCTCGAGCTGGGAGTGCTTCGGGAACGCGACCCACTGGCGCGTGCCGGAGCCGTCGTCCATGAGGGCCATGCGCACGCCGCCGATGGGACCGGAGAACGGCAGACCGGACAGCTGCGTGGACAGGGAGGCGGCGTTGATGGCCACCGTGTCGTAGATCTCGTCCGGGGCGATCGAGGTGACGGTCACGACGACCTGGACCTCGTTGCGGATGCCCTTGACGAACGCCGGGCGCAGCGGGCGGTCGATCAGACGGCAGGTGAGGATCGCGTCCGTGGACGGGCGGCCCTCGCGGCGGAAGAACGAGCCGGGGATGCGGCCCGCGGCGTACATGCGCTCCTCGACGTCCACGGTCAGCGGGAAGAAGTCGAAGCCCTCGCGGGGGGACTTGCCCACGGTCGTGGCGGACAGCATCGACGTCTCCTCGTCGATGTAGACCATGGCGGCGCCGGCGGCCTGCTGGGCGAGGCGCCCGGTCTCGAAGCGGACGGTGCGCTTGCCGTACGAGCCGTTGTCGATGACGGCCTCGGCGAAGGTGATCTCAGGACCCTCCATGAGGGCCTCCTTTCAGGTGGACGGCGCCGCACGCGTCCCTGTCCCCCTGGTCTTCGATCGAGGCCCTCGGCATCCCGCCGTGCGGCGGGGTCCGGAAGCCACTGTCGAGGACCGCGGGCGATGGGCGCGGAGCCGTCGGGTGTTTCGACGATGCAGGGAGGCGCGCCGTGGCGCGCCGGGGTGCCGCAGGCTGCGGCGGTCTCCCCTCGGGACACACTACGTGCGTCCGGGGGCAGACGAAAGGCGGCGCCGGCGCTCGCGGGTCTCCCGCGGGCTCCGGCGCCGCCTCCTCAGGTCACTTGCGCAGGCCGAGGCGCTCGATCAGCGCACGGTAGCGCTCGATGTCGACGTTCTGCAGGTAGCCCAGCATGCGACGACGGCGACCGACCAGGCCCATGAGGCCGCGGCGGGTGTGGTGGTCGTGCTTGTGCTCCTTGAGGTGCTCGGTCAGGTCCTTGATGCGGCGGGACAGGACCGCGATCTGCACCTCGGGGGAGCCGGTGTCGCCCTCGTGGGTGGCGTACTCCTTGATGATCTGCTGCTTGACAGCGGGATCCAGGGCCATGGTGGGCCTCCTTCACTTCGGTACCGCGAACACGGGCCGCGCCCCGCCGGGGCGGACGACGCGGGGCCCACCCCACCGCGGACTGCAGGGAGGCCGAGGGTCGACTCTACCGCATCGCCTACCCTGGCCCGGTGAGCACCCCACCGGTACCCCACTCCCCGGCCCCGCCGTCGTTCCCCGTCCGGCCGCCCGCGCCGCCCCTGGATCTGCCGCTGATCGGCCACGGCTACCCCGCGCTGCTGCGCACGCCGCGGGCCCGATGGTGGAACCCGCTCGCGTCCTTCGGCCTCGTGCTGGCCGGCCTGGTGGGCCTTCTCGTGCTCGGGGGCGTGCTGGGCGCTCTCGCCCTGATCGCCACGTCCGGGCCCGGACTGCTCGACGCGGCCGACCCGACGGACGTGACCGACCTCGACCTGTACTCCGCGCCCATGGTGCTGCTGAACAACCTCCTGCTCGCCGCACTGATCGGGGTCGCGCTGCTGGCCGTGGCCCTGGGCCACCCCGTCGCCGCCCGCTTCGTCCACTCGGTCGAGGGCCGCGTGCGCTGGCGCTGGCTCGCGCGCTGCGTCGTCGTGCTGACGCCGCTGTTCCTCGCCTACGTGCTGGGCACGTGGGCCCTCGACGGCGCCCCCACGGCCCCGCGCGCGCAGGACTGGGTCTGGCTGCTCGTCATGGCGTTCGTGCTCACCCCGTTCCAGGCCGCGGGTGAGGAGTACCTGTTCCGCGGGTGGCTGCTGCTGGCCGTCGGCACGTGGATCCGCCGGCCGGTCGTGGCCGTCGCCGTCACCGCGGCGCTCTCGGCGGCGGCCTTCTCCCTCGCCCACGGCTCGCTCGACCCGTGGATCCTGCTGGACCTCGCCGCGTTCGCCGTCGCGGCCGTCCTGCTCACGTGGCGCACGGGCGGGCTCGAGGCCGCCGTCGCGCTGCACGTGGTCAACAACGTGGTGATCATCGCCGTCGGCACGCTCGTGGGCACCGTCGAGGACAGCTACGTGGGCGCCGAGACCGCCGGCTCCCCGGCGGCCACGCTGCTCTCGGTGGCGGTGGTCGCGGTGGCCACGGCGCTGCTGCTCTGGCAGGCGCGGCGGGCCGGGATCGCCCGGACGGTCCCGGTCACCGTGGGCGCCCGCCCCTGACCGGCGCCGCCCACCAGGCCACCGTCACGTAGGGCACCTGCAGGACCGCGTCCGCCGCATGGCCCAGGTGCTCGTGCAGGTACCAGTCGAGGTTGGCCGTCATCCGGGACCGGATCCGCTCGTCCGCGCGCAGCCAGTACGAGCGCGAGGCCATGAGCCCGTGCAGCCCGGCCGCGGTCATCGGCTGCGTCCACGCCCAGCGCGCGTGCTCCTCCGCCCCGAACGGGGCGGCGAACCGGCGCTGCTCCGGCCGGGCGGCGTGCACGTCCCCGGCGTGCATGATCCGGGTGAGACGGTGCACCCACGGCACCGCCGTGTCGAGCTGGTTCCACACCGCGGCCAGGCGCCCGCCCGGGCGCAGCACCCGTGCGGCCTCCGCGCTCGCCGTGGCCGGGTCCATCCAGTGCCACGCCTGGGCCGCCACCACGACGTCGGCGCTCGCCACCGGCAGGCCCGTGGCCTCGCCCGTGCCCGGCACGGCGCGCACCCGCCCGCCCGTGGCGGCCGCGACCTCGCGTTCCAGGACGGCGCGCATCGACGCCGACGGCTCGAGGGCCGTCACCGTCCGCACCCGGTCCGCCGGGCGGGCCGCGAGCAGCCGGGTGAACAGTCCCGTGCCGGCCCCGAGCTCCACCACGTCCGCGCCGTCGGCGGTGTCCGCCAGGACGCGGTCCACCGCGGCGGCCGGGTAGGAGGGGCGGACGGCGTCGTAGTGCTCACCGCCGGTCTCGAAGGGGTTGGGCCCGGCCCGACGGGCCCGGGCCGGGCGCCCCGGCAGGTTCGGCACGGCGGGGGGAACGACCGGCTCCGGGGCGCTCACCGGTCGGAGGGGGTCGCGGCCAGGATCGCCCGGGCCTCGTCCACGTCCTGCGTGATCTGCGCCACGAGCTTCTCGACGCCCTCGTAGGCGACCATCCCACGCAGCCGGGCCACGAACTCGACCTCGATGTGCTGGCCGTACAGGTCGAAGTCCTCCACGCGCTCGTCGTGGCGGTCGATCACGTGCGCCTCCACCACGCGGGAGACGTCCTCGAAGGTGGGGTTCGAGCCGATGGAGATCGCGGCCGGCCACACCCCGCCGTGCGCGTCGTGCACCCAGCCGGCGTAGACGCCGTCGGCCGGGATCATGCCCTGCACATCCGTCTCGAGGTTCGCCGTGGGGAAGCCGAGCTCGCGGCCGCGCGCGAACCCGTGCACCACCTCGCCGGCGAGCACGTGGTGCCGGCCGAGCACGGCCGCGGCCTGCGCGACGTCGCCCGCGGCCAGCGCCTCGCGCACCCACGTCGAGGAGCAGCGGCGCTCCGGCTCGGCCCCGTGCTCGGCGGGGAACTCCTCGACGGCCTCGACCTCGAAGCCGTAGCGGGCGCCCAGGCGCACCATCTCCGCGACGTCGCCGGTGTTGCCCCGGCCGAAGCGCACGTCGTGCCCCACGACCACGACGGCGGCGTGCAGCCCGTGCACGAGCATGCCGCGGACGAACTCCTCCGGGGACTGGTCCGCGAACTCGAGGGTGTACCGCTGCAGGAGCACCGCGTCCAGACCCGCCTCGTCCAGGAGGACGACCCGCTGCTCGGGGCTGATGATGTCCACGTGGGGCACCTCGGGATGGTGCACGGCGCGCGGGTGCGGGGTGAAGGTCACGGCCACGGCCAGGGCGTCGCGGGCCCGCGCCAGCTCGACGACCCGGCGCAGCACCTCGCGGTGGCCGCGGTGCACGCCGTCGAAGTTGCCCAGGGTGACCACGGTGCGCGGCAGGTCCGTGGGGACCTCGTCCAGGCTGTTCCAGACCCGCATCAGAGCGCCCCCGCCTCGGCCGGGCGGACGGGGCGGTGCGTCAGCAGCCAGATCAGGCCGACCACCGGCAGCACGAGCGGCACGTAGCCGTAGCCCGCGCCGAACCGGGACCACACGGTGTCATGGGCGAACATCCCCGGATCCAGGACGGTCCACAGTCCCACGCCGACCACGCCGGCCAGCTCCACGAGCACGGCGCCGAGCGCCACGGCCCAGGCGCGGGGGCCGGAGCGGGCGAGCGCGAGCGTCGCCACGATGTACACGACCGCCGCGACCGCGGAGAGCGTGTACGCCACGGGGGCGGCGTCGAACTGCGTGAGGATCTGGAAGAGGCTGCGCGCGCTCGCCGAGAGGGCGAACACCGCGTAGACCATGACGATGATCCGGCCGAGACCCTGGTTGCGCGCGGGGGCGCCGTCGCTGGGTGCCATGTCCGTCCTCCTCACCACTGCCCGAACCAGATGACCTGCATGCGGTGCAGCATCACGGCGATCGTGGGCCCGACCACGGCCAGCACGAGGTTGGACCACCGGGTCTTGTCCGTGACGGCCCAGCCCACGGCGATCACCGGCACGATCAGGGCGGTGAGGATGTAGCCCCAGAACTCCCAGCCGGGGCCGTTCAGGGTGTCCCCGCGGAGCTGGCGGACGGCGGCGGCCGCCGCGTAGACGAGCGTGAACAGCTCGACGGCGGCCACCGAGAGGATCGAGGCGTCCGCGGGGTGGCGGCGGATCGCCGTCATCACCACGCAGACCACGAACGAGACGGCGCCGATCACCAGTCCCGTCCAGAACCAGGCGTCGAGGATCATGCGGTCCTTCCCTGTCCCGGCCCCTCGGCCGGGGCGAACACGAGCTGGGGCTTGGCGACGTCGGCGCCGCGGCGGCGCACGTCGGAGACGAGGGCGATGACGCGGCCGTCCGGCGCGCGCCCGGCGACGAGCGTCTCACCCGTGCCGGTGGGCGCCACGACCCGCCCGAAGGCGAGCTCGTGGGCCTCATGCTCCGTCAGTTCGCGCACCGGGAAGAGCCCGGCGGCGGCCTCGGAGAGCTCGGTCATCGCGAAGCGCTCCGCGAGGGCCTCGATCGTGAGAGCGTCGGCCACGTCGAACGGGCCGACGGCGGTGCGGCGCAGCGCCGTCAGATGCCCGCCGGTCTCGAGGGCCTCGCCCAGGTCGCGGGCGAGCGCCCGGATGTAGGTCCCGGAGGAGCAGCGCACGGTGACGTCGAGGTCGACCAGCCGGCCGCCGTCGAGCCGGCGCAGCTCGTGCACCGTGAACTCGTGCACGGTGACGGGGCGGGCGTCGAGGGTGACGTCCTCTCCCGCGCGGACGAGATCGTAGGCGCGCCGGCCCGCCACCTTGACGGCGGAGACGGCCGAGGGCGCCTGCAGGATCTCGCCCGTCAGGGCGGCGACCTGCTCGGCGACGCGCTCGGGCGTGACGGCGTTGGCCAGCCGGGTCTGCACGACCTCGCCCTCCGCGTCGTCCGTGACGGTCGACTGCCCGAGCCGGATCGTGGCCGTGTACGTCTTGTCCGTGCCCGTGATGGCGGTCAGCAGGCGCGTGGCCTTGTTGACGCCGACCACGAGCAGGCCCGTGGCCATGGGGTCCAGGGTGCCGGCGTGGCCCACCTTGCGGGTGCCCGCCAGCCGACGGACCCGCCCGACGACGTCGTGCGAGGTCCACCCCTGCGGCTTGTCCACGAGGACGACCCCCGACGCCTCCGTTCCCGGCGCGTCGGGGGCCTGTCCCCCGGTGCTGCGTGCGCTCACCGTGCCGCGGGCCTCAGGCGCGCGGGGCGTCGTCGGCGTCGGCGTCCGGCTCCGCGGCGCGGTACGGGTCCGCGTCACCGGCGTACGACGCGCCCTCGCGCGCCTTCGCCAGCTCGGCGTCCCGCTCCTTGGCCACGCGGAGGACGTCCTCCAGGTGTGCGGCCGCCTCGGGGACGGTGTCCGCCACGAACTCGAGCGTGGGCACCAGGCGGATGGTGAGCCCGCGGCCCACCTCGCGGCGCAGGATGCCGCGGTTGTCCTGGATTCCCTCGTGGGCGGCGGCCACCGTGGCCTCGTCGCCCAGGACGGTGTAGTAGACGGTGGCGTGCTGCAGGTCGTTGGTCACGCGGACCTCCGTCACGGTGACGGGCTCCACGCGGTCGTCCTTGACGCCGCGGCGCAGCGCCTCGGCCACGAGGACCTTGATGCGCTGGGCCAGGCGGCCGGCGCGTGCCGGATCGGCCATGGTGCGGTTCCTTCCGGTGGTGATGGTTCAGAGGGTGGGACGCGGAGGGCGGGGGCCCGTGCGGGCCCCCGCCCCGGCCGTCAGACGCGCGGCTTCTCCTGCATCTCGAAGGTCTCGATCACGTCGCCCTCCTTGATGTCGTTGAAGTTGCCCAGGCCGATGCCGCACTCGTAGCCCTCGCGGACCTCCGTGGCGTCGTCCTTGAAGCGGCGCAGCGACTCGATCCTGAGGTGATCGGAGACCACCACGCCGTCGCGCACCAGGCGAGCCTGGGCGTTGCGGCGGATGAGGCCCGAGCGCACGAGCGCACCGGCGATGTTGCCCCACTTGGAGGAGCGGAACACCTCGCGGACCTCGGCCGAGCCGAGCTCGACCTCCTCGTACTCCGGCTTCAGCATGCCCTTGAGCGCGTTCTCGATGTCGTCGATCGCGTCGTAGATCACGTTGTAGAAGCGCATGTCCACGCCCTCGCGGTCGGCCAGGTCGGCGACCCGCTCGGCGGGGCGCACGTTGAAGCCGATGATGATGGCGTTGTCCACGGTCGCCAGGTTCACGTCGTTCTGCGTGATGGCGCCGACGCCGCGGTGGATGACGCGCAGCTGCACCTCGTCCTCGCCGACCTCGATCTTGAGCAGCGAGTCCTCCAGCGCCTCGACGGCACCGGACGCGTCGCCCTTGATGATGAGGTTGAGCGTGTCCAGCTTGCCCTCGGCCACGGCCTGGTCGAAGTCCTCCAGGGTGATGCGCTTGCGGCGCTTGGCCAGCTGGGCGTTGCGGTCCGCCGCCTCGCGCCGCTCCGCGATCTGGCGGGCGGTGCGCTCGTCGTCGGTGACGAGGAACGAGTCGCCGGCGCGCGGCACCGAGGACAGGCCGAGCACCTGGACGGGACGCGACGGATCGGCCGCCTCCACGGCCTTGCCGTTCTCGTCGAACATGGCGCGCACACGCCCGTGGGCGGAGCCCACCACCATGGTGTCGCCCACGCGCAGCGTGCCGGTCTGCACCAGCACGGTGACGACGGCGCCGCGGCCCTTGTCGAGGTTGGCCTCGATGGCCACGCCGCGGGCGGCCTTGTGCGGGTTCGCCGTGAGCTCGAGGGCGGCGTCCGCAGTGAGCAGGATCGCCTCGAGCAGCTGGTCGATGTTGATGTTGTTGCGCGCGGAGACGTCCACGAACATCGTGTCGCCGCCGTACTCCTCGGGCACGAGGCCGTACTCGGTGAGCTGACCGCGGATCTTGTCCGGGGCGGCGGTGTCCTTGTCGATCTTGTTGACCGCCACCACGATCGGCACGCCGGCCGACTGGGCGTGGTTGAGCGCCTCGACGGTCTGCGGCATGACGCCGTCGTCGGCCGCCACCACCAACACGGCGATGTCGGTGACCTTCGCACCGCGGGCACGCATGGCGGTGAACGCCTCGTGACCCGGGGTGTCGATGAAGGTGAGGCGACGCTGCTCGCCCTCGTGCTCCACGGGCACCTGGTAGGCGCCGATGTGCTGGGTGATGCCGCCGGCCTCGCCCTCGATGACGTTCGAGGAGCGGATGGCGTCCAGCAGACGCGTCTTGCCGTGGTCCACGTGGCCCATGACGGTGACGACCGCGGGGCGCGGCTCGAGGTCGGCCTCGTCCTCGTTGGCCTCCTCGGCCTCGAGGTCGATGTCGAAGGCCTCCAGCAGCTCCTTGTCCTCGTCCTCCGGGGACACGATCTGGACCTTGTAGCCCAGCTCGTCGCCGAGCAGCTGGAAGGTCTCCTCGTCGAGGGACTGGTTGGCCGAGGCCATCTCGCCGAGGGTGAAGAGCACCTTCACCAGGTCGGCGACGTCGGCGCGGATCTTCTCGGCGAAGTCGGCCAGGGACGCACCGCGGCGCAGGCGCAGGACGGTGGTGCCGTCGCCCTTGGGGACCTTGACGCCGCCGATCTCACGCGTGTGCTGCTGCTCGAACTCCTGGCGCTTCGCGCGCTTCGACTTGCGTCCCTTGCGCGGGCCGCCGCCGCGCCCGAAGGCGCCCTGGGCGTTGCCTCGACCGCCACGGCCGCCCGGGCCGCCGGGACGACCCGGACCGCCGCCGGGGCCGCCGCCCGGACGGCCACGGCCGCGGGCCGGCTGCGGGGCCGGGGTGATCTGCTTGGGCATCATGCCCGGGTTCGGACGCGGCCCACCGGGGCGGGGACCGCCGGCGCCCGCGGCCGGGCGCGGACCGCCCGGACGGGGGCCGCCGGCGCCGGCCTGCGGACGGGGGCCGCCCGGACGAGGCGCTCGGTCCTCGCGACCGGAGCGCATGCCCTGCGAGGGGGCGAACGGGTTGTTGCCCGGGCGCGGAGCACCACCACGGCCGCCCGGGCGGGCGCCCGGACGAGACCCGGCGGAACCGCCCTTGGGGCTGAACGGGTTGTTGCCGGGACGCGGGGCGCCCGGCTTGGGCGCGGAGGCACCCGGCTTGGGCGCAGCGGCGCCCGGCTTCGGCGCGGCCGACCCCGGCGTGGCCGACGGCTGCGGGGCCTTCGGCTCGGCCGGGACCTGGGCGGCCGGCGTCGGTACGGCGGGGCCGGGGGTCGGGGCGACGCCCGGCTTGGGCGCGGCGGTGCGGCCCGCGGCGGGACCGGGCGCCGGGGCGCCGGCGTTCGACGTGGGGGCCGCGGTGCGCGGCGACGGGGCGGCCGCCGGCTTCGGCGCGGCGGAACGGCCCGCGGCCGGGGCGGCGGGCGTGGAACCGGGCTTGGCGGCGGACTTGCCGGCACCCGGGTAGGCGTTGCGCAGCTTCTTGACCACCGGGGGCTCGATGGTGGACGAAGCCGAGCTGACGAACTCGCCGAGGTCCTTGAGCGTGCTCAAGGCCTCCTTCGAGGTGATGCCGAGCTCCTTGGCGAGCTCATGGACGCGGACCTTGGCCACGGTTCTCCTGTTCTGGCCCCACGGGCCGGAACGGAGCCGCTCGGGCTGTCCGTCTCAGCGCGTCCTGGGACCGTTGACGTTGCTCCAGGCCGTCGCGCGCGCCACCAGGGCACGCGCACCACGGCCTGCCTGATAGCAGGGGGTGAAGTTCATCGCTGGGCACTCATGCTTCAGTGCTCATCGGGTACGCATCAGATCTCTGACCCGCCTTCATCTGTCGGTCTGTCAGCCGGTGCCTCCGCGGTGCGGACCAGCGCGTCGGCGTCGACGGCGGACCGGAAGGCCCGCCCGAACGCGCGGCGGCGCAGGGCGAGGTGGAGGCAGTCCTCGCCGGGGTGCAGCCACGCACCCCGGCCGGGACGGCGTCGTTCCGGGTCCCAGACGACGGATGGGGGTTCCGTCGAGGAGTCCAGGGCGACGCGCACCAGCTCTTGCTGGTCCGCCCTCGATCGGCATCCGATGCAGGTGCGCACGACCGTCCGAGACGTCATGCGTTCACCCCTCACGGGCGTCGGATCGAGAAAGGACCTCATCCATCCTAGCGCGTTTGGGCCCGGATCTGTTCCCGGGGACGGTCAGCGGCCCGGGGCGGAGGTGGTGACCCCGTCGCCGACGATGTCGATCCGCCAGCCCGTGAGCTTGGCCGCGAGGCGGGCGTTCTGGCCCTCCTTGCCGATGGCCAGGGACAGCTGGTACTGCGGCACCACGGCGCGGGCCGAGTGCTGGTCCGCGTCGAGGATCTCCACCGAGACGGTCGTGGCGGGCGAGAGGGCGTTGGCGATCATCGCGGCGGGGTCGTCCACGTGGTCGATGATGTCGATCTTCTCGTCGTTGAGCTCCGTCATGACGGCGCGCACGCGGCTGCCCATCTCGCCGATGGAGGCGCCCTTGGCGTTCACCCCGGGGCGGGTCGCGCGCACGGCCATCTTGGTGCGGTGGCCGGCCTCGCGGGCCAGCGCCGTGATCTCGACCGAGCCGTCCGCGATCTCCGGGACCTCGAGCTCGAAGAGCTTGCGCACGAGGCCGGGGTGCGAGCGGGACACCGTGACGGACGGTCCCTTGGCGCCGCGCGTCGCGGAGACCACGTAGGCGCGGATCCGGCGGCCGTGGGCGTAGTCCTCGCCGGGCACCTGCTCGGGCGGCGGGAGGACGGCCTCGAGGGTACCGAGGTTCACCTGGACCATGTGGCGGTTCAGGCCCTGCTGGATGACGCCGGAGACGAGCTCGCCCTCCTTGTCCTTGAACTCGCCGAGGACCTTGTCGTCGTCCTCCTCGCGCATGCGCTGGATCATCACCTGGCGCGCCGTGGAGGCGGCCACCCGGCCGAAGCCGTTCGGGGTGTCGTCGAACTCGCCGATGGGCGTGTCGTCCTCGTCCAGCTCCGTGGCCCACACGGTGACGTGGCCGGTCGCGCGGTCGATCTCCACGCGGGCGCGCTTCAGGGCCCCCGGGGTGCGGTGGTACGCCATGAGCAGGGCCTGCTCGATGGTGGGGATGAGGCGGTCCATCGGGATCTCCCGCTCCGCCTCCAGCATGCGCAGCGCGCTCATGTCGATGTCCAACTCATGCCTCCGTGTGCTCGGCCGTGTCCTCGCCCGCGGCGGCGTCGGCGTCGCCGGCCTGCTGAGCGGGGCTCCACTCTACCTGCACGATCGCCGGACCGAGGCGGTCGAGGGCGACCCGCTCGGCGGGCAGCTCCTTGGCCTTCATGCCCTTCTTCGCGGGCGGGCGCACCACGGCCAGCTCGACGTCGTCGGCCGTCACGTCCTTCAGGCGGGCGGTCACGGGCGCGGCGCCGTCGACCGAGACCTCGACGAGACGGCCGACGTTGCGGGCGAAGTGGCGGGGCTCGGTGAGCGGGCGGTCCACGCCCGCGGTGGTGACCTCGAGCAGGTACTCCCCCGCGCCGACGCCGGGCACGTGGTCGCCCAGGGCGTCGAGGGCGGCGGAGACCCGGCCGGAGAGGCGGGCGACGTCGTCCAGGCTCAGGCCCTGGGTGCCCGAGGCGCGGTCGAGGACCACCTCGACGGTGCGGTGCTCGGCGGTGCCCGTGGCGCGCACCTGCTCCACCACCACGTCGTCGGCCGCCAGGGCCTCCTCGACGCGGGTGCGCAGCTCGGCGAGGTCGTCGCGGCGGTCGGTGCTGTCCATGGGGTGCCTCACTCGTCGGGTCGGGGCCGCCGCGACGACCTCGCCGAGCTGCGCACCCGCGTCGAGGA